>NZ_JBFAPP010000019.1:0-162459 GCF_040676775.1 Micromonospora sp. NPDC049523 | reverse complement strand
ACCACCGACCCGGCCAGTCTCTCGTTCGGTCGCACCATCTGGCCGCACGCGGACGACGTCCCGGTCACCCGGACCGTCACCTACCGCAACCCCGGTCCGACCGATCTGAACCTGGAGCTGAACCTGCGGGTCATCGGACCGGAGGGCGCGGTCGCACCGGCCGGTCTCTTCGCCGTCGGGGCGGACCGGGTGACCGTGCCGGCCGGCGGTCAGGCGGCGGTCACCGTGACCACCGACACCAGGGTCGCCAGCGCGGACGGCTACTGGTCCGGCCAGCTCGTCGCCACCGCCGGCTCGACCGTGGTCAACACCCCCGTCGGGGTCAGCAAGGAGGGCGAAAGCTACGACCTGACACTCACCCATGTCAACCAGGCCGGCACCCCGGCCACGTCGTACGACACCATCCTGGTCGGGTTCGAGAGCTACTCCACCGACATCCTCTACGACGCGGACGGCACCGTCACGGCTCGCCTGCCCAAGGGACGCTACGGGTTGATGAGCTGGATCGACGTCTCGCCCGACAAACCCGAGGCGGTGGCCACGCTGGTGCAGCCGGAGCTGCGCCTCGACCGGGAGACGACCCTCGTCCTCGACGCGCGCGAGGCACGGCCGATCCGGGTGACCGTGCCCGAACGGTCCGCCGCACCGATCCTGGCCGCGGTCATGGGTGCCTGGGTGCTGCCCGACGCCACCTTCGTCCTCGGCACCTCCTCCTCCAGCTTCGACGACCTCACCATCGCCCAGGTCGGCGACGGGAGCCCCTACGAGGAGTACAAGACGGTGATCTCCAGCCAGTGGGCGAAGCCCGGAGCCGACGGTCTGTTCAGCAACAGCCCCTACTTCTACGCACTCAGCGAACTCATCGACGGTCGGCTTCCGAGTGGCTACGTGCGCCACTACCACGATCGGGACCTGGCCACCGTCAAGCCGGATCTCCGGGGCACGACACTGCCTGGACAGAGGGCCGAGCGGTACCTGATTGCGGTCCATCAACACCACATCGGCAGCTTGGGCATGCCTTCGGTGATCACCTTGCCGGCCAAGCGGGTCGAGTACGTCAACACCGACGGCGGGGTGGGCTGGACCACGTTGCTGCGCCTCGGCGTGCCGGACGCTGACGGGTTGCTGGATGTGCAGACGCAGCTGACGTCGACGGTGACGTACCAGGCGGGTCGCAGCTACCAGGAGGTGTGGAATGACGCACCGTTCGGTCCGTCCTTCCAGGAGACCAATTCGTCCGATCTGGGCATCACACGGCAGGGAAACCAGATTCTGGTGGGGTTACAGCTCTTCGACGATGCCACCGGACACCCGGGCATCTCGGTCGCCACCACCGAGCGGACCGCGCTCTACCGCAACGGCACCCTGGTCGGCGAAAGCCCGGTCGCGGGCGTCGGCTTCTTCGACGTGCCGAGCGGCCCGGCCGACTACCGGTTGACCACGTCGGCGACCCGGGACGTCTCGGACCTGGCCACCTCGACCGAGGCGGCGTGGACGTTCCGCTCCGGGCAGGTGCCGGGCGACGAGTTCGTCAAGCTGCCGGCAATGGCGATCCGGTACGCGCCGAAGCTCGACGCGGGCAACGCGGCTCCGGCGGGCAGGGCGTTCGACATCCCGGTGAACGTGCAGCGGCAGCCCGGTGCGCCGGGTGCGCAGGTGCGGCGGCTGACCGTGGAGGTCTCGTACGACGACGGGCGTACCTGGCGGGACGCGGAGGTCCGGTCGACGAAGTCCGGCTGGGTGGCGAGCGTACGGCACCCCGGCGGGGCGAAGTACGTGTCGCTGCGCGCCAAGGCGACCGACTCGGCCGGTGACACCGTCACCCAGCAGGTGATCCGCGCGTACAAGCTGAAGTAGCGCGACAAGCTGAAGTAGCAGGAACGGGAAACGGGGTGCCGGCTCGATCGAACCGGCACCCCGTACCCGTCGGTCGGAAAGTCGGCAGTATTCGGCGTCCGTACCGAAAGAGCATTTCCAGGAACCTGCCACGGCTTCGCTGCCCGGCGCATCCGCACTCGTACTCGAACTCGGGGGACCGAAGATCCGGCGTCAGCTGGCGGAGCCGGAGCAGCGCCGGTTAATCCGCATGAAACACAGCGAAAGCACCGGCAGCAGCGACACTCGGCGGAATCCACTCCATTCGCACCAAGGCACGGGGTCGCTGACCAGCGACGAACAGGAGCCGACCCGGGTCGCTGAAACGATCGCAATACTCCGCTGACCAGGCAACAAGCCCTGAGTGATCGTTCGGGACGGGCCCGGCGACCAGACCGCCCGGAACCCGAGGACGGGTCGAGTCAACCAGCCAGTAGGCAGTAGCACGTTCGGACCATCGCGCCAAATCGTACGCGAGTCGGGGGTTTCGTCCGACAGCCATCAAGCCATGACAGGACAGTTCAGAATTCGCTTGGCAATACATACCACGAATTCGCTGTCAGCAATACGTCGCTTTGATTGGCATCAATAACCGTCGTGCAATTCTGTTTCCGGCCAGGCATGCAGCCTGGCGGGATCCGATGAGGAGGGTTCATGACCACCAGGGCAATCCGGCTGCCGGCGCTCGTCACGGCGGCGGTCCTGATCGCCAGCGCGGTCTTCACCGCGCCCGTTCAGGCGAACACGGTGACGGCGAAGCCGGCGACCGCGTCGGCAACGGACGACAAGGCTGTTGCCTCGGCGATCGCCGCGTACCGCACGGCCTACCCCCAGATGTCCGAGGCCGCTGCCCGGGCAGCGTTCGACCAGCAGCTGACCCGCAAGAACCTGCAGGTGCAGGTCTCCGCCAACGCCGCGTACGGTGGTTCCTGGTTCGACGCGCCGTCCGGCGTGATGCACCTGTCGCTGACCAGCCCGGCCGCCGCGGCCGAGGCGCTGAAGACGGCGCAGAAGCTCGGCATCCGCGCCGAGGCGCACGTGGTGAAGCGTTCCTGGGCGGATCTGGAGCGGCTGGCCACGTCCCTTCAGGGCAACAGCGTGGCCAAGGCCAGCAACGGCTTGGTCGGCATCGACGTCAAGAGCAACACCGTGACGCTGGCCGTATCGGGCGAGAGTGTCAGCGCGGTCAAGGCGCAGGGCGTACCGGCCGGCGTTGCCGTCGTCACCGGCTCGAACCTCAAGCGCGAGCTGGACGCCGGCTGCACTTCCCGGCTGGACTGCGACTGGACCATCCGGGCCGGTGCCATCCTGAAGTACAACGGCAGCCCGATCTGCTCGGTCGGCTTCACCGCGCGTACCTCGGCCGGGCAGCGCTACTCCTACACCGCCGGCCACTGCAACAGCGGCGGCGGCACCTGGAGCACCGGCGCCCAGGCTATCGGCCCGATGACCGGCGCGATCGTGTCCGGCGGGCTCGACGCGGGCATCATCCGCAACGACAACCCCTGGTTCCAGTACGACGCGGGCGGCGAGATCTACATCGAGTCGGGCAGCCGCACCATGCCGCTGAACTACGTGGCTCCGACGATGGGTTACCTCCTGGTCGGCGAGACCGTCTGCCTCGCCGCGAACTACACCTCGCCGAACGGCCCGAACCGCTGCGGCATCATCGGCAGCACCAACGACGGCGGCATGGTCCGGGTCGACGGGCTCGACGCCTGCGGTGGCGACAGCGGCGGCGGCTGGTACTGGCTGGGCTCGGCCACCTACCGGGTGGCGTACGGCATCCACAGCCAGAGCCACTCCGGCTGCAACGGTGACCAGGGCGGCAGCCAGTCCTGGTTCAGCCCGATCCCGCAGATCACCCCGCTGTGGGGTCTGGCCATCGAAACCCGCGCCTCCTGACCATCTGACACCACCTGATCGACGTACGACAATGACGGGGTCCGTCGGCCTGGCCGGCTGACCCCGTCACCACGCCCGGTCGGTGGCAGCGCCGGCTCAGGAGACCGACGAATCCGTCGCCGCAGCGAAACCACCACACCACAGGGAGGTCAGAGGCACATGGGGATCACCAGCATCCGTCTCGTCACCGGCCTGCTCACCGTCAGCCTGCTGGCCGCCGCCTGCGCCTCCACCGAGGGAGCGGCCCCGGGCGGCGGCCCTGTCGACCCGAGCACCGGCACCAGCCCGACCCTCCAGCCGCCGGAGCAGACCATGCCGCCGCCCAGCGTCAGCCCGCAGCCGACGAACCCGCCGGCCGATCCGAACGCGTACCCCCTGCCGCGCCCGACCCAACTGCCACCCACCGCCGGCCGGCCCTCGCTGACCGAGGCGCAGATCGAAACCGCGGTTTCCACCGCGTCGCAGGACGCCACGGTCGCCGCCGCCCTCGGTCAGCGTGAGGTGGCGCAGGTCCAGGTCCAGGCCACCACGGTCGGGGTGCCGGGCGAAAAGACCGCGATCACCGTCGCCTTCCTGTTCCGGCAACCGATCGAGTCGGAGGCGCCGATCTGGTCGAGGCTCTGCGACATCGGCGGACAGACCGCCCAGTGGCGCGGCGTCGCCGCCCGGGTCGGCCCCGGCGCGGAGATCCAGAGCAGCCCGATCTGGATGACCGGCGCCAACTGCGTCGGCGCCCAACCGAAACTCGGCTGACCCGCCCCGAAGGCATGACCCCGGCTACGCCCCGGTTCCGCTCATCCCGGACCATCAGGCCGCCGCCACCCGCCCTCTTTCCCGGGTACGGGCACCACCTGCACGCCGGCCACCCGCTGCTCCCCTGACTCACCGTCACCAGGAGCCCCGAAGCCGCGAGGATCCACGAGCGCCGCGGGCACGTGTGGCGCCAGGACGTCGAACGGCTTCCGACTCAGGTGGGCCGCGACCCGCGAAACCTCGGACATGCCCGGCGAACGTGAGTCCAGGTCCCGGTTCCACGCAGCGTGTTCGTCAGGGTACCGGCGACCGGCGCTGGTCACGGCCAGCGGAAAGCCCGCCACCGTCGCCTTGGCCGTCGCCCTGAGATTCGTCCGTTGCGGAAGGGGCCATTGCTCTGGTCATGAGGGTGTGCAGGCGGCGCTGTTCGGCGAGGGTGAGCCGCGCAAGGGGCGTACGGGTGGTGGCCGCGTCCACCAGTCGCCTGCGTGCCTCGCGGCCCTGGTCGGTGAGCTCGAGCACCTTGGTGCGTCGATCGCCGGGAGCCGCGGTACGCGTCACGTACGAAAGCTGTTGCAGCCGGTCGGCCAGGAACGTCACGGTCGACGGGTCGCAGCGCAACCGGAGGGCCATCTGACGCATCGATGGGGCCGGGGCGGCGGGATCCAGCTGCCACAGCGCGTCGGCCAGCGGGTGGGTCAGTTTGAGCTCGGTGAGCACGTCCTGGATGCCGACGTTGGTCGCGCCGTCCATGGCGTGCACCAGCCGCAGGAGCTGATAGGTCAACGACTCACCGTCCATCCCGCCATCTTACTTGGAGACTCCAAAGCTTGACGACTCCAAGCTTTTGTTCCAGACTGTCGATGCTTTGACACTCCAAGCAACTGGGACGGAGAAGGTGGCATGGAGACCGTGGAACGCCCCCAGACGATGCGCGACCGGGTGCGCAGGCGGGTACTGACGACCGTGCTGGGGCGGTTCGACAATCGGGAGAACATCCGCCGTGCGACCACCCTCGACGCGCACCAGGCCACGGCGAACCAAGGAAACGGGCCGTATCACGTGCCTGGGTCTCCGCTACGACGCGACATCCGCGAAGGCCGTGTCGGAGCTCCTCTTCTGCTCCGCATCCGCGCCGTCGAGGTCGGCACGCTGGCTGCGGTGGCAGGTGCCGCAGTCGAGGTCTGGCACTGCGACGCCGAAGGGATCTACTCCGGCTACCAGCGCTACGGCGCGGACAGGTTCCCGGCCCTGGTGTCATTGAGCCTGCGGCGGTTCCGGCCCACGGACACCGCGACGTTCCTACGCGGACAGCAGGTCACCGACCCTGACGGGTACGTCGAGTTCCAGACCATCGTGCCGGGCTGGTACACCCCGCGCACCGTCCACATCCACGTCCGGATCAGCATCGGCGAAACGGCCCTGCTCGGTACGGAACTGTACTTCCCCGACGACTTCGCCACCCACGTCCAGTCGCTGCCGCCGTATGCGAAACGCGGCCGGAGCCCGTTCGTCAACGCCCACGACATCGAGATCCGCATGGCCAAGGGGTCCCCGGGCAGCTGGCCAACCATCCGACCGACCGCGGACGGCCACCGAGCCGACGTCACCCTCCAGATCCGGCACTGACGGGAGTATCACCGTGATCACCCGAACCGCGGTCATCACTGGCGCGGCCGGCGGCCTCGGCCAGGCCACCGCTCGGCGGCTACTGGCCGGCGGGCTCGACATCGTCGCGGTGACACGTGACGCGCGCAGCGCCGAGGCCACCCGGCAAACGCTCGCCGCCGAGGCGCAGGGCCGTACGGTGCACGCTCTGCATGCCGACCTCGTCGACCGCGACGCCGTCCAGGCCCTCGTGGCGCAACTGCGCGCCACCGTCGGACATGTCGATGTGCTCGTCAACAACGCCGGAGCCGCCTTCTCGGGCTATGCCGAGACCGCCGACGGAATCGAGCGAACCCATGCCCTGAACCACGTGGCGCCGTTTCACCTCACCCATCTGTTGCTCGACGACGGCCTGTTCGCTGCGGACGCGCGCATCATCAACATATCGAGTGACCTGGTGACCCGAGGACGGCTCGACCCCAGCGAACCGGACGTCACCGGCATCTCCTGGCGAAATCGTTTCTCGCAGCTCACCGTGTACGGCACCGCCAAACTCGCCAACCTGCTGGCCACCACTGCGCTCGCCGACCGGCTTCCCAACGGTATGAGCGCCTACAGCGCCAATCCGGGCGTCATCAGAACCGCCTTCAACACCAAGGCCGGCGGTCTGTTGAAGTTTGTCTCCTCGGTCGTCGGCGTCATGGCCCAGACACCCGACAAGGCTGCACGTACCCCGGTCTCCCTCGCCACCGCTGGGACACCACCAACGCCGAACGGCGGCTACTTCGCGAAGGGCGCGGCCGCGATACCACCGACGGGCACCCACGATGCCGACCTGGCAACCACCGTCTACGAACGGACGGCGCGTGCGCTCGGCCTCGACGCTCGCCCGACGGCCGCCTCGCGCCATTCACCCCCGGACGACCACTGAGCGTTTGGACGCCGGCCAGCGGGACCTTCCCGTGCCGTACCAGCTGAGCAGCATTCGCGGGGTCGTGGTTCCCAGCGACAACGAGAGCACGGCGAGGTTTCGCAGGACGTCGGCTTGTCCGGCGATTTCCCCGGCGCCTTCGAAGATGGACAAGGCTCGACGTAGCGACGGCGGCGAACGTGCCCTCAGTGAGCGCGGTCGCGGACGTTTGCGCACGCCACGCCGTACCGTTCGCGAACCGCCGGCACGGCGTCTGCCTCGTACACCTCGACCTGACCAACCGTCCACGATGGTGGCCGATGTCCGCCCGACACCACCCAGGCCGCCTGACGGGCAGCGCCGTCCGCCACGTACTCCCCCAGCGGTGGAACGAGCACGGGGCGGCCGAAGACCGCAGGCGCGATCCGGCGCACCGCCTCCGAACGGGCGCCGCCGCCGACCAGGATGACCCGGTTGACCGTGATGCCCTGCCCGATCATCGCGTCCAGCCCGTCGGCGAGTGCGCACAGCATGCCCTCCACCGCCGCGCGGGCCAGGTGCGCGGGGGTCGAGGTCCGCAGGGTCAGGCCGTGCACGGCTCCGGTCGCATGCGGGCGGTTCGGCGTGCGCTCGCCCTCCAGGTAGGGCACCAGGACCAGTCCGTCGGCGCCCGGCGGGGCCGACAGCGCCAGCGCGGACAACTCCTCGTGGTCCACCCCCAACATGGTCGCGGCCGCGTCCAGCACCCGGGCGGCGTTGAGCGTGCACACCAGCGGCAGGAAACGGCCGGTCATGTCGGCGAACCCGGCGACGATCCCGCTCGGGTCGGCGGCCGGCACATCGGAAACGGTGGACACTATGCCGGAGGTGCCGATCGACACGATCACGTCGCCCGACTCGGCGCCGACACCCAACGCCGCCGCGGCGCAGTCGCCCGCGCCGGGGCCGAGCGGCGCGCCGGTGCGCAGGTACCCGGCCCGATCGGTCGGCCCGAGCACCTGCGGCAGCAGCAGGTCATCCCGACCGATCGCCAACCGGATCAGGTCCGGACGGTATTCACCGGTCACGGCCGACCAGTACCCGGTCCCGCTGGCGTCGCTGCGGTCGGTGCGCAGCGCATCCAGCCCAGCCGCACCGGCCAGCCGCCAGGTCAGCCAGTCGTGCGGCAGACACACCGCGGCCGTACGGGCGGCGTTGTCCGGCTCGGCCGAGGCAAGCCAGCGCAGCTTGGTGACGGTGAAGCTGGCCACCGGCACCAGGCCGACCGCCTCCGCCCAGGCGCGCTGCCCGGCCTCGCCACCGCCGAGATCCGAGATCAGGTCGACGGCGGCGCCGGCCGAGCGGGTGTCGTTCCACAGCAGGGCGTCCCGAACCACCGCGCCTTCGGCGTCCAGGCACACCATGCCTTGCTGCTGCCCCGCGATCGAGGCAGCCGCCACGTCGTCCAGCCCGCCAGCCTGCGCGACCGCGTCGGACAGCGCGGCCTCCCATGCGGCAGGCGGCACGGCAGTGCCGAGTGGGTGCGGTGCGCGGCCCTCGCGCACCAGCTTCCCGGTCTCGGCGTCGCGGATGACGACCTTGCACGACTGGGTCGACGAGTCGACCCCGGCGACGAGTGACACCGGTCCTCCGGGAAATTGTCGGGCACGGATCAGATGGCGCGGTTGGTCAGCGGGGCGCAAAGCCAGTGGTGACCGCGAGCTGGTTGAGCCGAACGATCCCGAAACGCTCGACGCCGACCGCGTCTGTGGCGAAGCCCTCGACCGAGTCCCGGACCCGCAGGCCCTCGTACGTCTTCACGCCGGTTTCCTCCAGCACGCTACGGAAGCGGGCGTCGTGCTCGTCGCGGCGGCGACCGGCTTCCGACCGAACGGGATCTCGTCGTCGGAGTGGAAATTCGCGGCGTACGCGCCGAGCCCGACCAGCTTGGGCACGGTCTCCGTGGGGTCGAGCGTCGGATGGACCCGAAGGAATACTTGGCCCGTCAGCCGACGGCCCAGTGACCAAGGGTGGGGGTCATCGCGAGTCAGCTTGATCGACATGTTCGACCTCTGTTCCGCCGCCGAGCAACGGTCAGGATTTGTTTAGCGGCTGAATTATTTGACGGTGCCACGGTGTTGTCAAGACGCATAGGTTCGCCGGGTTGCCGGTTGGAACGGGGTGGCCCGGTGCGCTCTCGCTGCGGTAAGGGCACGATCGTCGGGCTGGCCGTGGCTGAAGCCGATCTCCTCCTATGACCGTGGTGTGCTGTCCGAGCGCCACGCGGTGAGACGAGGGTGACCCGGCAGTTCGGCGCGGCCGGTGGCCCACAGCAGGGTGAGCCAGGGATCCGCGCCGCCCGGAGCCTCTGGGAACAGACGGGCGAGCACCCGCGAGCAGAGAGCGGAGGGCGGGGTCCAGGCAAGCCCGAAGCCTTCCGCCAGATCGTGCATGTGTACCAGCGTCTCTTGCAGCCCCAGCGCCGCGAAGCCTTCGGGGTCCGACACCTCGGCGGCGTGGTGGGCGCGGACCCGTGGCGGCGTGGTACGCACCATGGCTACCAGCAGCGCGCCGCAGGCCTCCAGCACCTGCACCAGGCCGGCCGGACCCGCATCACGGTCCGCGTAGAGAAAGACCGTGGGTCCGTCCGGCCTCTTCTGGTTCAACGCGATGGGCACATGGGTGTCCAGCGGCGGGCTCTGCGGCCCCAACTGCACGGCGTAGTAGAACAGGTCGTTGGCGAGGTGCTCGACGGTCTCCCAGCAGTCCCACTCCAGCGAACCGGCCTTACCGCCCCACCCCTGCAGGGGTGCGTCCCGGAGGATGCCCACGGCGAGCCGCACGGCAAGGTCGACGTCGTCCGCGGTGACGGGAGACAAGACTGATCCGGTTTCGACTGATCGGGACATGGCAGCACCGTATCGCGGGGGAAGAGGGCAACATGATTTTGTCCGCGAGAACCGGGGAGCGCGAGATGTTCGCCACTTCGGCGTCACCTCGCGCTCCCGGTCCCCGCGGATGTTCGTCAGCTCGAGTGCCGTTTGTCGACCATCGGGAGTCAGCGGCCCGATTGACGCAGAGCGCCGCTACGGCACCCTGTGTAGACGCCGATCGTGATGCTGGACCGAACGTCGACGCCCGCTTCTAGCCGATGGGAGAGCATCGCCTACACGTCCGCTGCACCCGAACTCATCGCAGCGCCGCGGCGATGTCGGCAGCGATCTCGAAGGTCGATGCCGCCCTCCCGGTCTCGTCTGCGTTCAGCGCGACGTGCTCGACGCGGGCCAGCATCTCCGTTGCGGTTTCCGGGTCATGGAGCACCATCGCCAGTTCTGCGCGGTACACCAGCACCTCTACGTGCGTGACGGGGTCGTCGTCGGCCCGCGGGCGAGCCAACGCGCTGTCGAGAACGCGGACTGCCTGGCCGGCGTCACCCTTGGAGTCGGCTAGCACGACGGCGTTCGCCAAGGCTTTGGCGAGTCGTCCGGCGGGTGCGGGTTCTGGCGTCGGCATCGTGGCGGGGTTCTGGAAGACGCGGATCCAGTTGCCGCCCGGGTCGATGACGCTGAATCCGCCCAGCCCGTCGGAGTTCTTTCGAGCCCTGGGCCGGGTCATCCGCGGCATTCCGGACACCAGGACTTTGCCGTAGGCGGCTCGCATGCCGGTGGCGAAAGCCCGGTGCAGGTCCGCGATGTCCGAGGTGAGCACGAGACAGGAGCCGTAGGACTGCTCTGGGTCGAACCCGGCAATCTCGAAGAATTGCAGGTGCAGGTCCTCACGTTGCAGCCCCACGCAGGGGTTGGGTTTGCGCTGCTTGTACGTCGTTCTGAAGCCGAGAATCCCGTAGAAGGTAACGATGTCGTCAATCGACGCGCAGGGCAGCAGGGGAACGGTCACCTCGTTGGTCATGGCTCTTTCCTAGGCGTCGAGAAGGGTCCTTCGCACATGGAAATAGCCGATCATCGCCTGGTGCCATCCGATCGGCCGATGCGACCGCAGCCGGCGTGCAGCTCGACCAGGGACGCGTAGGCTTCCGCAGCGTCACCCTCATCTGTCGCCGGCAACGCACGCGCGCATCAGCCGCCATCGGCCGCTACGTCGACGCCGATGCCTGAGCAAACGTCTGTCACAGGGCCAAGCCCAGAGCGGACATCAACCGGCGACCGGCCGACGAACGTCCACGCCAGAACCTCGCCCGCGGAGCCCCGGGACGCGCGGGCCAATTGAGAGCCAGCCCCAGACCAGCGGTGAGCAGGCAAAGAGGAGCGACCTCCTCACCCCCGCCCGGGGATGTGTCAGTTCGTGGCCAGTTCCTGGTACTGGACCGACGAGCGGCGCAGGTGATGGAGCCCGCGGATCTGCCGAACCAGCACTGTCACGCGCTTTGGTACGTACTTCAGCGTCCACTGTCCCGAGCGCTGGTCGATCAGGTGCTCGCCAGCGGGGATGCGGATGCGATGAGCATGATCGGCCAGGACCACGCCGTACCACCCGATGTGGTCGAGATACTGCTGCAACACCCGGACTCCTCGGTTCGGCAGGGAGTCACCGGTGGCGCTGATCTGACCGGCGACCAGCTAGCCCTGCTCGCAGCCGATCCCGTGGTCGAGGTCCGCACTGCGGTGTCCACCCACCCCGGGCTCACCGAGCACCAGCGGGCCAACATCGGCATCGATATGACCACCGTGCCGGGCGACGGACACTTCGGCTCCACGGACGCCCGCTGCCGCTCGATCCCGTATCGCGACGACAGACCACCGGAGCTTACCGTCGCCATCCTCGCCGACGACCCCGATCTAGGTGTACGGGTGCTGCTTGCCCAGCACCACGCTGCCGCGCCTCCGACGCTCCCGTCGATCAGATGCGGCAGATCCTGGACGGGATCCCCCGGGCTGAGACAAGGCAACGGCGGAGGTCGCCTTCCGCATAGGCAAGCCCTCCGCGCAGCCAGCCATGTACGCCCGAGTACGGTGCGCCCCGATCTACCTGTCAGGTCGGGAAGCCCGGAACAATCCGGTAGCGCCATGGTCGGCGTTTGCGCGATGCTCTGTTCGATGGGAGCCCTGGACGCGCATGCCGCACGAGTTGCTGAAGGACGCGTGGTCGAGTTCCGCCCGAGCGGTTCCTCCATGGTCCCGCTGATCCGGAGCCGTCAGTTGGTAACCGTTGCTCCGGTCGACCCGACCAAGGTCGAAGTCGGAGACATCGTCCTGGTACGGGTCGCGGGAACGACCTACCTACACCTGGTTTCCTCCATCAACACCGATACCGGCCGGGTGCAGATCAGCAACAACCAGGGCCGCGTCAACGGCTGGACAAGCTACGCCCGCGTCTACGGAATCTGCACTGCCGTCGATGGGGTACCGCGACCTCGATCCGCAGACAAGGTGCGACGACCATAAGCGACTCCAGGCGCCGCTGAGCGAACATGCCGCCGGGTGTGACCCAGCGTCAGATACCACAGCCCGGAGCTGTTCATCCCAGACGGTCTCGTTGGCGTCGCTCCATCGATGCTGCTGGGGACACTGCCAGTGCGGTGTCGGATCGGGAAGAAGGCAACCGCCGAGTGCCAGACTCCCATTCAACGCCGCGTCGACCGCTTCCGGGACAGCCAGGCCGAACAGCAGGGGTACACCTGCTCCACCGCAGTCAGGGCAGTTCGGAATCACCGGCGCACCGTACTCGGCACGCATCCTCCGTACGCTGGTCAGGGCGTCGTTTGGGAAACCTTGACCGACCGGTGGACCGTCCGGATTCCGACGGCCCACCGGGGTACGACGGGTCAGAGCCGGCCGGCCGGTTCCGGGCGCGCGTCTGGCTTGACGAGCGCCGGGAGCTTCCGCTCGAATCGGTTGAAGAGATTCATCGACGGCAGGATGGGCTGGGTGCCCGTGGCCTGCTGGGCGATCTGGGCGCCCCAGACCGAGGCCCGCAGGCGCTGGTTCGGGGTGCCGTGGTGGCCGGGGTTGTCGAAGGAGCAGTCGCCGACCTCGTAGAAGGCTTGTTGCGCCTGGTGGATCTGGACGCCGTTGAAGTTGAGCCCGCGCGGGTGGGTGACGAAGTAGGTGCCGAACCCGTCTGCCATCAGCTCGGTGCGGCGGGTCGCCTCGGCGCCGGTCAGGGGGCTGTCGAACAGGCCCTGTTCGAATTGGACGTGGTGAGCCATCTCGTGGGCGAGGACCGCACGTGAGCCGGCTGCTCCCAGGCCGAGTGCGTCGAGCGCGGTGAGCATGCCCTCGCCAAAGACGACCTTGTCCGGGACGTCACGCAGCAGCGGGTCGGTCTCACCCTCGGCGGTGAAGGCGAAGGCGTTCAGGGTGAAGATCGGGTTGCGTCCTGCGTCGAGCGCGGGCACGGAGTCGAGGATGGCCATGATCTCGGCTGCGACGGCTGCCGCCTGATCCTCGTCCATGCCCCAGATGAAGGAGACCATGCGAGCGACTCGCGCCGCGTCCTGCAGCATGTCGTTCTGCATCGCCATGAACTTGACGTCGAACAGGTTGACGTCCCAGAACTGCTGTGCGTCTTTGAAGGTCCGCTTCAGCGTGCTCTTGTAGCTGGCGGGCAGGCCGTAGTCCGCCTCGTTGTTGGGCTGGCCGTAGATGAGCGCGTCGTAGGCCGAGTAATCCAGGACGCCAAAGATGACCAGGACCAGCAGGGTGTCGAGGTCGACGCCTTCGAGCAGGCCCTGGGTGTACGTGGTGAACTGGGTGTCCTGGCACTGGTAGAGCGACGGGTCGATCGCCTCCGCGACCAACTCCTGCGCGAGGGACGGTTTCAGGCCTATCCGCTCCCGCTTGTCGGCGAGCATGGCCTGCCAGTTCTCCGGTAGCAGCGCGGCGATGGCGGCGATGCGTGCCTGGGTCTCCGGGTCCGCGGCGGCGCGGGCGGTCGCGAAGTCGAACTGCGGCGGGGCGACAATGCCTCCGCCTGCGCTGACGCTCGCGGGGGGCGCCGCGTGGACGGGCCCTGGGGTTAGTCCCAGGCCGAGGACGGTTGCCGCCAGCAGTGCGGGAATCCGTCGTCTCATGCACGCTCCTCGTTGTTCTGCGAGCCTCGGGTGTCGAGGCCTCGATCAACTGTTCGGTAGCGGCATTGAAGCACATAGGTGCATAGTGGCGCACCCTCCGAGATCAACTCGTCACGCAGTCGACGAGTGCGTGCTCTCACACCTCCGGCCACAGATTGAGGGTGCGCGGCGGGGCCACCAGCGCATCGGGACGCCTCGTCGCGGGACTGTCCTCGCCCGCTGTGGGCAGCGGGCGCAAGTCCATCGAGCATGGCGTGGTCAGCCGGGTCCGCGCGGGCGTCGCGATCCTCGCCCGCGTGAACGACAAGTAACGACGACACCGGGCCACACAGCAAACTGAGAAGGCATCCCTGCCGGCTCGGCGCTGTGGCTCGTCCTCACCAGCCGTCTTCGGGGTCGAGCCCGGCAATGGCGGCCAGATCGTGCGGACATCTGAATGACCTCTGATGGCAATCCCGAAGAGATGCGGCTCCGGCTCCCCGGCAACCGCGGGAATCGCCCCGACGACCACGTCACCAAGCTTCCCGATCGTCGAGGACTTGCCGGATACTCGCGTTCTCTTGCCGGAAAGTCGCAGCCGCCGCCGCAGCGCAATGACCGCCGGTAGCGTGCTCCTCTTCCGAACGAGTCCATATTTCAGGCGGTAACCATCGAACTTTTCGGGCGACAGGCCGAGTTGGCAGGTCTGTCGGACTTCATAGGTGTTGTCCACGGGGCCGGTGGTGCCCGGCCGATCTGCGGCGCTCCTGTGGTCGGTAAGTCGTCTCTGCTGGCGGCGACGGCCGGGCTCGCCACCCGGTCTGGCGGCATGCGCGTGCTGCGCGCGTACGGGACGGAGTTCGAGACCAACGTCAGCCATGCCGCGCTGAACCAGTTGTTCCCGCCGGTGCACCCCGCCCTGGTCTACCACTGCCGGCGTCGGGTGGTCGCCGCGGTGTCGGCTCTCCTTCGATCGATCCGGTCTTAGGAAATCCCATCTGAGAGGAGCACTGTCATGTCCGAGGAAAACAAGCGAATCGTTCGCGGTTACTTCGAGGAGTTGGACCGAGGCAGGACTACCCCGGTGCACCTGTGCACCGCCGACTACCGGTTCCACCCGGCCGGGCTGCCGAGTATGGACCTGGACGGGGTGAAGGCGTTCGGAGACGGGTTCTTCGTCGGCATGCCCGATCTGCGGCACCCGCTCGAGGAGCTGATCGCGGAGGGCGACCTCGTGGCGCTGCGCTGCCGGTACGAGGGGACGCACAACGGGGAACTCATGGGGGTAGCGCCGACCGGGCGACGCGTCTCCGCGATCGGCATCGGCGTCATGCGTATCGCGGACGGCAAAATCGCGGAGTTCTGGGTTTCGCCGGACCGGATGACCATCATGCAGCAGATCGGCGCCTTGCCCTCGCAGGCGTAGGCGACCTCGCGTATCGACCTGGGCGCCCAGGTCGATACGCGCCAGCGTGATTCAATCGCCGAGTGCCGCTCGACGAACTCCGGGACCTCCTGGCCCGCCATGCCCGTCCAGATCAGCGAACCGCGATCGAGGGCGTTCAGATCATGAAGGCGGATCAGCCCTACCCGCCGGCCGCCACCACGTACGGCAAGGTCCTGGTCGTGATCGGCCAGGGCGTCAAGCGGTGCGGGTTCGGCGACAAGATCTACGAATACCGTGCCGGCCAGTACCTGGTGGCATCCGTCGAGCTTCCGGTCACCAGTCACTTCAGCCGAGCCAGCCCGGACTGCCCCGGGCTCGGCGTCGGCCTGGCCTTGAACCCGTCCACCGTCGCAGAGATGCTGCTGCAAGCAACTCCCGATGTCCTCGGGCGGCCCAGCGACGAGGCGGCGGCTATCGGCGTGGCTGTGGCGCCGCCGACCCTGCTCGACGCCGTCGTCCGGCTGCTCCGACTGCTCGACGAGCCCACAGACATCCCAGTGCTGGCGCCGCTGATCAAACGCGAGATCTTGTGGCGGCTCCTCAAAGGCGAACAGGGGGCGATCGTCCGCCAGCTGGGCCTGCCCGACAACAGCCTCAGCCACATTGCCCGGGCGGTCCGCTGGATCCGCGACAACTACAGCCACCGCTTTAGAGTCGAGGACGTCGCCCAGCTGACCGGGATGAGCGTTGCCGCGTTCCACCGCAATTTCCAGGCGGTCACCGCGATGACCCCGATCCAATTCCAGAAACAGATCCGGCTGCAGCAAGCCCGCCTTCAGCTGGCCGCCGACCGCACCGACATCGCCGGCATCAGCCGCCGGGTTGGATACGACAGCCCCTCGCAGTTCAGCCGTGACTACCGCCGCCAGTTCGGCTGGCCGCCCAGCCGCGACGCCGCCCAGATGCTCACCGCCGCTGCGGGGGCCAAGAGTCCCGGTGCGACGAACCGAGCCGGCCATGATGACTGTTGCGCGGACACCGCGGTGCGGGCACAGCGCCTGCCGGCAGGGTCACGCGGCCCAGAACAGCGTCCATGACCACCTCGGCCGGGAACCGGAACCCACTGAAGGTCGACTTCGGCGGCATCGAAAGGGCGACGACCAACCACTCGACAACCGCACCGGTCAGGCCTGCCTCGGCTCGTGCCACCGGACAACACAACGGCGCCGTCGCGATTCCAGAGCAGGCTCAGCCCGGCTGCGGTGAGGGCGAACCAGAGTGCGGTTCCGACCGACCAGTCCCTGGCTTCGCGTCCAACGGTGCGCTATCCGATCGAGGCGCGGCAATCGCGTCTCGTCTCGCCAGGTCTCGGCGGGAGGTGATGCCGAGTTTGCGAAAAATCTTCCGCAGGTGATAGTCCACCGTGCTCAGGCAGGGAACGAAGCAATGCTGGCAGGGCGCCGAACACGAGGGGAAGGCCGCCCAGCTCGCTCATCCCGACCCATGCGATGTCGTCATGCTCCTCAGGTGCACTGTTGGTAGGAGAGCCGACCCAGTCGCTGACGTGCCAGACGCCCACGTGGACGGCGTCCTCGCCACTGCCGGCATGCAGGTCGCCCAACCGTGACGAGGACTCCGCCACGATGTGAACCCCTAGCTCCTCGTGCATCTCACGCGCGAGGGCCTGTAGTTCCGACTCACCCGCATCCACGTGCCCCCCGGGCAGATCCCAGAGATCCGGGTAGGCCCGGCGGGTCGGGCTGCGGTGTACCAGCAGGACCGCGCCGTTCTCCACAAGTGCGCCGCAGACGACGACATGCATGACGGGATTAGAGCACAGGGATAGGACAAGCTCGCTCCACCCTGAGGGCACGGACATCCGGCTCGGTCGCCGACCGTACGCGTAGGCAGACGACGAGGCGTCGTGCTCGCTTCTCGGCGTGCCGTGGGGCCTGCCATCCTCGACTGCCATGTCCGCGCGCTTCCTCGGGCTTCAACGACCGCTTCCCCACCGCCGCTCCAGGTGCTCTCGAATGCCGCGTCCATACTGCGGGAAGCAGCAGGAAAGCGTGCCGCACAAGCAGTGGACGTGGCACGACTCTGAACGCCATGCGGCTGTTCACGGGTGAATGCCGCGGCCTGGCGGTCGCCAGCGACGGTTTCGAGAGGTCCAACGAAAGCATTCACGCTCTTGGCCTCAGGCCAGGAGCGCTGGTGAACCCTTTCGCTGTGCGACTGGGACCGTCGAGAGGCTCGACAGGACGCTCTCGTCGGCACCTTGCGCTGCTGCCGGCGTTCGGGAAGGCGTCGTCAGGCTGAGGTCTCCCGTACGCCGGCTTGTTCGCGCGCGGCGAGGATGTCGGGGACGTGCGTCTCGGCCCACTGTCGTACGGCGCGCAGCGGAACCAGCAGCGAACGGCCAAGTTCGGTCAGGGCGTATTCGACGTGGGGCGGGTTGCCGCCCAGGTCAGTACGGGCGAGCAGGCCGTCAGCCTCCATGGCGCGCAGCGTCTCGGTGAGGGCCTTGGGGGTGATCCCGCGGATGTGCGCTTTGAGCTCGGTAAACCGCATCGGTCCGTGCTCCAGTGCGTTGACGGCGAACACCGTCCAACGCGCCCCGATGCGGTGCAGCACGGTGCGACTCGGGCATGTCGCCGCCATGACGTTGTACGCCTTGCCCATGGGGTCCTCCCGGTAGCGTTGAAGATACCGGTAGCAAATGTATACCGTCGCGGTCATGACAGAGAACCTGACAGGCAAGCGGCTCCTGGTCGTCGGCGGGGCTCGCGGTATCGGCGCTGAGATCGTCCGGCGCACCAGGCAGGCCGGCGCCGACGTCGTCGTCGCCACACGGTCTGGCCCCGAAGTCCAGATCGACGTCACCGACGAGGCCACCATCGCGCGGGCTGCGGAGTCGCTCGGCGCCTTCGACCACGTGATCTCCACCGCGTCGGCTCACCATGACGTGCCGGTGCCCGACCTGGAACACGACAAGATCCAGGCCGCATTCTCCGCCAAGGTCGTCGGCCCGCTGCTGCTGGCCAAGCATTTCGCCCCACGGATGCCTGACGGCGGATCGTTCCTGTTCTTCTCCGGCATCGTGGGCTGGAAGCCCAAGCCCGGCACCGTCGTCAAAGGTACTGCGAATGCTGCCCTAGCCGCGCTGGTCACCCACCTGGCCGTCGAGCTCGCGCCGTTGCGTGTCAACGCCATCGCGCCCGGTATCACCGACTCTGGCACCTGGGACCGGCTTCCGAACGAGCGTCGCCGTGCCTTGTACGACGGTGCCGCCGCAGCCTCCCTAACGGGCAGGGTCGGGACGCTCGAGGACGTCACCGACAGCGCCCTGTGGCTCCTGGGTGCGGGATGGGTGTCGGGCGAGACTGTCCATGTCGACGGCGGCGCACGGCACCGCTGACATGTCAACCACCACCAAGATCCAGCCCCGTGCCCTCGTCCGGGCCTCCGGAGGCCCCCGCTACGCCGTCGCCCTGGCCGTGGACGCGCTCGGCACCGGCCTGCTTCGGCCCTTCCTGCTGCTCTACGGGGTGACGGTGCTGAGGCTGTCCGCGTCGGCCACCGGCATCGCCATGACGGTCGGCATCGTCATGGGCCTGGTGTGCATGCCCGCGGTCGGCCGATGGCTTGACCGGGGCGCACGCAGCACGGTCGTGGCAGCGTCGATGCTGGTACGGGTGCTGGGCGTGGCGCTGCTGCTGGCTACCCCGGCGGGGCACGTCTGGCTGTTCGCGACGGCGGCACTCTTCCTCGGCATCGGCAACCAGGCATGGCCGGCTGCCCACGCAGCCCTCGTGGCCACGGTCGCCCACGGCCGCGAACGCGACGCCGCTCTCGCGGCGGGCCGCGCACTGCGCAACGCCGGCCTGGGCGCGGGCGCCCTCCTCGCCACCGCATGCCTGGCGGGCGGTACCACCGCATTTCAGGCGCTGGCAGCCGTCACCGGGCTCGCCTATCTCGCCGCGGCAGCCTTGGCATGGTCGGTCCACCTGCACACGCATCCGGCCGCTACTGCGGCCGGGGACAGGGCCGACGGGCCCGCACCTCGGATGCGCGCGCTGCTGGCCGCCAACGTCGTCTACGTTTTCTGCCTCAACGTCCCCGAAATCGCGCTCCCCCTCGTTTTGGTGACCCAGTTGCACGCATCCCCGGTGTGGTCGGCGGCCATCTTCGTGGCGAACACGGTGCTGGTGGTCACCCTGCAGGTGCCGGTCACCGTCCTGACGTCCCGGTTCTCCCGGCGGACCGTGCTCACTCTCGCCGGCGTGGTACTCGCCGCGTCCTACCTCGGCTTCCTCGCGGCCACCTCGCTGGGACGCGGCTGGAGCGTCCCGGCCGTCGCCACCGTGTCCGTGGTCTGCACGATCGGCGAGATCATCTATGCCGGCAGCGCCACCGCGCTCGTCACCGCCCTCGCCCCGGCCCATCTCCTGGGACGCGCCCTCGCCCGCTTCCAGCTTTCCACAGGCTTCGGTCTAGCCGTCTCCCCGGCAGTCATCACCGCTCTCGCACCCCACGGCTCGGCCGCCCTCTGGGGCAGCCTCACCGCCGCGACACTCCTCTCCGCCTCCGCCGTCGCCACCGAGAAGGATCAAGGCGCGGCTCAGCGGTTGCTGCCGCCGGGCGCAAGCAGGCTCGTGAGCACGGCAACCGCCTCTGGCGACGGTTTGAAGTAGCGGCAGACGTCCTCCGGCTCCTTGCGCCGAGACTTTCGCCAGCATCAAACAGCAAGGCGTCGTGTCCGCCGAGATGGGCCAGGGCGGAGTGGCGGTACTCGTGCAGTCCCAGCCCCGTGCCCGATCCGCGCACAGGTCCCAGCCCGTGCCCGGTCCCCGCACGAGTCCCAGCCCGTGCCCGGTCCCCGCACAGGTCCCAGCCCGTGCCCGATCCGCGCAGGGCGGAGCGCTCGTCGAGCAGGGCACGGGCCTGGGCGTGGGAGAGACGAGCCAGGCCGGAGCCTGGGCACACCTCGTGCGGGCTCACGACCTTGCCCGGCTGCGGACGGCGGTGGGTGACAAGGGGCCCCGTCGTTCATCGCGATCCGACCCACCAGGCGTTGATCATGTTGCTGGGCGCCCAGTCGAAACGCGGGGTGCAGCGTTCCCGGTTCCGGGTCATCAACGCGATGCGAGCCCAGGCACTCGCCCGGTCTGTCGGCCGGGCACAGCAACTCACCACCCAGGGCATCGACAGCGCCGCACAGCGCGGTTCCGGCCGGTCCAGGATCCAGGCGCCACCGCCGACAAAGCAGGGCCATGCCCGGTCGCCGTCCGGCAACCGCGGCGTCGCAACTCCCGCACGCACGGGGAGCACATCACCCGACGCGGTCCCCGACCCTGTGGCCGGGAATCAGCCGACGGCGACTGGGGGTCCAGCGGTTCCCACAGCTGACTCGGCGACGGCAGCGGCGTTACGGTCGACGGACGGAGACGGGCAGAACGCCCGTGGCAGCTCGATCAGGCGCCCTGTCCCTGGTTCTGCATCAGGCCACCATCCATGAAGTAGGTCGAGCCGGTTACGTACTCGGCATCGTCGCTGGCCAGGAAGACGGCGAGTCGAGCGATCTCGCTGGGCTGGGCGGCCCGCCGCCAAGGGATGCTCTGTACCTGTTCCTCCAGGTACTTCGGGTCGTCGATCGCCTTCTGGTTGAACGGCGTGAGGACCATCCCGGGCCCGATGTTGTTGACATTGATCTTCATTGGAGCAAGTTCCAGTGCCATGCTTTTCGAGAGGTTGAGCAGCGCGCCCTTGCTGGCGTCATAATCGGAGCCGCCCGCCCTCGCCACCTCCTGGTGCACCGAGGTCACGTTGATGATCTTCCCCTTTCCGCCCTGGTCGCGTCGGTGCTGCGCGAAACGCCGGGAGCAGAAGAACGCACCGTAGACATTTGTCCGGATCGCCTTGTCCCAGGTCTCGGTGTCCAGATCGATGACTGGGATGCCGGAGGCGTCGACCCCGGCGTCGTTCATGAGCACGTCCAGGGCGCCGAACTCCGCCAGCGCGTCGTCGAAC
Source organism: Micromonospora sp. NPDC049523 (assembly GCF_040676775.1). Classification (NCBI taxonomy): domain Bacteria; kingdom Bacillati; phylum Actinomycetota; class Actinomycetes; order Micromonosporales; family Micromonosporaceae; genus Micromonospora; species Micromonospora sp. NPDC049523. The sequence continues at coordinate 141,003 of NZ_JBFAPP010000019.1, read as the reverse complement.
ATTGCCCCCACCTGTTGCTCGTCGCTGATGTCGCCCTGCACGACGATGGCCCGGCGACCGGCCTGTTCCACCTGCTCGCGGGTGTGCTGCGCGCCGTCGTGGTCGTTGAGGTAGTGCACCACCACGTCGGCGCCCTCCTTGCCGAACTCGATCGCGGTCGCCTGCCCGATTCCCGAGTCGGAACCAGTGATCAACGCGGTCATCCCGTTGAGCCGTCCAGTCATCAGTTGCCTCCTTCGGTGGACGCCGCGCCGGATGACGCGGTGTTCAGCTGCCAGGCAGCCAGTACCAGCCCGATGTGCGAGAACGCCTGCGGGAAGTTGCCCAGTTGCGCTCCGGTGAACGGGTCGATCTGTTCCGCGAACAACCCCAGGTCGTTCGCGCTGTCGGCCAGATTCTCGAACAGCGCGGCGGCGCGGTCCCGCTCGCCGGCGAGCGCGAGGCAGCTCACCATCCAGAACGAGCAGAGGAAGAAGGCCGCCGGGTCCCCGTCCCACCGCCGGATCAGGCCACCGTGGGAGAGCCGGTCTTCGATCAACGCCATCGTGGCCCGCATCCGGGGGTCGGTCGCTGGTAGAAACCCGACGATCGGCATGACCAGTACGCTCGCGTCGAGCTGGCTGGAACCGAAGGCGCCGGTGAAGGCGCCCACCTCGTCGTTCCAGCCCTCGCGCAGGATCGTGTCCCTGGCCTCGTCCCGCGCGTGGCACCAGCGGGCCACGTCGTCGGCGTCCCCGATCCGCTCGCCGAAACGTACCGCCCGGTCCAACGCCACCCAACAGAACACCTTCGACGACAGGTAGTGCCGCTGCGCGTCCCGGGCCTCCCACATGCCGGCGTCCGGCTCCCGCCAGGCGGCAGCGGCACGATCGGCGAGACTACGAAGCAGGTCCCGAACCTCGTCGCGCATCGGGTCGAGATAGTCGCGTAGCAGCCACGCCGCGTCCAACACCTCACCGAGTACGTCGAGTTGCCGCTGCCGCCAGGCCTCGTTACCGATCCAGACCGGCGTACTGTGGGAATACCCGTGCAACGTGTCGACCTGCCGTTCCGAGATGTCCCGCTCACCCTCGACGTCGGACATGATCGGCACCGGTCGATCACCCACCTGACCGACCGCCGAGGCGACCCAACTGAACAACCGGTTCGCCTCGGTCGGACAGGCAGCCACCCAGAGCGCATGCAGCGTCATGCTGAAGTCACGCATCCACGCGTACCGGTAGTCGTAGTTGCGGTCCCCACCGACGAGTTCGGGCAACGACGTCGTCGCAGCGGCTACGATCGCCCCGCTGGGCTGGTAGGTGAGCCCCTGTAGCACCAGGGCGTGTCGCCGGACCAGCTCCGGATAACGGCCCTGGTACTCGTGCTCCCGCGCCCAGGAGCGCCACGACTCCACCGTCTCGTCGACAGTCTGACGTACGTCGATCGCGAGCGTTCGCGCGTCTCCGTACGTCGGGGTGTAGGCGAGCTTGAACGTCTCCCGCTGCCCCGTCCCTACCCGAAACTGCGCACTGGCGTCCTCGCTGTTGCTTTGCAACGGCACGCTGGCGGTCAGGGTCAATGTCGTCGCGCCCGCCGTGGCGACCAGTGCCTCGTCCCGCCGCACCAGGTATCCGTGCACCCGACCGTACTGGAATCGCGGAGAATAGGACATATCGAGCAGGACGACGCCGGACAGGCCCTCCACCAGGCGAACCAGCACACCCGGTGACTTGCGGCCGATCTGATGTCCCCGCACCCCGGGCTCCAGGGCGAGCACGTCGGTCACCGCCACCGAACCGCTGTCGGTGGTGAAGACGGTACGCAATGCCAGGGTGCCGGGGACGTACGCGCGCTCCACCTCGAACGCGCCCCGTGGGCGGATCGACCAATGCCCGCCGTGCTCGTCCAGCAGTCGACAGAACACCGACGGCCCGTCGAAACGCGACGGACACCACCAATTCACCGCCCCTTCCCGGTCCACGAGTGCGGCGGTGCGTCCGTCGGCCAGCAGGCCATGATCCTTGATCTCGCTCCTGCTCACCCCACCGGCTACCCGCCGGGTCCGGATCTAACCGGGTCCGGATCTAACCGGCCAGACCGCAGACGGCGACAAGATCGCGTTCGAAACGCGAAGGCTGCGCCAGTGACCGGCGCCGTCGATCTGCGGGAATGCCAATGCGCGGTGCCGCCGGAGGGCTGAGTCGGTTGCGTCTCCGTCGATCGCTGGAAAGGTGTCCTTGATGATCGGGACTGAGATCGAGCTGGCCGTTGGCGATGTCGTCCTGGCGGGCGTGGACTTCGGCGGCCAGGACGCGCCCGTGCTGCTCGTGCACGGCAGTGGTCACAAGGCCGCCGCCTGGGCCGACGTGGCTGCCCGGCTGGTGGCCCACTCCATTCGTATCCACGTCGAAGGGGCAGGACCGATGCCCACCGGAATGGACATGAGCGAGATCCTGGTCCGGCCGACGGCAGCCAGTGGTAGGAGATCCCCACGTGGCAGGTGACCACCCGACGCCCAGCAGGTTTACGCCGATTGGTCACCACTGCGGGATACAGTTCCATCGGCGATGGCCGTAGAATTCGGCCCGGACAGTAGTGGGAATGCAAACGCTGCCACGCTCGCCGCCGACGTTTTCGGTCTGTCGTCAATAGTGGAGCTTGCCCTGCCGTGCGCGGGATGCCAGGTTCTGCAAGGAGGATTCCTTGACGCGTCCAGTGTGGGCTACTCGGACATCGCCGCGTGAGGCGTCGGCGATAGCGATGATGGTGCGGATGCTTGTTTCGCTGTCGTCGGCGAACATGGGTGGCAAAGCATTATGAGGTGGTAGGACGGTTTCTGTCAGGGCGTCGCCGACGATGATCGTCCCATTGGGGAGGATGACGCTCTGGGAGCCGGCCGTGTGTCCCGGGGTCAGGAAGGAGCGCCCGAAACCTCCGTACCGCTGGAGGTCTTCCGAGTCGTCGAGCTCGATGTCGGGCGTCACGGGAGCCCTGTCTCCGTGCATGACGAGCGGCGACAAGATCTTTCCCCGGAGCCGTGTGGGTTTGACGGTGAGCCGGCCGCCTCGACGCAAACCGTCTGCGTCCAGCTTGTGGATCGCCACCGGGGCACCAGTGGCTCGCCGCAACGCGTCAGCGGCCCCAACATGATCGTAGTGATAATGGGTCAAGACAATCAGTTGCAGCTTGACTTTCAGATCCTCAAGCTTCGCCAGAACTTTAGGAATAATCGTTTCCGACCCAGCGTCGATCAGCATGGCTGTGTCACCGGACACCGCCAGGTAGGACGCAGAGATCATATCGCGTACGGGATAGATGTCCACGATTCTCGTTTCTCGTGAAAGATAGATGGAGCCGGAACTTCCACAGAATTCGCAGCGGGGGCAGCGCGCATGTGTGCGTCAGCAAGGCGCGGGCCACGAGCCGATTCGTATTGACCAGGAAGGTTCGGCAAACAAAGGGGAGACGCTAATTACCCTGGCCGGCTTTCAATGGCGACGACAAGCAGTGAGGGTTCGTCGTGAGTTTCTTCGTGCGACGAGGTCAGTCGGGCTCGCGCAGTCGGGCGATCGAGGTGATGAGTTCTATCTCGGTTTGGGTGAGGTCGGGCCAGGGGAACTGGTAGCCGTTGCCGCGCAACATGACGAAGCCATGCATGGCCGCCCACAGTTGCGTCGCGGTGGACAGGACGTCCTTGGCGCCAGAGGATCCGTCGGCGATGCACTGCCGGACGCCGTCCATGAGGGCGGCAAACGGGCCGGCGTCGGCGGTGCGGGTGTCCGGTGCATCGCCGGCCGGGCGGGGCTCCTCCCCACGAAGCAGCCGGTTGCGATTGAAAAGCAGCCCGTAGAGATGGGGATTACCGATCCCGAATGCCATGTAGGCGCGGCAGCCGGCAATCAGCCGGTCCCGGGGAACCTCGATGCCCTCTTTGGCCGCCGCGATGAAGCGTCCCAGCTGAGCGAAGGTCTCGACGGTGACGGCCTGCACGATCTCGTCCGGGCCGGCGAAATGTAGATAGATCGACTGAGGTGCGATGCCGATGCGCCGCGCCACCCCCCGCAGCGTGACCGCGCTCTCGTACCCATCCTCGACGAGGATCTCCCGGGCGGCCGAGACGATCTCGCCACGCAATGCCTGCCCCGCACCTCGGGCATTGCGCCGCCTGCTCCCGGTCTGCCCTGTGCTCACAGCCGTGAGCTTACATTGGCGACCGGATTGTCGGGTCCGGCGTCAGCCGAGCGGGTCGGGAACCTCGTCGGCGGTAGCCGCGGCGCGCAACTGGGCGGTGTCGTCGCCGCGCAGCGGTTCTCCGTGGCCGAAGCAGACGACGTCGACGTCGATGTCGGCGAAGCGGCGAAACGATTCGCGGGCCTTCGGCCGGTCGTGGTTGAACGGGCCCAGTATGACCTGGCCCTGCTGCCAGGTGGCCACGTCGCCGGTGAAGAGCACGGCCTCGTCCGGGAAGTGCAGGGCGATGCTTCCGTGGGTGTGGCCCGGAAGCGACAGCACGCGGGCGCCGATCACGTCGAGGACCTCGTCGTCGTCCAGTTCGCGGTCGATGCGCGAGGGTGGGGCGTCGGGGATGGAGCCGGCGATGTGGGCGTAGAACCCTTCCTCGGCGTGGGTGAGGGTGGGGAGCGAGCCGTAGCTGTCGCCGCGGATGATCGGGGCGTCGCCGCGGTGCGCCCAGATCTGGACGTCGGGCCATTTGGCCAGTTCGGCGGCCGATCCGACGTGGTCGGGATGCCAGTGTGTGAGCACGACGTGGGTCAGCGACTCACGGTCCAGCCCCCAGCCGCGCAACGCTGCGGCGATGGCGTCGCCCTGTCCGGCGATGCCGGTGTCGACCAACACCACCTCGGGCCCGCGGCGCAACAGGTATGCCTGCCCGGGGCCGCTGTCGAGCACCATGCGCAGGTCAGGACGTACTTCGACGACGTTCATGTCAGTCTCCCTTGATCGAACCGGTGGGACCCGGATGCCTTGGAACCTGTACGCCCACTTCACGGACTTCCACTCACCGCTTTCCGCTCACGCCCTTCAGGTTACGGGTGTGAGGTTACGCCGGCTGGGCGGAGTCTGGCAATAGCGGCTCTTCCAGGGGCACGGGGCGGTAGACCACTGCGCCCGGCGTGAAGGTCGTGCTGTCGACGAGTTCGACGGTGCTGGCGCGCTCGGGGCCGCCACGGCGCAGCACACCGCCAACGTCACCGCCCTGCTGGCCGCCGGCCTCACACCCCGAGAACTGACCACCCTGGACGCCCTGGCCCGCAAGCTCCTGCACCACCTGACCACCGCCGCCCGATAAAGTCCACTCCCTCCCCTCGCCCGCTCGTTCACACTCGCCCCCAGGCACCCACCCGCGATCGTCCACGCCTCATGAACGGGAAGGAACCGCGTTGTCGCTACCCGCCTACCCACCTTCGCGCTACGACGGGGAACACGGTCACAGCCGCACGCACCTGAGAAGAGCGGACCAGCCGGCGGACATCACCTACCCGAACGGGGTGAAGGTCACCTACCTCGCGCGCGGCACCGAGACGTACGGCGACTTCGGCCTCTACCGGTGGGACTTCAGCCCGGAGCCAAGCGGACCCGGACCGCACTTTCACCGCGGCCTTTCCGAGTCGTTCTTCGTCCTGGACGGAAACATCCGGCTGTACTCCGGTGACCGATGGGTCGACGGCGGCGCCGGAGACTTCCTGCACGTACCACCCGGCGGGATGCACGGGTTCCGCAACGAGTCGGGTGAGCCAGCGTCGATGCTGTTGCTGTTCGCGCCGGGCGCGCCCCGAGAGGAGTACTTCGAAACCCTCCTCAAGCTGCGTGAGGGTTCGCTGGAGATTACCGAGTCCGAGCGGGACGCCTTCGGCATCCGGCACGACAACTGGGACTGACCGGTTTTCTGACGGAAGGAGCGCTGGTGTCACCACGCCGACAGCGCCCTTGCCGAAATCCTCAACCGAGTAGGTGAAGGGTGCCGCAGTAACCCCCAGACCGTCGACGACTCCCACCTGGGCCGGTAGTGCTACACGGTCGTCACCGCACCCTTCACCCTGGGGCGGGGATCCTCCGCGTTGTGGTCGGCCGCAAGGCATAGCGACGAGAGAGCGGGGTGCCACACCTCTACGGACATGGACCAGGCGCCGAAGCCGAGGAAGAACCACGTCGGGCGGCGGACGATCGTCGCGGTCGCGGTCGCGAACACGGCCGTCAACGGTACGACGACCATTGTCTTCCGGTACTGCACGAAGTGACCCTCGGCGAGCACCGTCGCGCCACTGATGGCGGCGGAACCCACCGCGACGATCACGCTGGCGACGAGTTGACCGACGAGCACCGGTGTCCGGTCGGGTCGCGCCAGGTGGAGCAGCACGATCGTCTGGTGCTGCTAGTGCTGGGCGGTCCGCACGCTGGCGAGGCCGACGGCGCCGAGCCCGGCCAGGAGTTCCCACATGTCGACGCTCACCCAGCCGAGCATCATCGTCACAACGCAGAGGAACGCGATGGAGAGCCAGCCGGAGCGGACCGTGGCCGTCCGGTAGAGGTCGCTGCGTACGAGGGCGATCATCGGGTCACCGCCAGGCGGAGAAAGACCTGCCGACTAGCCTCGCTGTTTCAGCGTTCGGTGGGGCGCAGGGACTGAGTGTGCCGGGTGGCTGGTTTACGGTGTCGAGGTGAGCCAGCGGACTGATGTAGGTGTACCTGGCAACTTGGCCCCGGTGGTGATCGGCCCTGCCACCGAGGATGACCTGTCTGGAATCGTGGAGATCCTCAACTACACGGTGGCGAACTCACACGCTACGTTCGCTACTCGGCCGACTGACGTGGAGGAACGGCGCGGATGGTTTGAGCAGTTCGCCTCGACCGGGCCGTATCGGCTGGTCGTTGCGCGACGCGGCAGCCTCGTGCTGGGCTACGCCTGTAGCCAGCGCTACCGAGACCACGAAGCCTTCCGGGAGACGGTCGAGGTGAGCGTCGCGCTGGACGTCAGTTGCCGGGGCCAGGGTGTGGGTTCCTTGCTGTATCGGACACTGTTCGAGTGCTTGGCCGACGAGCCGGTTCATGTCGTCCTGGCGGGCATTGCCATGCCCAACGATGCGTCGGTGGCGCTGCATCGAAAGTTCGGCTTTACCGAGGTTGGCATGTTCCGCGAGTACGCGGTCAAGAACAGTCAGTACATCAGCTCGTTGTGGATGCAGCGTCTTTCACCAACTGCTGATTGAGCCGGCCAAGCTAGTTGATCATCTTCATGGTGCTCCTGTCGGTGTGTGAGCGCGGTGGTGACCCGCGCGGTTGGTCGGGATCCTCCAGGTCCTGGTCGAGGTGGTTGGTGAGGGCTGGGGTCAGGTGACCGGGTTGGGGTATCGCCGTGGCCGCGGTCGACACCTTCCGCCGCGCCTTCGCGTCTCCCACACGCTAGCCGCCCCCTGGCGCAGCCGGACGGGTCACCGACCTGCTGCCGGCCCCCGAAAGCTCTGTACCTGCCACAACTCGTCGTAGAGGCCGTGGGCTGGGAGTTCTCGGCTCGACTGAGGATCGCCGTTATGCTCGTACGGCGCTGGCTTCGTCCGGCATCCGCCAGCGGAAGCGCAGCGGTCGAGGACTGGCTGGCCGAGATCTTGAAGGTTGCCGAACCTCCGCATTGGGTAGTGGTCCGCTGGTTCACCACTGTCCATCACCGAGCCCGGAGGCCCGCCGTGACCCTCTCGCTATTCCTCTACATCCTCGGCACCATCGCCCTCGCGCTCGAAGCCATCGGCGTCCGGGCCCCCCGGGTCTCGCTCGGCTGGCTCGGCCTGACCCTCATCGCCTTCACCGCGCTGATCCTGCCCGAAATCGACTGACACTTAGGGGCCCGTAGAGCGCAAGCTCTTCGGCATCGCTTCGACCCGCCGAGCACGCCCTGTCGCGACTAGTCAGCCTCCGCGGGCGAGGCCGCCGGGCCGCACTGGGCACACGTCCGTCAAGCCGCCCAATTGTGTTCCCTCAGGTTGGGCGGCTTGGCTGCCAGACGGTACGGCCGCTGAATCCCGGGGCCCGAGCGTAGTCAGCCGTTGGTCACCAGCCGCTGGCTACTGGCCGGCTTGGAAGGCGTACGGCGGCTGCACTTGGACCCGATGCCGGGCGCCGACGCGTCGGACCTACTGCGACGGATTTTGGCCGAGCGTACGGACTTGTCACCCGACAGCGACCTGCAGGGTCTGGTGGATTTACTGGGCGGCCTACCGCTGGCGCGTGGCGGCGGTGACCGGCGGCGTCGCCGTGGCGACCGCCGAGGAGTATCTCGACGATCTGGTCGATGGGGGCGTCAGCCTCGCGAGGCACCGCACCATCGCCATCGACACCCGCACCGGCCGACACCATCCGTCCAGCGGCGAGTAGGTGGCTGAAGCTAATCGAACGTGCGTGCGGCAGTGCCCTGCCGGCGGGCCCCCGAACTCGTCGACGAGTCCTCCGGTCTGCACCGGGCCGAGCCCGGCGGCGATCTCTCCCACCGATCAAATGATTCCTTGGCTGGAACACAGCCGAAAACGGGGTTTTGATCTGGCGCACCGCCTCGTCAGCGAGAATCTCACTATGCCCGGCGGCAAGGCCTCCGGAGCGTCCGGGCTACGACCGCGGTCCGGAACCATCTGTTCGGCCGGGAGGTGCACCGACAAGTCGGAATCGATGAAGGCGGGATGTCGCTGGTCGTGCTCGTGCCGTCGCAATCCGGCCCGTACGGCCCTTTGACCAAGTAGCTTGGGTGGAAATGCGCCCGGCGCCGCCGGCACGGATCAATGACCGTTCAGCGCCCGCCATCCTCCCCCATGCCGGGTGATCCTGCGCCCTGCCCGGTGGACCGGCGGTGAGCCACCATGTTCGGCGCCCACGACCTACGGCCGAACCAATGGGCTCCGGGTCTACTGGCAAAATGGTGAGGCTGCCGAGATGATGAGAAAAGGTCCACTGGCCGGCCATTACCCTGCGGTGGCGGCGATGGTCGTCGCCGCGCTCGCCCCGTACCTGGTGCTCTCGGCGACCCTGGATCCACTCTTGCCGATCATCAGCAAGGAGCTCGGCATGAGCCCCGGGGAGGCGGGTCTGGCGGAGGGCCTTGCCAACGCCGGGTACGCGCTGGGCACCGTACTGTCGGTCCAGCTCGCCCAGCATCTGCCCCAGCGCCGGATGCTGATCATCTACGCCTCGATCCTGGTGATCGGCTCGGTGCTGGCCGCGTCGGCGACCGAGCCGGTGCAGTTCATCGTCGGGCACATACTCCAGGGACTGTGCACCGGTCTCTTGTTGATCGCGGCCGTACCGCCGCTGGTCACCGGATTCCCGCCGACGAAGCTCCTCCCGACGGCCGCGATCCTCAACCTGTCGATCTTCGGGGCGGTCGCGCTGGGCCCGCTGATAGCCGGCATCCAAGCCGACTACCACGGCTGGCGGCCCCTGTTCTGGGTGGTCACGGGGATCGCCGTCGTGGCGCTGCTGCTGTCGCTGCTCACCTTCCAGGATGTGCCACCGGCCGACCCCACCGCCACGCGTTCCCCGATCGCCGTCGTGCTGGCCACCGCAGGCTGTGTGGCCGCGTTCTACGGCGCCTCCCAGTTCCTCCCCCACCAATCCCTCGACGCCACCGCGCTGGCGCCACTGATCGTGGGCGTGGCGCTGATCCTCGTCCTCCTGGTCCAGCAGTACCGCGCCAGGCGCCCGCTGCTGATCGTGCGCCCGCTCACGAGCACGCTACCGGTGGCCGGGATAGCGGTAGCCATGACCGCGGCGGCGTCCTCCCTGCCCGCGATCGCGTTGACCAGCGTCGTGCTCCGGGACCGACACTCGCCCCTGGACCTGGGACTCCTCTTCCTGCCCGAGTTCGGCGGCGCGGTGCTCGCCGCGATCGTGTTCGCGAACCTGTTCACGACCCGAGCACTGCACTATTTCGCGCTGGCCGGGATGCTCTCGCTCATCGCGGGCATCGCGCTCATCGCCGTCAGCATCCCACCCGGCACCATCGCCACGCTGATCGGAACGGGACTGATCGGGATCGGCGTCGGCGCCACGGTCACCCCGGCACTGTTCATCGCCGGCTTCTCACTGCGCAACGCCGCTCTCCAGCGGGTGTTCGCGATCATCGAGCTACTGCGGGCGGTGGCCGCCTTCATGATCACGCCCATCCTGCTGTACATCGCCATGACCGTCGGGGACAGCCCCGCGGACGGCGCCCAAACCGCCCTCTGGGTATGCCTCGGACTGGCCGTCGGCGGAACGCTGCTCGCGCTCGCGGTCTACACGCTGGGCGGCGTACGTCGTCCACCGTCGCCGGCTGTGCAACGCTGGTTCACCGGCGAACCAGCGTGGGACTCCCCGCCACTGCTCGCCGCGATCCGCCGCAAGTCCGCCCGGCGAGGACCGCCGAGCGCCGGGGCGGACCCATCGGCATGACCCGGACCGGAGCGTCCGGCGCAGGCGCCGGCAGTGTGGCGCCTCCCTGACCAGCGTCAGTCGCGGCCGTATGCCCAAGTGTGCTGTTAGGTGGTTCCCAGCGACCGGCTCAGCATCGTCACCAACTGCTCCGCCGCGCCCGGTGTGTCGAAGGCGGGATCGGCCATTCGTTCGGCGACGATCGCGTCGATCGCGCCATTGATCATGATGGCGGTAATGCGCGGGTCGACGTCGGCCCGGTAGTCACCGACGATCCGGGCTGCCTCGACGAGGTCGGCGACGGCTCGCCACCGGGCTGCTGAGCCCGGCCGGTCGGTGACCTCGTCGTCGCCCAGGATCGCCTCGGCGATCACGCGGGCCCGTTCCGGCCGCTCGTGCAGGTGGCCCACGAGGGAGCGGATGTACGCATAGAGAGCGGCGGCACCCGTATGTGTCCCGACCGCTGTGCCAACCTGCGCGGTGAGGCCCTCGATCACCGATTCGTAGGCGGCCCGTACCACCGCGTCCTTGGACGGGAAGTGGTAGAGCACGGTGGCCTTCGAGATCTGGGCCGCCTCGGCGATGCGGGCGAGGGAGGTTCCCGCGTAGCCGTGCCGCGCCACCAGGCCGATGGTCGCGTCGATGAGCTGCGTCCGGCGCGCCTGCTCGATGAACGTGGGCGGGCGCTGGCCCGATGTGGGTCGTGACGGCATGACGCACCCACCTTACCGGGCCACTTGGCTGGTCCAGCCTGCCCGCCGACCGTTCGACTGGATTTCAAACCGATCGGTCAGTAAACTGACCGATCGGTTGAAAATCGATGGGGGCGATGACAATGCGTCAGTTCCTGGGCCGGATCCGTCGCCGGCACCTGCTCCGAGCCGGGACTGTGGTGATCCTCGTGGCCGTGCTTGCGGGATGGTGGGCGGTACGCACGCCGGCACCGGTCGGCTACTTCACCTCGGCCGACGCGCAGGACCGGTTTCTCCGCGCCTACGAGCGCGCGGTGGACGACCTGCCGGTGCCCGACCGGACGCTGGACGTCCGCACCGGGTACGGCGTGGTACGGCTGTACCACTTCGCGGGCGCGAACCCCGACGCCGCACCGCTGCTACTGCTCCCCGGTGCCATGTCAGCGTCGCCGGTGTGGGCCGACAACCTGCCGTCACTGCTGCGCTTACGCAGCGTGTACGCCGTCGACCTGCTCGGCGAGCCGGGCATGAGTGTGCAACAGCGCCCGATCAGCACCCCACGCGACCACGCACAGTGGCTGCACGACATGCTGCTCGCACTACCGGAACCGCAGGTGCACCTGGTCGGGCTGTCGATCGGCGGGTGGACCGCGATGAACCTGGTCGTCCACCGTCCCGACAAGCTGGCCAGCGTGGTCCTCATCGAACCGGTTCTCGTGTACGCCAACCTGTCGCTCGGCGCGATCGTCCGGTCGATTCCGGCGAGCGTGCGGTTGTTACCGAAGTCGTTCCGCGACGACTTTGCGAGCTGGACGGCCAACGACGCGCCAGTTGAGGAGGTTCCGGTCGCCGCGATGATCGAGGCTGGCATGCAGACCTACGTCAACAAGAAGAGCGGGCCGACGCGCCTGACCGAGAAGCAACTCGCCGGTGTGCGGATCCCCACGCTAGCGATCTTGGCCGGTGAGTCGCGAATGCACGACACCGACAAAGCAGCCGAGGTGGCCAGGCGCGCTCCCATTGGCGCTGCGGTGATCGTCTATCCGGACGCGTCGCACGCGATCAACGGCGAGTACCCGGACCGGATCACCGCCGACATCGGTGCGTTCCTCGCCGGGAAGGCCTAGCTCCTCGGCGCACTCCACGTCGCCCGGATGATCGGCCCGCTGCTGCACACCGCACTGGTCCGGCGCACTGTTCAGAGGTGAATCGCATGGCCGTGCCTTCGGGAGTGCGTGCGAACGGCGCTCCCGGACGACTATCGCCCGACCATGACCCAGAGGGAGCACCCATGTCGAGACGTTCACGGGTGCCACCTCCTCGGGCTCTCGCACGGTCTCCGGAAAACCAGCAGCGGTCGCTGCCAACCACCAGGCGGATGGCTTACTGCCAGTAGCTTTCGACGACTGACGCGGACCGTGAAGTGGCGTCCTCGGGGTTTGCTCCGTACTCCCGCTTGGCGCGCCGCTGTCGGAGAAGGTCCCAGCACTGGTCGAGTTCGACTTCGACAGCGTGTACGTCGTCGGGGTCGGTCTGATCGTCCACGGACCGGTGTGCTCGGTGACCACGCAGCTGCCGCTCACGTTCGACCAGTGCGGTAATTCTGTCCAGGATGGTTTCGTCGCTCATGTTGCGTCCTCTACGGGGAGTCGATGGGATGAACGTGTCTAGGGACTCGGTGCGACCTGCGCTCGAAGTAGATGGTTCTCGGTTTCGAGTTCGCGTACCCGGCGTTCCAGGGGTTCTAATGTGGACGCTATTTCGTCAGCCGTATATCGGGGGGTGATGTGCTGAGGGCAGTTCCAGTCGAAGGCCCTCACCTGGACGCGGACCTCGCGTTCGACGATCGCCCGGTACCCGGGCGGCGCCAGCGGACTCGAGTACGGTCCTTGGTCATGGACGTCGCTGATTCTCGCGACTCCGAAGACCTTCAGGCGGCGTTGGTGGGCGTAGTCCATGAAGATCATCGCCACGCGCGAATCGTGGGCTAGGTTGCCGGTGCTGATGTATTGACGGTTGCCTCGAAAGTCGGCCCAAGCCAGGGTGTGCTCGTCGGGGCAGGTCACGAAACCGGGTGGGCCGCCACGAAACTGGACGTAGGGCCAACCGCTCTCAGAGACGGTGGCCAGGTAGAAACCGTCTTGCTGGGCAACGAATTCGCGTTCGACGATGCCCAGCGGATCCGGGACCGAGTAGAACCCTCCGGCGTCTATGCGGTCGATGGCGGCACGGCTCCCGTACTGGACCTGGGCGTCCAGCACAGGCCCCGTGAATGCGATCGGAGCGTAGCTGCGGCTCATGGCGTCAGCCCGGACATTCGGTAGGTCACGACAGCCTCGAACCGCAACTGTCCGATCACCGCGGTCTTCATGGTTGTCATCTCGAGCTCCTCACGCTCCGCGAATGCTTCTGGGCGAAGTTATCCGGGGGCAGGTGAGGAACAGTGACGTGCTTGTGGATGGGGCGTCGGCGAAGTCTGCGTCGCGACGCCGCCGCGTTCAACCATTCCTCAACAAGGTTTTCACTGCGTCTGCCTACGTTGAGGTCAACTGCTCACCCAGCGGACTGAATGCCCGTCCCCGGGGTCGCCGCGACCTTGGGGCCGTATCGAAGGAGAAACCATGTCAGAGAAGCCGACCGTGGTCCTGGTCCACGGAGCTTTCGCCGACGCTTCCAGCTACGCCCGGGTCATCCCCGCGCTGCTCGCCGACGACACCAGGGTGGTGGCCCCGGCCGTACCCAATCGCAGCCTGGCCGGGGATGCGGCCTATGTCGCCTCCGTCGTGCGCCAGATCGACGGCCCCGTCCTCCTCGTCGGGCACTCCTACGGAGGCGCGGTGATCACCGTCGCCGGCGCCGAGGAGAACGTCGTCGGCCTGGTCTACCTCGCCGGCTACGCCCTGGACGAGGGTGAAAGCCTCGGCGAGCTCCAGGGACGCTTCGCTGCCCCACCACTCGCTGGGGCGCTTGTCTACACGCAGTTCCCGGTCAGCGGATCCACCGAGCCCGGCACCGACGTCTCGGTGGACATCGCCCAGTTCCCGGAGATCTTCGCCGCCGACGTGGAACCCGCCCTTACCCGCGTCCTCGCCGTCTCCCAGCGACCGCTCGCCGGAGCCGCCTTCGCCGAGCCGGCCACTGTCGCCGCCTGGAAGACCAAGCCCGCATGGGGAATCGTCGCCGCCGCCGACCGGGCCATCAACCCCGACGTCGAGCGGTTCGGCTACGACCGCGCCCAGATGAAGGTCACCGAACTCGACTCCTCCCACCTCGTGATGCACTCCCGTCCGGAGGAGGTTGTCGATGTGATCCGCGAGGCCCTCGCCGCCGTATCCGGCTGAGCACCGAGGGTCGCGGAATGCCGGCGTCCAGACGCCTATGTCGTCGACCTCCTTCGGGAGATCCACGCTTCGCCTCGGCGGACCGAACAAATACACCAGCCATTTCATGAAGGAGAAGGAATCATGCAGCACGACGAGAAGGCACCGATCGTCCTCATCCACGGTCTCTGGATGACCCCCAGGAGCTGGGACACATGGGCGGAGCGCTTCAGATCCTCCGGCCACGACGTCATCGTCCCCGGCTGGCCAGGCATCGACAACCGTACGGTCGAGGACGTTCGTAGCAACCCCGGGCCGATCAAAGGAATCGGCATCAAACAGATCACCGACAACTACCAGCGGATCATCCAGGCCTTGCCCCGCAGGCCCATCATCATGGGCCATTCCTTCGGTGGCCTGATCGCGGAACTGCTCGCGGACCGGGGTCTTGGCGTTGCCTACGTCGCAGTCGGTCCGGCCGCCACCGCGGGCATCACGAAGACGCCGTTGAGCACCCTCAGGACCGCCCTGCCGATCCTCGCCAACCCGTTCCGCAAGAATGGCGCGACGTCGTTGTCGAAACGCCACTTCCACTTCACCTTCGGCAACGATCTCCCCCGTGCCGAGTCCGACCGACTCTGGGACCAGTACGCCGTGAACTCGTACAACCGCGTGATGTTCGAGGGAGTGTCTTCAGCCCGCGACGAGAAGCACGGCGTCACCCGCGTCGACTACGCGCGAGTCGATCGCGCCCCGCTTCTTGTCATCACCGGGGAGAAGGACAACGTCACACCCCCTGCGATCGGTCGCGCGGTCGTGGCCAAGTACCACTCCACGAACAGCCCCACGATCGTCGAGTACAAGGAGTATCCCCGCCGCACACACCGACTCGTGAGCCAGACCGGCTGGGAGGAGATCGCCGACTACGCCTTGAACTGGGCGCAGGCGCATGCCGTGAACGCGCCCGTACCTGTCGGAGCAAACGAACATCGAGGTTAGCGCGCCCCGCGACCGGGACGAACTCCTGCACCGTGTCAACGACACGGTGCAGGAGCGCACGGCTGAGTTCGCGCTGCTGATGACGCTGGGCCGGCGCCGAGGTCACCGGGATGTCGCTATCCCAGTTCGGCGAGGAACCGGTCGGCACGTTGCACGAACAGATGTGCCTCCTGTCCGAGCGCTACGGTGCGCGCCCGCTCGGCCTGGCGTACGGCGGCCCGGTCGTCACCGGCGGCATGCGCCAGGTGCCCGCGGAGCAGTATGAGCAGCGCCTCCGAGGAACGTTGGCCGTAGCGCACCAGGCTGTCCTCCGCGCGAGCGAGCGCCGCCTCGGCCAAGTCCAGCGACCCCGCGGCGATACGCATTTCGCCCAACAGCGCGTACCAGGTCGAGACGCACGTGCGGGCCGGGGTCGAGAGATTGGCACGAATGAGCTGCTCGGCCTCGTCCGCGGCGGCCGTGGGATCGTGGCCGGTCATCGCCAGTGCCCAGCACCGGGCAAGGCGAAGGTAGGTGCCGAGGGAGACGAACGAGAAGTGCGGGTCGACGGCGATCCCCCGTTCCGCCGCCCGCATCGCCCAGTCCGCGTCGCCGATGACCGAGGCGGTCCGGGCCTCGAAGGAGGTCGCGACGGTGACCGCGTAGGGATCCTCGCCGGCCGACATCGTAAGGGTGCCGAGCAGCGCTCGGGCCTTGGCCGTGTCTCCGTGGTAGCCCGTGATCTCGGCGAACATCCCAGCGGCCATGAGCTGCACGCCATCACGCACGGGATCGTGCTCCTGATCGCCGTGGTCAAGGGGGACGTCCGAGGTCATCGCGTTCAGCCGCTGGACCGACTCACCGATGTTCCCGAGGCACCACGCGTGGATGCCTGCCGCGGCCTTGCCGTACGAGCGGACGACCGGGTCCTCGGAGGTCTTACCCAGTTCCTGGAGGCGACGCGCGAGTGGAGTGCTGCGGTCCAGTTCGAGGGCTTGACCGTGCGCGGTCCAGCGAGAGAAGAGGAACCCGGCCGCTTCGCGCTCGCGACCGAGGCTCAGCGCGACCCGCTCGGCCCGCTCCAGCAGGCTAACCGACGCCGTGCCGTACATCGAGCGCATGCCGACGACGGCGATCAGTTGAGAGAGGGCCGCGAGTTCCATATCCAGCAGACGCGACCGGCGCGCCAGTTGGACCGCCGACCCGAGCTGGCGCTCGGCCGCAGCCAACGCCGTTTTCGACTTCGCCCGGGCGCCGGCGCGCACGAGTGCGGCGACCGTCCGGGCCGGGTCGGCCACTGGGCCCGCGGCCCAAAGATGGTGAGCGACCCTCTCGGCGCCGGACTCATCGCTCACGCCCACCGCTTCAATGGCGTCGGCTATGCGCCCGTGCAGGGCCGCAGCGCGGCTGGGCGGGATCGCCTCCGACACAGCTTGGCGCACCAGGTCGTGGGTGAAGCGGTATGCGAAGGGGTCTCCAGGCGTCGGGCTGACCAGACCGAGGCCGTTGAAAGGCTCGAGGCGTTCGAGACAGGCGGTCACGTCCATGGACATCGTCCGAGCCAGCAGGGCGAGTTCGACACTCCGGCCGATCAGCGCCGCGACCTCCAGCAGTTCCTGTGCGTCGCGGTCGAGCACGGCCAGACGGTCGCGGACGACGTCGCGGACGGTCAGTGGGACACCGTTGCCCAGCACCGTCTCCCTCGTCCCGTCGCCGTCCGAGGCCAGCAACCGCCCCAATTCGCGGACGAAGAACGGGTTGCCCGCCGTGCGGGTGTGCACCAGCCTGGCCACCTCGGCCGCGGGGAGGACGCCCGTCTCGAGGTGCACGAGTTCGGCTACCTCATCTGGGCTGAGGGGACCGACGAGGATCCGTCGGTGACCCGCGACACGGCTGGCCGCCGCGAGCGTCCGGACCAGTTCCAAGTTGGGCGAAGGGCCGCGGTTGCGCAGCGCACCGACGACGGCGCTACCGGTGGGAAGCCGGGCGACGACATGGTCCAGCAGTTGCAGCGAACTCGTGTCGGCCCAGTGGAGATCGTCGAGCATCATGACCACCGGCCGCTGGCTCACCGACTCGGCAATCACGTCAAGCAGCTGCTCGAGCAGCCGGAACCGGGCGTTGCCGTCAGGGATCGGGGGCGCCGCTCCGAGGTCCCCATGCGAGCCGACAAGGTGGCCTAGGTCGCGGGCGAGCCACGCCTCGCGGCGGACCGGCGGCATGTTGTGGAGCAGGCTCGTGACGGTCTCCACCCACGGCCACATCGTCGGTGTTCCCTCGCCCTCGAGGCAGTGACCCCACACCACGAGAGCGCCTCGGCCCTCAGCATGGCCGGCGATCTCCTCCATGAGCCGGCTTTTCCCAACTCCCGGTTCGCCTTCGAGCAGGACGACCGCGGTTCCGTTCAGGAACGCGGGCTCGACAGCGCGGCGCAGCATGGCGAGCTCGTCCGACCGGCCGACCAGTCGGTTCACCACGTCGGACGGGGGCGTCGTCGAGGTCGGCGTACCTGACGGTGTCGGAACGGGGAGGGGCACGGGGACGGGCGACGCGGAAACGGGCGACGCGGGGATGGGCGACGCGGGGATGGGCGACGTGGCAACGGGCACCCGGGTCACCCGGGTCTGGGTGAGGACCCGCTGGTGGGCCTCCTTCAGGGCTGCCCCTGGGTCGATTCCGAGATCCTCGGCGAGCCGTCGCCGCACCGCGTCGAACACCGTCAGGGCCGCCGCCTGCTCACCCGCGTCGCCGAGCGAGGCCACGAAGCTAGCCTGTACCGGTTCGTGCAGGGGGGCCATCGCGGCCGCGAGACGCAGGGCGGGCAGCACCCGGTAGGACTGGCCCAGCGACAGTGCGGCTCCGGTTGCCTCGACACAGGCCCGGAAGTACTCGTCGTTGAGCCCGGCGAAGATTGGTGCGGCGGCGGAGCTGTGGGTCCACCCGTCGCCAGCGGGACCGCTCCAGAGATCGAGCGCATCGACGTAGTAATCGAGCGCCGCGCCATCGTGTCCCGCCGCGAGCGCTGCTCGAGCGGTGCTGGAGACCTGCCGGAACCTCGCCAGGTCGAGGACGTCCGATCCGGCCGCGCACACGTAACCGCTGCTCCGCTTCAGCAGGTAGGCGCCAGTTCCCCGCAGCGGTAGGGCAGGTTCCAGCAGGCGTCGCAGCGAGCCGAGGTATTTGTGGATCACGTTCAGTGCGCTCGCGGGGGCCTCCTCACCCCACATCAAGTCGATCAGCTCACCGGCGCTGGTCGGCCGGCCCTCGCGAGCAAGCAGTAGCGCGAGCAGGTACGCCTGCTGGCGCGGCCGGACGTTGAGCTCGGTCTCGCCGCGCCACACCCGCAACGGGCCGAGGACCTGCAGCCGCAACGCTTCGTCGATGGTCGATGGCGCGAGCCCGACGCTGTCTGGGACGAGCACCGCTGTCATGTCCCACCTCTCGAGTCGCCGGCCCAGGTCGTGTCACGCCATGTGCGCCGGGGTCGGCGCGCTAGCATGTGACAAAGTTGGACTCTAGCCGATGGAGTGCAACTCTAGCCACACGCGATTTGAACTGGACAGCCACGCGTACCGTCGCTGTCGGGACCATGACGTCAGGTCGAAACGGATTGGAAGTAGGACGTTGTCCGAGCAAGCGCCACCACCGAGCCGTCGCGACCAGTACGTCGAGATGACCCGGCAGGAGGTCGTCGGGGCGGCGCGAAGGCTGTTCGCCGCGCACGGGTACGAGCAGACCAAGGTCGAGAGCATCGCGCGCGAGGCGCGGGTCTCGCCGGCCACCGTCTACGCCCAGTGCGGTGGCAAAGAGGGTCTTCTCCGGACTTTGATGGACATTTGGACCACGAGCCCGACGGTAGGACGGATCATCACCGACTCGGCGGCCGCTCCCACCGGTCCGACCAAGCTCAAGGTCCTCGCCGACGGCTACGCCGAGCATGCCGCGGAGGCCGGCGACATCATGCGCATCGTCGAACGCGCGGCGGCCAGTTCGCCGGTCGCCCAGGAGTTCCTGGCCATCGCCGATCAACGCCACGTGGAGGCGCTTGAGATGATCGTCGAGGGTATCGACAGCATCGGCGAGCTGGCCGACGGACTCTCGACGGCCGATGCGGCAAAGATCATCTACTTCTACTTCCGCAACCCGCAGTTCGTCCTCGCCGTCGAGACGTTCGGATGGGGCGTCGACCGCGCGACGCAATGGCTGCTCGCACAGGTCGAGGCCGCCATCCTCAAGAGCTGACGGGACGCACGCATCAGCCCGGCGCCATTCCACAATTCTTCAACTGTGGCTGAATACGCTCGGAGAGCACACGGGACCCTCCGACACTCCGAGCGAAGGCGGCGCAGACCATCCTCACGATCCACCACCGGTACGCCGTCGTCAACGGCCAACGGATCTTCTACCGCGAAGCCGGTCCGAAAGGCCGGCCAACGCTGGTGCTGCTGCATGGGTTCCCGACCAGTTCCCTGATGTTTCGCCACCTCATTCCGCGGTTGGCGGACCGCTGGCACCTCGTCGCGCCCGATCACCTCGGATTCGGACTCTCCGACGCGCCGCCAGCCGCCCAGTTCAGGTACACCTTCGACGCACTCACCGACCTGACGGAAAACCTGCTCGCGCAGCTCCGAATCGAGCGGTACGGGCTGCTCGTCCAGGGACACGGCGCGCCGGTGGGGTGGCGGCTCGCCCTGCGGACCC
Organism: Micromonospora sp. NPDC049523; assembly: GCF_040676775.1. NCBI lineage: Bacteria > Bacillati > Actinomycetota > Actinomycetes > Micromonosporales > Micromonosporaceae > Micromonospora > Micromonospora sp. NPDC049523. The sequence continues at coordinate 120,917 of NZ_JBFAPP010000019.1, read as the reverse complement.
CGGGCGCGGTGAGTGCGATCATCAGCCAGAACGGCAACGCGTACGACGATGGCCTTCAGCCGGAGTTCTTCACAATCCTGCGCGACTACTGGCTAGAACAGAACCCCCAGACCGAGGCCGGCGTACGGGAGACGCTCACACTGGAACTGACCCGCTGGCAGTACCTCACGGGCGTGGGCGACGAAACCCTGGTAGACCCCAACACGTGGATGCATGACCACGACCTGCTGTCGCGGTCCGGCAACGACCTGGTACAGCTCGCGCTGTTGCTGGACTACGCCACCAACCCGCCGTTGCACCCCCATGTGCACGCGTACTTCCGCCAGCAGCAGGTGCCACTGCTCGCGGTCTGGGGAAGGGGCGATCCGATCTTCGGACCGGCCGGCGCACTCGCCTTCGCCACCGACCTGCCCGACGCTGAGGTCCACATCCTCGACGGCGGCCACTTCCTCTTCGAGAGCGCGCTGGACGACGTCGTGCCGCTCATCCGGTCATTCCTCGACAAGCATCTGTGACCCGCCAGACGGGAAGCCCGGGACACCGTGCCGGGCCCGTGCGCGCTGGCCATGTCACTTGCGCGCACGCTGCCGCAGATCGGGTTGCCACCGCGGCATCCCGGCCTTTCACGGTAGTAACGTCGCCTCCTGGGCCGAGATGATGGGCGCATCGTTCATCTCCTTCTACAACGCCTCCAAGTACGCGCTCATCGGCCTGACCGAGTCGATGTACTACGACCTCGCGCTGCTCGACATCCACGCCGTGCTTGCCGTGCCCGGTACCACGAAGACGCCACTGCTGGCCAAGACCACCGACGACGGCACCGCCAGCCTGACCACCATGCCGCCCGAAGGCCAGGACCGCTACCGGCCCTACTTCGAACGTCTCGCCACCCTCGGCGAACGGTCAGCCTCGATGCCGCTGCTCGGTACGCCCGAACAGGTCGCCGCGAAGCTGCTGCGCCTCGTCGAGACACGACGGCCGGGACTGCGCTACGACCTCACCCCCGATGCCAAGCCCATCGACGGGTTCGTGACCCGCCTCCTGCCCCTCCGCGGCCGCGCCGAAATGAACCCCCGGATGTACCGCCTACCCCGCCGCGACACGACGTGAAGTAGCAACGCCGCCGCCGTCGTCAGCCGCGGCGATGTGCGGCCTGCCCGCAGACGCTGATCGTAGGCGGGCTACAGGTTGTTGATTCGGGCCAGCAGCTCCGCCTCGGTCAGGTTTTCCAGGACCGCGTCCTGTTTGCGGCCCAGGACTGCCAGCAGCTTTTCCTTCTCCAGTTTCTTGGCAGCCGCTGCCTTCGCCGCCTGGTCCTCCGAGAGGCGGATGGCAATGACGTGCTTGACGACCTCCAACTTGGTCTCCAAGGTCGCCTTGGCCGGATTGGTTTCGGTGGCCACGAACGACTCGGTGTCGATGGCCTTGAGTTCGGCGTTGACCGCCTTGGCCACGTCATCGAGGCTGAAGCCGGACTTGGCGGTCAGCGGAAGCTCCCACAGCTGTTCCGTGGTCAGCAGTCCCTTGGCCGACGGGTAGCGGTATTTCTCCCGCGTGGCCTTTTCAAAAATGGTCACGATGGCCTCTCTCCGATTTCTGGGTAGGAAATCAAAACTGGATACTGATGAGGTGGCGCCGGCCGCCGGTCATGGTCACCTTGGCGACCACAGAGCTGCGAACCGTGGAGCTGAAGCCGAGGCCAGACAGCTGATCCGGGGACGGCTCGCACTTGGTGCGATCGCCGAGAACCTCGAACACCTTGCGGTGCGGTTGCAGGTCGCCGCGGAGGAACTCGTTGTAGATCCCCCGGGTCGGCTGGTCGTTCACGCACCCTTTCAGGATGAAGAAGTAGTGGCGGTTGCCGACCTCGCTGTCGTCGAAGTAGTTCGGCGAGTACATGATGGTGGACACCGGCACGAACGCTTCGGTGGTGATTCCCCAGAGGTCCTTGCCTGCGCTGCCCGGCTGCATGTCCTTACCCGGCCGGAAAGCGGTGATCACCTCGTCGGCGACCGTCATCCGGCCCACGTCGACGGTCTCCTTGTGGCCGACCGCCCGCTCGTGGCTGTAATGCTCGATTTTCCCGTTGCTCTCGGTCTCGATCACGAAGCCGACCTCGGCGCTTTCCCGCTTGTGGAACTGGTTCACCTCGATCCGGTACTCGCCGTCGGGGACGTTGTCGGTCCAGGTGACGTTCTCCACCGGCTCGCGCGAGAACGTCCCGCCCGCGTTCATGTCGACGTCCAGTTTGTTGCGCTTGTCCTTGTACCAGATGTGGTCGCCGTTGGGTTCGAACACGTGCAGGTCGAGGTCGTCGTGGTTGAACCAGGACAGGCTCACCCGCAGCTTGCCGTTGACGTTGCCGCCGGCCCGCTTGACCTTTTCCTTGATCGAGTCGGTGACGTTGCCGTTGTAGGACCAGCCGAAATCGTTGTCCCAGGTGAACAGCCGCGGGGCGGCCGGGTGCCGGCCGGCGGTGAGACTGACGAAGTGCGGTTCGTGGCCGTTGGCCACCCACAGGTCGATGGTCGCGGCGCCGGGCAGGATGTCTTTCATGAAGGTGACCACGGGAATCTCCTCCGGCTTCGCGTCACGAAGGCGCGCACCTCCCGGCCTTATGGTGGCCGCCTGCATGAGCAGCCCTTCGATGCCGTCCTTCATCCGCGACTGTGTGTCGTTGTCGACCCACAGCACGTTGGTGACCGACACATCGGACAGCCGGGCGAACCGTCGCTGCAACGACTCCTCGATGCCCAACTCGTCGATGGTCTTCATGGCCGCCTTGACCATGGCCGGGGTGATCAACGCCGTGGGACGCTGGTAATTCTGCGGTGCCACCTTCATTTCGAACGACCGGACCGCCTGCTCCAGGTCGACGCCCGCGGAGAGATCCTGGACGAGGGTGCCGATCACCGTGTTGCGGAAGCGGGCCGCCGGGTTCATGGCGTGGGCGAAAATGAAGGCCTGTCCGTCGGTCGCCTTTGTCCACCGGTTCTGCAGTGACCGGAACTCGGTCACCGCCCGACGATGCTCCGTGCCGCGGTAGAGGGCGTTGTCGTCGATGAGGTCGACGACGGTGTCCAGGGCGTGCTGGGTCAGTTCGGCCAGGCCACGCTGGAACACCTGCACCGCGGCGCCGAAGGCGCCCCGTGCCGCGCCGACGTCCTTGATGCGATGCCGCTTCTCCACCCGGCCGTGCAGGTGGTGCCACACCTCGACCTGGCCGTCGCGAAGCGTCCGAGTCGTCCTTGTCCCGTACTGCTCCTCGGTGGACCGGAAGATGGTGGACAACGGCAGCGTGCCGACGAATTCGTCCATTGCGGCGGCGACGACGGAGAAGACCGGGTCGGATGCAGACACCCCGGACCAGACGGAGCGAACCTGTCCGTCGTGGATCTCGACGACGTTACCGAAGTTCTTGATGAACCCACGACAGGTCGAGCAGTCGTACTCGGACCGCTCGCGGAACCGGAGATTGGTGCCGGCGGGGAAGGAATCGAGGAAGGTGAGCCAGAGTGAGTCCCGGTCGAGACCGTCGCCGACGACGTACAACTCGCCCTTGGACATCGCGGACAGACGTGTGGTCACATCTGTCACGAACTGCTGGAAATCGCCCACTGCGTCATCCTCCTTGATCACCGGAGATCCTACGAAGCGCCCGCAATCGGAGAAACGCATTTCCGGCTGTCCGCATGGTCACGGACGGGCGCCGGTGGCCGGCGGTGCTCCCCGCGCCCGTGGGAGTGGTCCGGCGCTGACCCGGCGCGGCAAGATCTACTGCGCCGCGTACGACCGACGGATGCGAGGTCAGTACGACCACGGCGCCGCCTACTACCGCTGCTGTTTCGCCCAGGAGTACGCGCTCGCCTACCAGATGCAGCACCCCGCAACGTCTACCTCCGCGAAGACGCCCTCACCGACGCACCCGGGCAAAGGACAGGGCAGAAATGGCTCCGAGGTCCGTCCCGAGGTCAGGTGCGCGAGCCGCAAGCCATCCCCGTACGCCCGGATGTTTCGCCCTTGCGGTCCGGGGTAGGCGGCCCGGACGGACATCGGTGAACGCGGGAGGCGATCGTGGCATACCAGGCACGCAACGGTGAGCAGCCCGCACCCGCCGAGAGCGATGCCGACCAGGTCGCCCTGCCCCAGGTGATGGCGGACACCGACGTGCCGGCGCCGGACGACACCGACGAGCAGCCGGACATCGTCACCGAGGACGACGGCGCGGGCGTGGCCGGCGGCTCCTCCGGCAGCAGCAGTGGCGGTTCCAGCATGCCGGGACATCCGGACGCGGCCAGCTGACTTCTCGCACGAGGCTGGTGGTCCCGCATCGCTGGCAGCGCGGTTGGCGATCCTGACCGAGGTTGCCCAGACGACAGCCGCCATCGCCGGCACGAATGACACCGCCGGGCAGGCACGGCAGGCGGTCGAGGTGATCGTCGACGCCGCGCCGCGGCAGCGGACCGGAACGGCCGTACGGCCGGGGGTGAGATGGTCCCAGCCGCGGGAAAACGTGGCCGGGATCGGTGGTCGCGAGGGACCTCTCCCTCCCCTACTCGTTACGGGCGGTTCCAGGGCCGGTGATTCGCTTCAGTAGTGGCAGGGTCGAGGCGATGATGCCGAGGGCAACGTGCTCGGGCTGACCCAGAACCAATGAGCGCCGTACCCGCTCCCGCGTCGTCTCGGCACCGAGCGCGGGCTCACCCACGACCTCCGCGTGGGGCAGTACGCCCAGTCTCGGTCCGCGACGCCCCCCGAGGCCCACAAGAGGCAGGGCGAGATCCATCCGAGGGAGCTATCTCCTATCTTGCTTCGGAGTCACGGGTCCCCTAGCCTGGTGCTTCGATCGCTCACCGGTTCCAGAAGCTCGCCGATCGGGGCCGGGCGACCCTTCCGGGTGAGCGGGTGGCATCGGCGTGAGACCTCCCACGTCGATGCCAGGCATGGGCCCTACGGCCGGGAACAACCGCACGTTTCGAGATCGGGAAGGAGTGGCCACGATCATCGCCACCGTCTACCGATACGGGACACCCGCGCGGTTCGAGCTGCCCGGGGAGGCGGTCGAACAGCTCCACCTCGCCTACCAACTGCGCCACACGCTCGTGGAACTCAGCCGCCAGCACGAGCAGGCCATGCGGACACTGTGGTCGGAGAACCTCACCGTCGCCGCATTGGAGGGCCGTATCGACGAGACGACCGCATGCGTCAAGCAGCTCCTGCGACAGGTGGCCGAGGAGCACGTAGCGGACCGTTCGGCCGCCACTCGCCCCGACACCGCAGCCGCCTTGGCGGCTGCCCGCGTTCAGGCGAGAGCGGCGCGGGTCGCCCGTCGGGATGCGATCCACCATGCGTACCCACTGCTGAAGGCGGACGTCGAACGACTACGAGCGGACCACAACGCCGCGGTCAAGGCGACCTATGCGGACTTTGTCCAGCAGCGTGGCCTCTACTGGGCCACCTACAACGGTGTCGTCGACCATCATCGAGCCACGGGGAAGGCTGTCGAGGCCCGCCGTAGGCAGGGACAGTCCGCCGAGTTGCGGTCCCGGCGGTGGACCGGTGAGGGCACGATCCGGGTGCAGTTGCAGCGCAGCTCCGGGCAGCCCCCTCGTACACCCGCCTTGCTCGCCTCGGGTGAGGGTAGCTGGCGCAAGGTGTTCCAGTTGCGACCGTGGGTCCCGGCGGTGGAGTGGGCGGCGATGAGCCGGGCCGAGCAGCGGCGTGCCGGTCGCGGTGAGGCGATGCTGTGCATCGGCGGTGGGCGAATGATCACCGTTCCGGTGCAGGTGCATCGGATGCTGCCCGACGACGCCGATGTCGTGGAGGTCCAACTGACCCGCCGCCGAACCGCGGGGAACTGGTCGCTGCAGGTCGCGGTGACGGTCCGGCTGCCGGACCCGCCGCCGGTGGCCGAAGGGCCTCGGGTCGCCGTCCACGTCGGCTGGAGGTCCCGTCCCCACGGCGCGGTGCGGGTCGCCACGTGGGCCAGCAGCGACCCACTGCCCGTTCCGGGTCACCTCGCTGACGTCGTCACCGCTGACGACGCCGGGAGTTGGGGAGAGATCGTGGTCCGTCCCGCGATGTCGGGCCCGGGCCGGTGGGTGGGGATCGTCGAGCGGCCGGAGGCGACCAGGTCGGCGCGGGACGTGGGGTTCGCGCCCGCGCGGGACGAGGTGGCCCGGTGGCTGGACGAGCATCCGCAGCCCGATCCTCGCCCGGAGGATCCGGAGCGGCTGCTGACCGGTGCCCGGGTACGGGCATGGCGGTCGCCGGGGCGGCTGGCCGCGTTGGCGTTGCGGTGGCGCGAAGATCCACCGCCCGGCGCCGGGGTCGTGGTGAAAGCGCTGGAGGCGTGGCGGCGCGCGGACCGCCAGTTATGGGAGTGGGAGGCCCACGAGCGGGCCCAGGTGACGAACGCTCGTGACGACGCGTGGCGTCGCGTCGGGTCGTGGTTGGCGGGCCTGGCGGGGCTCGTCGTGGTCGACGATGCCAATCTCGCGGTGTTGAGGCAACGCGACGATGCCACCGAGGACGACCCCGTGCTGCCTGGTCATGCCGCCCATGCCGCACGGGCGAGGGCGACGCTGATGGCCCCGGGCCGGTTGCGGCAGGCGGTAACGGAGGCCGCCGGGCGGCGTGGTGTTCCGGTCCGGGTGGTGGCGGCCGCGGGCCTGTCCCGGACCCACGCGGTGTGCGGTCGTGTCGGTGATCGCGACGGGCGGTACGCGGCGTCGTTGATGGTGGTCTGTACGGGGTGTGGTCAGACATACGATCAGGACCGCAATGCGACCGTCCTGATGCTCGCCGCCGCGTCGGTCGATCCGGGGTCGCGCATGGGATAGGCGCGCGGACACACCTGGCGCGACCGATCGTGGTGTGTATCGGTCCGGTGAGGTGCTAACCGCTTGTGGAGAGTCGAGATGCCGGCGCAGCGGCTTTGTAGTTGCGACTACAGCGGTCACGTCGTGGCCCTCAATCGGCTCGAACAGTGCCCGCGCAACGGCTTTGTAGTTGCGACGTTACCGACCGCTGGGAAGGGTTGGCGGTCGCTGTTATCCCGCGCCGACCTGAGGTGTGGGGGGCCTGGCGTTGACGGACTGCCGACGGGCGGTGTGGTCGTTTGTGCTATTCGCTAGTTGCGGCTGTCGCGGTGGTGCGATCATTGACGGAAGTATCGGCCTGGGCGGCGGCGTGAATTGCGCGCAACTGCCGGATCGCCGCGACGGCGCGCGGTCCGTCGAAGATTTGGATGGCGAGCAGTTGCACGGGTTCGGAGTTCGTCAGCACCAGTGATCCCCACAGGGCGGTGCGGTTGAACCGGACGGCCGACACCATCGTCCACGGCACGGTCAGGTCACGGTGAAAGCCGCGTACCCGCACGCCATGGGGGTCGGCGTCGACCCGTAGTCGCAGCGGGAGCAGGGCCAGGGCGGCGACGATCGGGCCGAGGCCCATGAGGGCCCACTGGTCTTCTTCGGTGAGCGCGCCGCCGTTGCTGGTCGTGCCGCTCAGTGTCCAACCCCACCAGATGTAGGCGACGAGGATAATCGGCGCGGCTACGATCGAGATTCGGCGCAGTCGCCGGGGACGCACGGTGAGGGACGTCACTGTGTGCTGCTGGTCGTCGCTCACGCGAAGCTCCTGATCGCTCGATTCCTGGTCAGGCGGCGTTGAACTCATTCAACGGGCACGCTGACGTCACGACGGCTCGTCCGGAAACCACGGACGCCCACCGATAGTCAGTGTACCGATGGGCGGTGCCGGCGGTTCGCGGATACCGTTGCCTCGACCATTGACGGTGTTACGGCGGGAGAGTGTGTGCGGCAACGGCTTTCATCAGAATCCGATCGCTATCGTGGGCGTCGCCGGGTGCCGCGTCCGGCCCGGCGGCGTTACGGGAACGTGGCGATGGCCGCGTTAGTCGGCGCCGGACTGACCGTCGCGGGCATGCAGTACCTGCCCGATACGAAATCGGCCGCGCGGCCCGCGTTGGTCGACCTCGGCGCCGGCTCGTCGACGGCCGACGTGGCGGCGCGGGCCGAGTCCGCCGAGCGCGCCTCCCGCTCCAGGACGCGCGACTCCGCGCAAAACGGTGTCGGGGCCGACGAGGATCGGTGGCGGCTGCCGCTCGGGGAGTACGAGTTCACCGTCGCGTACGGGGTTGTCGCCGGGCAGACCCACCCGGGCGTCGACCTCACCGCCGCGCAGGGGCGGGAGTTCCGGGCGGTGCACGCGGGCAGGGTGACGTTCTCCGGTTGGCGGGGCGGTTACGGCGACAGCGTGGTCGTCGACCACGGCAACGGAATCCAGACCCTGTACGGGCATGCTTCCACGTTGCGGGTGACCGAGGGTCAGTCGGTGTCCGCCGGTGAGGTCCTGGGGCAGGTCGGCGCTACCGGCGACACGTACGGTCCCCGGCTGCATCTCGAGGTCCACACCGACGGGGCAGCCCACGATCCTGTTCCGTTGCTGCGGTCGTTCGGCGTCGATCTGGAACTCGGGGTCGAGCCCGTCGGGTGAAACCCGACCGCCCGGCAACCGGCGACACCGGCCTGACGGTCCCTACCAGCAGAACGGGACGAGCAACACGCTGAGCGGCCCCGTGGCGATCGCGAGCAGGACGACGGCCAACCGCCATGGGCGCTCCCGTCCCGCGCGTCCGCCCAACAGCCGGTGCGCGCGCACCGCGGCACCGGGACCGCCGGCATTGAGTACGCCCTGGCGGCGTGCCGTGGCCAGTACCGCGAGCGCCTCGGCGACGGACCGCGCGCCGTGCCGGCGGGCGGCGACGTCGTCGGCGCGCAGCTCCAGTAGCGCTGGTACGTGCCGTTGCGCGGCGGTGAAGACCGGCACGAACGGAAACGCCCGGGCGAGAATGGTCGACCACCGAATATGCAGGTGGTGGCGCTCGCGCAGGTGGCAACGCTCGTGGTCGAGGACGGCCGCCAGTTGGGCGTCGGTCAGTGATCGGACGGCGCCGGTGGTGGCGACGATCGCGGGGGTTCGGCCGGCGAGGCAGTACACGGCGGCTTCGTCCGCCGGCAGGACGTGTATTCCGCGTGCGGTGTCGGTCCGTGCGACGAGCCGGACCGTGCCCAGGTGTCGGCGCTGTCGTATGAGGTCGCCGATGGTGCAGGCCACGGCGACCCATGTCCACCGCAGCGCCACAGCGACGAGCAGGGCGAGGGCTGCGGGCCCGACCAGCAGCGGCACATGGGCATCGGCCCGGCTCGCCACGACCGCGTACGTGAGGGTGAGTTCGGCGATCACCCCGGGTGGGTGCAGGGCCGCGAGAGCGGCAGCTGTGGCCGTGGCCGCGAGCATCCACACGATGGTCATGTGCCAACCGGCGACCGCCACCAGTGGGTACGCGGTCCGCTGGGTGGCGCGTACCAGCAGGGGCCGCCCGGCGGTGGCCACGACCGTCGCGTAGGCGAGCAGGACCAGGGCGGCGATCATTGTGGTTCTCGCCGCCCGTGCTGACGCAGTGCCGCCCGTAACGCCTTGGCCTCCTCGTCGTCCATTCCGGCGAGGAAGTGCGCGAAGACAGCGCGGTGGTCCGGGGTGTCCGTCAACGCCTCACGCATGAGGTTCGCCGCCGCGACCTCGCGTGAGGCGGTCGCCTCGTAGAGGTGGGCCCGGCCGTGCTGGGTCCGGGTGAGCCAACCCTTACGGAAGAGGTTGTCCATCACCTTCTGGACGGTGGTGTAGGCGAGAGGTCGTTCCTCGTAGAGGCTTTCCATGATCTCGCGGGCGGTGGCGGCCCGCCGCCACGCCCAGAGCCGATCCATGATCGCCGATTCCAGGTCCCCCAGCCCGCGCATGCCGATCCTCCTCGTCGGGCCTCACTGTAGCGAGTGCCGTCGGCGCCGCGATCGGTCAGCCACCCGCCGGTCGGGGTCTGCCCTCCGTCGCCACGACGCACTACGCCCGTCGGCATCACACGGAGAACCATCGTCAATGGAGTGAAAACGGGTTCATATTCTAAAAGGTATTCAACTCGTCTTTATGGGTACGTAACCATTGACAGTATCGGTGCTAATCGGGCAAACTCCCATCTAGTTATCGTAGGCCCCTTTTGGGGTTGCGGAGACACCGGGGGTGGGGCGATGACGTTCATGCGAACGCTCACCGTCGCGCTCGGCGTCCCGCTCGTGGGGTTGCTCCTCGCTTTCGGCCTCAGCCTCGACTGTGCGGTGGCGCAGGTGACGACACCCCACGCGGGTGCCTCGGTGAGCGGTCCCGCGCATCCCCACCAGGCACATGACGACGCCCTCCGGGGGCGCACCATCCTGGCCGTCTCCCCCACGCCGATCACGGGCATCCCGGACCCGGGCACGGCAGCGACGCCGCCGGCCGCTGCGGCCGCCGTGCCTCCCGGTGGCCGATCCTGTCTGCGCGACGCCCCCGACCCGGGCAACCCCCCGGTGCCGTCGACCCAGGTGATCCGCTGCTAGAGACGCTCCGCGTCGACGTTCCTCAGTTCAGCACCGGGTTTCAGCCTGCCTGAAGCGCAATCTCACGCGACGGTGACGCAACTTTCCTCAACGGGCGCACAGTGCGCCCTTGATCGACCGTGCCCGCGAATTCCGCGGGTGGTTGCCGCGCACTCGAACCCATGTCTTTCCTGCCCTGTGACCCGAGGCGATAGCGATGAATTTCAGAATTAGCGCGGCACTGGGTGCCCTCCGTCATGACCTTCCGGCGTCCCTGGTTGTCTTCCTGGTCGCGATACCGCTCTGTCTGGGGGTCGCCGTCGCGTCCGGCGCCCCGGCCGAGCTCGGCCTGGTGACCGGGATCGTCGGTGGCCTGGTCGTCGGTCTCCTACCGGGCAGCAGCCTGCAGGTCAGCGGACCGGCCGCCGGTCTCACCGTGCTCGTCTACGAAGCCGTGCGCGCCTACGGCCTCGCAACGCTGGGCGTCATCGTCCTCACGGCAGGCGTGGTCCAGGTCCTGCTCGGCCTGTTACGGGTCGGCGGCTGGTTCCGCGCGATCTCCTCGTCGGTCGTCCTGGGCATGTTGGCCGGTATCGGCGTGGTCCTGGTGATCGGCCAGACGTACGCGGCGTTCGACCAGGCAGCCCCGGCGTCCGCCGTGGCGGGGTTGACCGGCCTACCCGGTCTGCTGGCCGGAGCGGTGCACACCCCGGCCGTCCTGGTCGCGGCCGGCCTCGGACTGGGGACCATCGCGGTGATCACCGCGTGGCCCCACACACCGAAACGGGTACGGGCCGTCCCGGGATCGCTTGTCGCGATCGCCATCGCGACGACCGTCACGGCTGTTCTGGACCTGCCCGTGGACCGCATCCAGGTGCAGGGGATCCTCGACACGCTGCACCCGGTCGCCGTCGGGGACCTCGCGTACCTCGCCCAGGCCGGTGTGCTCGGCACCGCCGTGGCGTTCGCCCTCATCGCCTCCGCCGAGAGCCTGTTCAGCGCGGCCGCGGTGGATCAGATGCACCGCGGCCCCCGGACCCGGTACAACCAGGAACTCGTCGCCCAAGGGGTCGGCAACACCATCTGCGGTCTGCTCGGCGCGATCCCGATGACGGCGGTCATCGTCCGCAGCGCCGCGAACGTGCGGGCCGGGGCGACGACGAAGGCGTCCCGTACGCTGCACGGCTTGTGGCTGCTGCTGTTCGCCGCGTTCCTCCCCACGGTTCTCGGGATCATTCCCATGGCCGCCCTCGCCGGAGTCCTGATCCACGCCGGGGTGAAGCTGCTGCCGTTCAAGCGGTTGGTGACACTCTGGCGGTTCGACCGGGGTGAGGTGGCGGTGTTCGTCGGCACCACCACGGCGATCGTCGCCACCAACCTCCTGGAGGGAGTCATCGCCGGGCTGCTCATGGCCCTGGTCAAGTCCGCCTGGAACATGTCGCACGTCGAGGTACGGCGGCAGGACGACGCCGGTGCGACACGGATCGCGTTCGCCGGCAACGCCACCTTCCTCCGGCTGCCCCGCCTGCTCGACGTCCTCGAGTCCGTCCCGCACAACCGTCCCGTCACCCTCGACCTGTCGGAGCTGCGGCACCTCGACGAGGCATGCCGGACCGCGCTACTGACCTGGGCCACCCACCACCGCAGCGGCGGATCCGAGGTACACCTGCAAGACCCCGCCACGGCGATGCTGGGAACGTCCGACCGGCCCAACGGCTGAGGATCGCCCGCCGGGACACCAACCGGTCGCGATCGGTGCTCGCGACAGGTCGGGTGTCCCGGCGGTTCCCGGCGACCGCGATGCTCCCGGGGCGGGTGTTGCTACGTCCGCGCCCGTCCCGTCCGGCGGCGGTACAAGACCAGACCCAAGGCGGCCGCGGCGATCACGACCACACTGGCAACGGCGATCCACAGGCCGAGCGGCGGACCGTCGTCCTGGCCGGCACCCGCCGTGGGGGTTGGGCTGGTGTCGGCCGAGGCCGTTGGCGTCGCGCTGCTCGGCGCGGGTGTCGGCGCCGTCGGTGCCGCGGAGGTCGGCGCGGGCAGGGCCGCCGGCTTCAGCTTGAGCACCGGAGCCGGGTTGTCCGGCTCCGGCTGGCCCGCGGCGGCGACACCGATCCAGCGGGAAACCTTGCCGTCGCCGTAGGTCTCGATGGTCTTGAAGGCGAGTTCGGTGGCATCAGCGGGCAGTTGGGTGATGACGATCGAGTGCACGGCGTTCTCCCCGACCGGCAGGGCCTTACCGGCCACGGTGTACCCGTCGGCGGCCGGCACCAGCTTCCAGCCGGGTGGCGCCTTGGCCAGGCTGACGTCCTCGGGCCGGATGCCCGCGGGCAGGATCACGCGTTCGGAGACGATGCCGGAGCGGGTGGACTCGGCCTCGCCGTCGAAGGTGACCGTGACATCGCGGGCCCCGGCCTGGGGATTGTTCGCACTGACCTCGACGTGCGCCCAGGCGGGCGCCGCGAGCATGCCCACCGTCGCCCCGGTGGCGGCGCCGACGATCACGGCTCGGCGCAGGTGAGAAACGCGCATTGCTGACCTCCTCCTGAAGAACCCCTGCTGGATAACGCCGTTGCGCCCTGTTACGCAGCGTCGGCCGGCGGCAGGGGTGGGAACTGTTCCCGCCGGTGCGACGTCACGGCTGCTGGCCGTCGAGGTCGCGTGGAGTGGTGCCCGTCGCGGTAACCCCGCCGGAACACGCCGCGCCCTGCTCGAGACCCGCGTTGATCCGTGCGGCGTTGATGAACTCGGTGATCTGCGCATCGTCGGCGGAGTCCACCTTGAGCTGGTAGCCCCACGCCTGCAGGGTGATCGGCGAGGAAAGGTTCTCCACCGGGCTCATCAGCATGTACTCGGTGCCCCTCACCCGGGCGGCGAGAGCGGTGACCTGATCGGCCGGTAGATCGGGACGGTGGGTGATCCAGACCGCGCCGTGTTCGAGGCTGTGGACCGCGTGTTCGTTCGCGATCGGGGCGTCGTAGACATCGCCAACGCAGTTCTGCCAAGCCCCGTTGTGTTGGCCGCCGACCGGCGGCGTGACCTCGTAGGTCAGCGGACCGGACCGGTGGCCACTGTCGAGCCAGGCGGGTTTCTGGGAGACGTAGTCGACGACCCCGGCGATGGTGGTGAGCCGATCGGACCAGGGTCGGGATCCCCGCCAGGAAGCGAAGCCCGCGTAGCTGATGATCGTGACCGCGAGTACACCCACGGCCGTGACGAGAGCGATCACACCCCATGGCCGGGGTGGGCGTACCGGGACGACCTTGCGCTGACGGCGGCTGCTCTTCGGACTCACGGTGGTCCCTTTCGCGTCGTGGTTGGGATGGGGGCGACGGGGTAGATCGGGTGGTGCGGCTCCGCCACGTGGGCGACGTACGCGCCTACGGGCGGAAAGCTGGTGACCTGCAAGCCGCGATCGGCCTGGTCCGGGCGGGTCGGGGTAGATGCTGGGCAGGTTCGACGACGGCGAGCCGTCCTTCGGGCACGCCTGCGTCTATGTGCCCGCGTAGGAGTGCAGGCCGGAGATGACGAGGTTGACCGCGAAGAGGTTGAACATCATCGTGGCCCAGCCGACGATGGCCAGCCACGCTGTGGTGGAGCGCCGGACGCTCGCCGTCGCCCGCGCGTGCAGGTAGCCGGCGTACACGACCCAGGAGATGAACGCCCAGGTCTCCTTCGGGTCCCAGCCCCAGAACCGGCCCCAGGACGCCTCGGCCCAGATCGCCCCGGCGATCACCGCGAAGCTCCACAGCGGGAACGCGAACGCGTGCAGCCGGAATGTCAGCCGCTCCAGTTCCGGTGGGCTCGGTAGCCGGGCGGCAAGGGTGCTGAAAAGACTGCTACTCCCCCGGTCGGGTCGTACGGCGATCAGGTACGCGACCGCGGTGAGTGCTCCGAGGAGGAACACCCCGGAGGAGATGGCCGCCGCGCTGACGTGGATCTTCAGCCAGGTCGAGTTGAGGGCGGGTACGAGCGGACCGGCCGGGGTGTACACCTGCAGGGCGGCGATGCCGAGCAGGATCAGCGCGGCGGTCGTGACGTAGAGGCCGAGCGGGCGCAGCTCGGGCCGTTGTTTCGCCACGAGCAGCCACGCGATGACGCCGGCAAGGGTCACGGCGAGGATGAACTCGTACATGTTGCCCCACGGCACCCGTTGCGCGGCGAGACCACGGGTGATCAGGGCGCCCGACTGGGCGACGGCGGCCACGACGGTTGCCGTCGCCGCCACCGAGCCGGACCATCTCTCGACGGCGCTCGGTGGGACGTCCGTCGCGATGGGCGGTGCCTCGACCGCGGGACCCTTCGGCCCGGCACCGACTCGCATCAGTTGGGTGGGCGCAGGCTGGGCGCGGTGTGCGGGGCTGCGCAGGCTCCAGGCGTAGGTGGCGGCATGGGCGACCAGAGCCACCAGGTAGCAGCCCATGGCGGCGACCAGTAGCTGGTCCGACAGGCCGGCCATCACCGCGAGGTCCGGATCGGCGTCGACGGCGAGAGGGCACATGGGTGGGTCACGGGTGTTCTACCTCCGTCGGGTAGCCGGCGATCGTCAGGGCGGTGGCGAGTTGCTGGGGGTCGCAGGTGGTGGGGTCGGCGTCGACGACACAGCGCCCGGTGCGGGCCGAGGTGTGGGCGTGATGCACCCCCGGCAGACCCTGGAGGGTGTCGTTGACGCTGACCTCGTCCAGGACACCGTTCAGTCCGGCCACGATCAGGTGATAGGTGACGGCTTCGTGCATGGTCGACCGCCTTCGGTCATGAGCGTTCACACGGGTACGGCACAGCGGGCCTCCCGCGCCGGGACGGCGTCGTGGGAGGCACGCCAGGCCGACGTGTCAGGGTTTCGGGTGGGTTGCCGCAGGGGCCCGCTCAACCTGATGCGGGCAGACCCCTGGGTGGGGTTACGTATGCCCGGGGTCGCGGGTGGCGCCTAGGCGCGGCAAGGGACGTCCGCCATCCCGGGAAGGGTGGCGACGAGCCGTGGAGCCGGCTGCTACGTTCGCAGGACGCCCAGCTGGGACAGCGCCCGCCGAGACGGGCGCGGTCGTGCTCCGGGCCGTGGCCCTGGCCGCGGGTCGTCCGCGGCGTAGCCCCTGGTTTCGCGATTGACGAGAAGAAACGCGAGGACCAGCAGGAGCAGGCATGCCCCGACGGTCCTCGCGGTCCCGCCGCCGTGGTCCGAGCCGACGTCAACAGCCACGGCGAGGTCCGGACCGGGCGACTCCCGCTGGGCGACGTCGACGCTTTCGGGGATGTGGGTGACGGCGGTGATCGCGGTGCCGGTGGCTGCCGCGGCGGGACTGACCAGACCGGCCGCGCACTGCACACCGTGCAGCCACGCGAGTGCCAGGGCGGCGACCATGATGATCAGGGCGCGTGCCTCGTGGGGCGCGCGCGGCTGGTCAACGGGCGCCGGCATGCGGCCACGGTACAACATTTTCATCGCGCCACCTCCCGCGCGAACCGGGCGGTACGTCGACGGTCGCGCCTTTCGCGGGGGTCGACGTACGGAGTGGGTTGTGTGCCCGGGCCGAGGACGGTGCGATGACCGCTGCGATCGCGCGGGCGGCGAGGACGGCCACGACTCGGCGCAGCGGACGCATTTCTTCGTCAACTCCTGTTACCCGCGGGGACGGGTGGGCCAACGGGTAGTCGTTGCGAACCACGGGGAAGTTCCCGGCGGTTTACCAGGAGTCCTGGCAGTCTTGCGCCGCGGTGCGCGGCTCGACCTGAAGGGTGGCGTGGTCGATTCCGAACCCCTCATGCAGTTGCTCGCGCGCGTCGGCGAGCACGGTGGCCGAATCGGCTCCCTCGGCGAGGGTGAGATGCGCCGACACCACGTCCATGCCCGAGGTCAGGGTCCACACGTGCAGGTCGTGGACGTCCGTGACGCCCGGCACCTGCCGCAGCCGGGCCTCGACCTCGCCGACGTCGAGGTGCTCCGGGGCCGCCTGCACCAGTACCCGTACCGCGGACCGGCCCAGTTGCCAGGTGCGCGGGAGGATGAACAGCCCCACCGCGACCGCTACGACGAGGTCGGCGTACAGCCACCCGGTGGTGGCGATGATGAGGGCCGCGGCGATCACCCCGAGTGAACCGAGCAGGTCGCCGACGACCTCGAGGTACGCGCCCCGCAGGTTCAGGCTCTCCTTCGCCCCAGCGCGGAGGAGGAGGAACGCAACGATGTTGGCCGTCAGGCCACCGACGGCCACGATCAACATCGGGCCGGCCGGTACCTCCGGCGGTGTACCGAACCGGCGTACGGCCTCGATGAGCACGTAGATCGCGACGCCGAACAGCAGCAGAGCGTTGCCCAGCGCGGCGAGGACCTCGAGGCGGTACAACCCGAAGGTCCGTTGTCCCTCGCGGGACGCCCGGCTCGCCGCGGCGATTGCCGCCAACGCCATGCCGATGCCCAGCACGTCGGTGAACATGTGCCCGGCGTCGGACAGCAGCGCCAGTGATCCGGTCCAGAAGGCTGCCGCGCCTTCGACCAGCATGAACACGGCCAGAACGGCGAACGCCGCCCAGAGGCGTTTGCGGTGCCGCTCGCCTGCCCGCAGCACCTGACCGCCGTGATCGTGACCCGCACCCATGCCCGCACCCTTCAGCCGTCCGCCGCTCCGGACATATGCTCACGTTGCAATATGTGCAAGCCGGGAATGACTGTCATCTGCATGGGACAGCAGGAACGAACCGGGGCGCAGGTCGGCCCTTCGGGGAACCAACACGCCGACTCCGCACGACGTCGCGGGCACGCCCGCCCAGGCGGAGGCGTAGGCCCCGCCCGGGTCGCCCACCCAAGCGCCGGAGCACGTGGTCACCACGACGGCGCCGGGTTCCGAGAGCAACGACCTTCACCACCAGAAGGCTTCAGGTGTACCGATACCGGGCAGGCTATCTCCTATCTTGCGTCGGAGTGGGCCCTTCCCTAATGTGGTGCATCGACCGGTTGTGGGGCGTCGGCCTCCCCCCTCATCAGCCCTCGGAGAGGCACCCCGACGGTCAATCAACTAAGGAGTCGTACTGGTGGCAAACGTGCCCACCCAGTCCCGCTCGCCGGATCGGCCGCCCGCACCTCGCGTCCGGCCGCTACGAACGCACCGTCGTCTGCTGCTGATCGCCACGGCGGTCTGTGTCGGCCTGGCGCCCGGCACCGTCGCGCACGCGGCCCCCACGCCGCAGGAGATCGAAACGCAGATGGACAAGCAGTGGGAACAGCTTGAGCCGACCATCGAGGAGTACAACAAGGTCCACAGCCAGTTGCTCGTCAACCGGAAGAAATCCGACGAGCTGAAGAAAAAGATCCAGCCGCTCGCCCTTCAGGTCGACATGGCCCTCGGCCGGGTCGGCGAACTCGCCTCCCGCTACTACCGCAGCGGCCCGTCGTCCACCCTGAACGCGCTGCTGACCAGCGGTGACCCGATGCTGCTCGCTGATCAGCTGACGCTGCTCGACCGGCTGGCCCGGGAGGAGCAGCAGCAGATCACGGAAGTGGTCGCCGCCCGGGACAGGTTCAACGCCGAGAAGTCGAAGCTCGACGGGCTGATTGCGCAGCAGACGAAGCAGGACACCGAACTGGCCTCCAAGCGCAAGCAGATCGACGGGGAGATCAAGCGGCTGGAGCAGTTGCGGCAGGCAGCCTACGGCTCGAGCACCGCCGGTGGCGCGCTGCGCAAGGGGCCCTGCCCCGCGACCTACATCGGCGGTCCTGCGGGTACCGCGGTGAAGACCGCCTGCGCCCAGATCGGCAAGCCGTACGTGTGGGCCAGCAACGGGCCGAACTCGTTCGACTGCTCCGGGCTCACCCAGTTCGCCTGGGGCAAGGCCGGCGTCTCCCTGACCCATCACACCGGTAAGCAGTGGACCGAGGGCAAGGTCATCAGCCGCGCCCAGGCCCGCCCCGGCGACCTGGTGTTCTTCTACAGCGACCTACACCACATGGGCATGTACGTCGGCAACGGCCTGATGGTGCACGCCCCCCGCACAGGCGATTTCGTCAAGATGAGCAGCATCGACGTCATGCCCGTCGTCGGATTCCGACGCCCCGGCTGACCCCTTCCTCCTCGTCACGATCCCGCACCCGAGATGGGCGCCCGATCGACCGACGATGAGGTGACCGCACCGGACCAGCCCGCGCGGATCCAAACTGCCCGATCCGCGCGGGCCGTCCCAGATCGCCCGGAGCGAGACCGGTGCTCCTGGTGGTCGCCCGCCCCGAGCGGCTCCGCGACATCCGTGGTTCGTTCGGCTCCGAAACAACGAACTGGCGTTACCGTGCGATGCTCGCCCGGCCCACCGGATCGCACACACGCCGCACCATCGATCATCTCCCCGCCGTGTACCACCGGATCAGACGCGGTGGTGCGCGGCGTTGGCGGTCCAACAGAGTCGACCGGGTCGAGCTGGCACGACCATCACCCGGCATGTCGTCCCGACGGACGTCGTCCGCGCTCCGCTCCACGAGCCACGGATGTGGCGGGCCGGATGGCATTTTCGGCAAGCGCACGGTGAGGATGATCTTCCCCAACACCGGGAAGATCACTCCAGGGCGGAGCCAACCACCCCGCGAGGACTGCCCACGAGCCAAGCACAGCAATCGACTGAAGTTCCAATTAGCATCGCGCCCAGCTATGGAACGGCACCCTGAGCGCGTCCGGCTCGGTGGTCAGCGCGACGAGCAGCGGAGTCTTCACCGGTCCTGGAGCGATCACGTTGAGCCTGATCCCAGCGCCGGCCCATGCCGGAGTCACCGCCGCCCGCCGCGCCCAGTCGGTCACCGCAAGCTTCGACGCCGCATAAGCGAAGTTGGGGGCGGCCCGCCCGAATATCCGCACCCTCCGCACCGCTTGTTCGATCTTGCCCGTACGAATGGCTCGGAACACCGGCCGGGGCACGTGAGGCATGATGGTGGGCGAGTTGCTGCCGAATACCACGACTCTGGATTCACCGCCCGCAGCGAGTGCCGGCCGCAGGGCGGTCAGCAGCTCGACCGTGCCTAGGTAGTTCGTCTGCATGATCCTCAGTGCACGGTCGGGACCGGGTAGGGGCCCGATGCCGGCGGCGAAGACAGCGCCCTGGAGTACACCACCCGACCGCTCGAGTATTGCGGCGGCCGCTGCCGAACGGCCTTCCGGTGTCGCAAGGTCGGCGTTGATTTGAGCGTCGTGCAGATCCACGTCAATCACCGAATGTCCGGCGACGTTCAGCCGCTCGGTCACTGCGGATCCCATCCCCGATGCCGAGCCCGTCACTGCGTAGGTGCCCATGTGAATCCTTGTCCTCGAGGATTTATCGATCACTGCGGGGAGGGGTGCACCCTCCGCGACGATGACGTTGTTGACGATGGTTGTGATGACGGTTCAGGCAACCGCTTCGGCTCCCCGGTTGCCTTTCCCGCGTTGCGTGAATCGGGCGATCATGGTCGACGTCCAGGGGATCGCGGGGTGAAATTGAGGCAGAGTCCCGCTGTCCGAACGCAGGTCAGGCGGAGGCGGAGCGAGCGAACAGACCGCCCGAGCCAGCCCAACCGGGCCGAGGCCGCCTGCCGGACCATCGGGCGGTCCGCGACCAGCACCTCCCAGGCGTGCATGCCGCCGGGCCAGGCGTGCGGTTCGCAAGCACCGCCGTCGGCGCAGCCACTCAGCGCGGCCTCGTCGAGAAACCGGCGGGAGCGCCCACGTCGGCAAGGGACAATCTGTACGGCGGCGATCCCCCGAGAATCAACACCATCTGGACAGGGAGATCACGCTGACCGGGAGCACCTGGCCGGACAGGCTTGCCGGGTCACGGGCGCGGGTCCTCAGGGGAATCGCCAGGCCCGATGAAGTGGCCGGGCGCCGGTGGCGTCCAGCCGACCTCCGGGTGGGTGTGATGTGGTCTTGGCTGTGGCTCGCGTTCGACTTCCCGAGCCGGTGCTGTCGGCGACTCGGGAAGTCGAACGCGAACCGCGTTGTCAGCTGCCGAGCTGTCGCTGCACTGCCTGGGCGTCGATCAGATAGTTCATCTCGTAGAAGCGCCCGTCGCGGACCTTGTGGAAGGAGTACTCGGCAAACTCCAAGGTGGCGCCGGTGGGGGCTACGCCGAGCCACTCCTTCGTGTGCGTGCCCTTGTTGAACAGACGGGCTGCCACGCGGTCACCGTCGATGGCGATGTCCTGGACCCGCCAGGTGAAGTCGGGCACCGCATCGCCGTGCGCCTTCAGCTCCGCGATGATGTCGTCCCTCGTGACCGCCTTGCCGTTCTCGATGAGCTTGTCGTGAACGAAATCGGTCATGCGGTCGAAGTCATGGGCGTTGAGTGCGTCGATGTAGCGCTCGAAGACCTCGCGCACCTCAGACTCAGACATGTTGGTCTCCCTCTCCTGGTTGGTGTGTACTGGGAAGGTGATGACGTGCGACGCCCTTCCGCGATCTCGCCGTGGTGGCCGTCGCTGAAGGACACAACCTCGGTCCCACAACTTCTATTCTGATCGGTACAGAAGTCGACCGAGGCACGGTCGCGAAGCCGATGAGGTTGTTTGCCGAGGTACCGGTCGGTACCGGCCTGCGGGCGGCATCGCCGGACCTCAGCCCACCATGCCGGTCACAGCTGGGCGATCGCCACCGCCGTCGCCTGGGCGATCAGGGCTTCGTCGCAGCTGGCGTCCTTCTCACTGCGAGCCGGTATGGAGACGCTGGCCGCCGACGACGCGCGGATGTGGGTCGGCGGCGGCCGTCGCCACGGTGGAGTAGCTGCATCAGCAGGCCACGAAGCGAACATGGCCGCCCTCGACCGCTGAGCCGCTCCTCACCCCGATCGGTTGAGACGAATCACTTCCCCTGCGCGGCCGGGCAGGCGACGTCGCGGTGCGGGCGCTGCCCGGTGGTCAGGAAGGTCGTCACCGTGTCGTTCGCGCACGTGTTCCGGGCGAAGAGCCCGTAGGCGCCGTGCCCGCCCTGGTCGGCCGTGACCATCCGCGCCCGGTCACCGAACGCCTCCCGAAGCTCCCGGGCGCCGGCCAGCGGGGTTCCCGGGTCGCGGAGGTTCTGGACCATGAGAACGTTCGACGGCCCCCGGTCACCGATCCGAACCGGGCGCTCGATCGGCGCTGGCCAGAAGGCACACGGCCCGATGTTGGCCGCGGCCGCACCGATCAACGGGTACTTCATCCGGTAGAGCGCGACGTCACGCTGGTAACCCCGGACCGACCGAGGCCAGCTTGAGTCACCGCAGAGCACGTGGAGACGGCTGGACAACGAGTTATCCGGGTTGCCGGGCGGCGGCGCGGATGGCACCGGCCGGCCGGTGTCGAGCGCCTGCCAGATCGTCGCCAGCGTGGTGAAGCCCACGTCGGTGTAGAGCAGGTCGAACGTGGTCCCGCGGAACAGCGAGCCGTCGATGCCCTGCACCGGCGTCCTCTCGAGCCGCATGGCGAGTTCGAAGTACTTCGCACGCACCTGCTCCGGAGTGACGCCCAGCCCGTACTGCGGGTTGGCCGCGGCGAACTTCGCGAAGTCCGGGAACCGTTGCTCCATACCGAGGGCCAGCCGCTGGAAGGCTGTGTGGTCGTAACCGCCCGGGCCCAGGTTGCTGTCGAGCACGATCCGATCGCTGCGTGTCGGGAACAACGTCGTGTAGACGGCGCCGAGGTAGGTGCCGTACGAGGCGCCGAGGTAGGAGATCGCCGGCTCGCCCAGCGCCTCCCGGATCCGGTCCATGTCCCGGGCGGTGTTCGCGGTGGTGATGTACGGCAGCATCCCGGCCGTCTCCGACGTCGTGCACTGCCGGGCGATCGTCCTCGCGATCCGGGCGTCCGTCAGCACGTCGGCCGGGTTGCCCGGGTACGGCAGGTTGAGCCGCGCGATCTGCTCCGGCGTGTAGTCACAGGTCACCGGCGCGCTGTGGTCCACACCGCGGGGATCGAACCCGATCACGTCGTACCGGTCGCGGATGCTCTGGGGCAGCGGCTCGGGGAACACGGGGTTCGCGAGGAGGCCCGGGTAACTCAGGCCCCCGCCGCCTGGGCCGCCGGGATTGGTCAGCAGCACACCGCGGCGCTGCAACGGATCCTTGCTCGGCAGGCGGGAGACGGCGATGTCGATCTGCCGCCCCTCCGGCCTCCGGTAGTCCAGCGGGACCCGGACCGTCGTGCACTCCAGGTCAGGCGAGGCGACGTCCGCCGGACACGCCTGCCACCGCAACGCGCTTGACGTTCCCGCCTCCGACACCCCGCGGACCGAGCCCAATGTAACCGCGGAGACGGCGATGACGAGAACGCCGGACAATATTTTCCGCATTTTCCCTCCGTTCCGATCGCGTCAGTGGAAACCATGTCGCCGGGACACGGTCAAGTACCGTCGCCCGCCAGTTATCAGCCCGGCGGCCGGAGCACCACGGTGTCGGTTCGCCCAACAGGTATGGGTGACCGTCTCGGCGACTGGTCGGGGTCATGGGGAGCCATCGTTGTGGATCTGAGCCCGTGTGGACGACTAACGTTCGAAAACGTGAACATCAGACTGTCTCGGCGACTACTCGCCGTTGATCTCAGCAGCTTCGCGGCCAGCAGGTCGAAGTAGCCGGCCAGCACGAAATTGTGACCGTGGTCGCGCCACAGCGGGTGCCGCTTCTTTCGACAAGGGAAGGGCCGCCACGGCGCCCGGCGCCAGGACGACGACGTGCCACCAGGTGCGCGCGTCGGTGTGGAGCAGGACCACCGCGGCGAGCACCACCGGCGGCAGTGACGTGGCGAGGTTGAGCCGGCGCAGCCTTCCCTGTGTCGACTCGGTGGAGTGGGGCCATCTCGCGGTCACCACACCAGTATTCGGCGGCCAGGGGCCACGACCAGTGACACCACGTCACATGCGGTGGTGACATGGTGCCACTGACGGGTCGGCCGCGCCCGCGCTGTCATGGGTACATGTCCACCACACCAGTCATCGAAGTCGAGCGGCTGAACCTCACCTACGGCGATTTCCACGCCGTGAAGGACCTCTCCTTCGAGGTACGGCCCGGAGAGCTCTACGCACTGCTGGGTACCAACGGAGCCGGGAAGACCTCGACCCTGGAGGTTGTCGAGGGACATCGGAGGCCGACCTCGGGCACGGTACGCGTCTTCGGGCACAGCCCCGCCGACCGACGAGCGGTACGTCCCCGGATGAGTGTCATGCTCCAGGAGAGCGGGTTCTCCCCGGACCTCACCGTCCGTGAGTCCGTCGGTCTGGTCGGCCGGCTCACCCGGCGCACCGACGACGTCGACCGGGTGCTCGACCTGGTCGCCCTCACCGACCGGGCCGGCCGCAAGGTGGCGCAGCTGTCCGGCGGGGAGAAGCGGCGGCTGGACTTCGCCACCGCCGTCTACGGCACCCCGGAGCTGCTCTTTCTGGACGAGCCGACCACCGGCCTCGACATTCAGTCCCGCGACGCCGTCTGGGCGACTGTGGACCGGCTGCGGGAGAACGGCGCGACCATCGTGCTCACCACGCACTACCTGGAGGAGGCGCAACAGCGCGCGGACCGGATCGGGCTGATGCACGAGGGCGCCTTCCACCGGGAGGGCACCGTCTCCGAGCTGACCCGCACCCTGCCGGCCGTCATCCGCTTCTCCCTCCCGGCACCGGCGCCGATGCTGCCGGTGCGGGCCGCCGTCGACGCGGACGGGAAGGTCACGGTCGAGACCTTCGAGCTGCAGAAGGACCTGCACCTCCTGCTCGGCTGGGCGCAGGACCACGCCGTGGAGCTGCGGGACCTGGCGGCGGGGCCGACCCGGCTCGACGACGTCTTCCGCGCCATCAACAGTTGATTCGTTCTTTCGAGAGGAGCGTCACCGTGTTGTCCATCGCGTCTAGCGAACTGATCCAATTCTTCCGCAACCGGCTGGTGCTGATCACCAGCCTCATCATCCCGGTCGTGGTCTGTGTGTTCTTCGTCCGCCAGCACGAGACCTACGCCGCCATCGGGAGCCTCGGCTACATCGCCGCGATCGTCGTGTTCACCGTGGCCGCGTTCGGGCTCTACGCCACGGCCGTCACCACCCTGGCCTCCCGGCGACAGAATCTCTTCCTCAAGCGGCTGCGCTCCACCGCCGAAGGCGACGCCGGCATCCTCGCCGGCCTGCTGCTGCCCGTACTCGTCCTCGCCGTGGTGCAGGTGAGCGCGATCCTGACCGCCCTGGCCGTGGTCGCCGGTGGACCGGCCAACGTCGCCCTGCTGGTCGTGGCGGTCCTCGCGACCCTGGCCATGATGATCGGCCTGGCCCTGGCCACGGCCGGGCTGACGAACTCCCCCGAACACGCCCAGGTCACCACCCTGCCCGTTACCCTCGGTGTGATCGCCATGGCGAGCTGGGTGGGCATCTCCGGCACCGAGAATCTCGCCTGGCTCAAGCGGCTGCTGCCCGGCGGCGCGGCCACCGAACTGACCATGAACGCCTGGAACGGCGGCGTCGCCGTGGCCGACTCCCTGCTCCTGCTCGCGCCCACGCTCGGCTGGGTCGTCATCGCCGTTGCCCTCGCCACCCGACTCTTCCGCTGGGAGCCCCGCCGATGACCACCGAACCCCGGTCAGACGTCCCGACCCTCGTGGAAGATCTCCTCCTGCTTCTGTTCCAACCCAGGTCCGGGACCATCGCGGGTGAGAACATCCTCTTCTACGTCCTCGGTGGAGCGGTCCTCGCGGACCTCGCCCTCGGCGATCACCTGACCACGGCGGATCGGGGGCGGGTCAGGAGCGTGGCGGGTCACCCACCGTCGGATGGCCTCCTTCGCCCGGCGTGGGACTACCTCGCCGAGAAACCGAGGGGGGTGCAGACGGCACTGGCGGCGATCGGTCCCGCCCTGCGCAAGCCGGTGTTGGAGCGGCTCATCACGCGAGGCGACATCGACCAGCAGCCCCGTAAGGTGCTCGGCCTGTTCCGGACGACGGCCCTGCGGGACGGCAGGACCGAACGACGGGCCCGCCTGCTCGCCGACGTTCGGCAGGTCCTCGTGGACGGTGCGGAGCCGCAAGCCCGCGTCGCCGCGCTCGCGGCGCTGCTCTCGGCTAGCGGGACGCTCCCGCAGTTCGACCGCGAGATCCCGTGGACGTCAGCGGTGATCGCGCGGGCCAAGGAACTCGAGCGCGGCGATTGGGGTGCCGACGCCGCGGCGACGGCCGTGACCCGCACCGTGACGGCCACGGTCGTGAACAGCGCCATCGTGGCCATCACCGTGCTTCCTCGAAGCTAGGGCGTGGGTGAGCCCTCGTCGAGCGGTTCCGGGCGGACCTTCCACTGGCGGTCGCCGACCAGGACACCTACTACGCCGGCGGCGACGATGGCTACCTCACCTATCCGGCGTACGCCCACCCACGTCTCATCGCGACGACATCCGTGTGACGCAGACCCGTTAGGGCCAGGCTTCCAGGCGTTGACACGGGCGCTCAGGCCCACGTGGGTAGACACGAGAGCAGTCTCCGCGGTCCTCTGCTGAAATATCATCCCCGGGTGAGGCGTTGCCGGGATATGCGGAGTTCCGAAATGACTCTGAATATGGGTGTTACTAGATGGCGCGCAGGGTCAGGCCCCGAGAATTTGACATAGACCAGGCGCTGGACGCTGCCATCAACCTCTTCTGGAGCCAGGGCTACGAGGGAACGACGCTCGACGACCTGACTACGGCGATGAGCATCAGCCGCCCGAGCCTGTACGCCGCCTTCGGTGACAAGGAAGCGACGTTCAAGCGTGCCGTGGAGCGGTACTCACAGGTCGACCTGTGCTACGTCGAGACGGCGCTGGCCCAGCCCACGGCTCTCGCCGTGGCGACGGAGTATCTCCGCGGCCACATCCGCGCCAGCACCAATCCGGACCGGCCGCCCGGTTGCCTGACCGTCCAGGGCGGTGTTTCCGGCTCGCAGGCAGACCAACGCGTCGTGCAGTTCCTCAATACCCACCGGGCTGCCGTCGAGGTACGGCTGGCCGCCCGCTTCAAGCAGGCGATCGCGGACGGCGACCTCTCGTCCGACGAGGATTCGGCGGACTTGGCAAGGTACCTGCTCACGGTTACCAGCGGCCAGGCCATCCAGGCGGGGGCCGGCGCAACTCGCGACCAGCTGTCGCGCGTGGCCGAGCGTGCCCTGGCTGCCTTCCGGCAGGCAGCCTGAGCAACGTTGACCCTGCAGCCCTGACGGTGCCCGGGCCAGGTGGTGGCGGCCCCGTCAATTTCCGGTGTCCCTCGATGACCTCCAGCATTGGGTCTTGCCAGCCCGTTGGTCCAGCCCCGTTGGTGCCGAGCAGCGCGTGCAGCTCCCGCCGCCGCGCCTCGAAAGAGAGATTCCTCGCCGCGTGAAAGCCGCCGTACGTGAGGTTCAGACGCCGACTTCGATGACTGGTCTATTGGACACGCATCTCATCCATGCAGCGGGACTCGCGGTCGCCCGTCAGTGCAACCACGTCACAGGTACATGTGACATGGCGTCACTGGTCGCAGCCGGGGACAGACGGATACTGGGATGGTGACCGCAAGATCGCCGCGCTACACCGAGTCGACGCAGGGACGGCTGCGCCGGCTCAATCTCGCGGTCTCACTGCCGCCGCTCGTGCTCGCCGCCGCAGTCCTCCTGGTCATCGACACGCATGCCTGGTGGCACGTCATCATCCTGGCTCCGGGGCTCGCGGCGGGCCTGGTGGCCTTCGAGCGGTGGACGGCCAACGACCTCGCCCGGGCCGTGCTGCCCGGCCTGATCGTGACGGGAGCCGTATGGCCGCTGGGAGTGCTGCTGACCGGCAGCCCGAACGCGTACTGGGGTTTCTGCGCCGTGGGTTCCCTCGCCATGCGCGAGGTGCGGCGGCATCGGGGCCTGGCGGTGGCCGGGCTGTTCTCCTACGTCGCCGTCGTCGGCGCGGCGCGCCTGCTGGTGGAGCGGGACGACGTACGCGAGGTCCTGGCCACCTACGTCCTCATCCCGACCGCCCTGACCGTCCTGGTGACGGTCATGACGATAGTGGGCGAGCGGTTCTACGACCTCATCCGGGAACTCGAACAGACCCGGGAGCGCGAAGCGGAGCTGGCCGTCGTCCGGGAACGCGTCCGGTTCGCCAGTGACCTGCACGACATCCAGGGCCACACCCTGCACGTCGTCAAGCTGAAGATCGCGCTGGCGCAGAAACTGCTGCTCCGCGATGCCGGACGGGCGGAGAAGGAACTACGCGAGACGTACGCCCTGGTCAGCGACACCATCGCGCAGACCAAGGAACTCGCCTACGCCCAACGGCGGCTCAACCTCTCGGCGGAGATCGAAAACGCGAAAAACCTGTTCGAGGCCGCCGGCATCCGGGTGCGGCTGACACGTGAGGCCGAGGTCGACACCCGGGCCGGCGAACTGCTCGGCCAGGTACTACGCGAGACGACCACCAACATCCTCCGCCACTCGCAGGCCACCCAGGTCCAGATCACGCTCTCCGAGGCGGGTATCACGATCGTCAACGACGGGGTGGCGGGCAACTCACCTCCAGAGCTCAGGGGGCTGTCGGCCCTGCGACAACGAGTGTCCGGTGACGGAGGTGAGCTGACCGTGGAACAGCACGAGGGGCGGTTCCGGACGGCCGCGACGTTCCCGTCCGCCGGTGCCGGCGCCACCGCGGCTGGGCTGGGGCACGACCGATGACGAGCATCGTCCTCGCTGACGACGAGGTGCTGCTCCGCACGGCCCTGGCCGCACTACTGCCGCTGGAGGGCGACATCACCGTCCTCGCCGAGGCGCAAGACGGACAAACGGCCGTCGAAGCCACCCTGCGGCACCGACCCGACGTGCTGGTCATCGACCTGGAGATGCCGGGCGTGGACGGCCTCGGCGCGGTCGCGCAGATCCGCCGCGCGCGCCCGGAACAGGTCGTCCTCATGCTGACCCGGCACGCGCGACCGGGCGTGCTGCGAAAGGCCTTGAAACTCGGTGTCCAGGGTTTCGTCAGCAAGTCCGCCGAGCCGGCCCACATCACCTCGGTCATCGCCACCCTGCACTCCGGCAGGCGCTGGATCGACCCGGAAGTCTCCGCGCTGGCCGTCATCGACGACTGCCCCCTGACCGACCGCGAACTCGACGTCCTGCGGGAGACCGGCTCTGGCTACTCGGTCGCCGACATCGCCGGCCGGCTACACCTTGCGCAGGGCACGGTGCGCAACTACCTCTCCAACGCCATGCAGAAGACCCAGACCCACACCCGTCACGAGGCGGCGCGCTACGCCCGCGAACACGACTGGCTGTAAGCAACGGTCCGCACGGCACCCCGTCAGCTGGCGCTGCTGAGCGAGGGCCCGAGATACAGCCTGCATGACTCTGACAGCCTGGGATGGCCTCACCCGGACGGCTTGATCCGGCTCCACCACTTGGCGCGAGCAAACGGTGTGACGGTTTGATTTGGCCCCAGCGGGCGATCCGTGGGATTCAGTATATGTCGCTCACCGTGACTGTCATTTCTGGCGCAAGAACTGTGGAGGAAGGAACGCCAGCGCCGCAGACGCTCGCCGACGTCCCCCACCGACTGGGCGGTATGGATGGAGTAGGTAGTTACCAAAGGGTTCCCGAGTCTCGGAAAAGTGCCTTCTTCCCTGCATGCTGACGAGCTCTTATGGTCATCCAGTAACCGAAGGAAGAGGTATTTATCATGGCGGTCACCCTGGTCAACCCGAACGGCCTGCCCCAGGTCGACGTCTACCGGCAGGTGTCGGTGGCGACAGGTTCGAAGCTGATCCATGTCGCCGGACAGGTCGCATGGGATGCGGACGGGAAGACGATCGGCGAGGGCGATCTCAGCGCCCAGGTCGAGCAGAGCTATCTCAACGTCGCCACCGCGTTGGCCGGCGTCGGTGCGTCCTTCGCCGACGTGGTGAAGCTGACCGTGTACGTCGTCGACTGGACCCCGGACCGGATGCCAGAACTCCTGGACGGAATCGCCCGGGCATCCGCCAAACTGGGTATCACCCCGGCGGCGCCGGCCTCCCTGTTCGGCATCGTGGCGCTGCACCTTCCCGAGCACCTGGTGGAGGTCGAGGCGACGGCCATCCTCGACTAACGAGAACGACTACACGTCACCGAATCCGCGGCGTGAGGCCTCGATGTGGCTCAGGTAGCGCTGGGTCCAGCCGCACATACCGCCGACGATGCCGCGCAAGCCCTCACCAGCCTCCGTGAGGGTGTATTCGACGCGGGGTGGGATGGTGGGATGCACGGTCCGTTCAACCAGGCCGTTTCGCTCCAGCATCCGCAGGTTCTGGGTGAGCATCTTGTGACTGATACCGCCGACCTCCCGGCGCAGCTCGGTGAAGCGCATGGTGCGCTGTCCGAGAAACTCGATGATCAGAAACGCCCACTTGTTAGCCACGTCCGAGAAAATCTCCCGCGCGAGTGAGTCGGCCCGCGCCAGGTCGGCATCCGGCGACAACTCACTGATCTCCTGTCTAGTCCCCATCCAGCCACTCTCTATCAGTTCCTGATTATCCGCAAAAGAGCGTGACCGCGGCTGGCTGTCGAGTGGAACTGGTCAGGATGGCCGCGATGTCCGACCGAGTTGTCGGCAGGCGCGTCTGTGGGCATTACAGCTAGGCCAAGTCTCTCCTTCCCGCGCTCGTCGCGATCGCCGTACTGCCGGATTTTAGATGGAGCAGGTGGGCATGGTGGCCGGCAGCTTGAGGTCGATGAGGTAGTCCGCGGCGATGGTGTCGACACACTCGTTCTTTCCGGACGAGACGATGGTGTGTCCCTCCCCCTCGACGGTCAGCAGGGCGCTGCCCAGGGTGTCGGCGAGGCTGATGGCACCCGTGTGCGGAGTGGTGGCGTCCCCGGTAATCGAAATGACCAGAGTGTCCGGCAGGCCCTTGACGTTCTG
This sequence comes from Micromonospora sp. NPDC049523, assembly GCF_040676775.1. Lineage (NCBI taxonomy): Bacteria > Bacillati > Actinomycetota > Actinomycetes > Micromonosporales > Micromonosporaceae > Micromonospora > Micromonospora sp. NPDC049523. The sequence goes on along the minus strand of NZ_JBFAPP010000019.1, from coordinate 90,644 downwards.
CGCGTACGGGATGCCGAGCGTCGGTACGGCCGGCCAGAACTCGCATCCGTCGCGTGCGCCCGCCGCGGGATCTCCGCCGGGGTTCATGAAGGGCGCCACCTCGTAGGTCTTCACGCGCAGCCGGGTGGCGTCCTGCGGGGTGAGCCGTTGCTCGTCCATGCAGTTGATCGCGAACATCGCCTCGATGGCGTTGCCGTTGATCACGGAGTCGGGCTCACCACCTTCGAAGTCGAAGGTCAGCTTCAGCAGCGTGTCGCCACGCCCCTGCCGCACCTCCGTCAGACCACTCACGATCGCGGGCCACTTGTCCGGGCTGTACAGGCCCGCCATCACCCCGCCGAGCGCCTCGTCGAAGTCAAGCTCCTGGTCCAGCGCGGGCACAGGCCGCTCCCGAAGTGGCTGGACGATCGTCTGGAACGTCGACGTCCACGCCTTCGGATCGGTCCCCAACGGGCAGTCAGCCTTCTGCGCGCACGCGGCGGCCATCGCCTCGAAGGCGCGCTGGAAACCCCCGTACGCCGAGAGCCGGCGCTCGATCGTCCCCAGCTTCGGATCGATGGCGCCGTCGAGGACCATCGCCCGCACCCGCTGCGGGAACTGCTCCGCGTACACCGCTCCCAGCCGGGTGCCGTAGCTCTGACCGAGGAACGTCAACTTCTCCTCACCGAGCGCCGCCCGCAGCACGTCCATGTCACGAGCGGTCGTACGCGAACCCATCTGCGTCAGCGCCTCCACACCCCCGGACCCCTTGGCGCAACGGTCGAGCACCGCCCGGGTGTCCTCCTCTGTCAGCGAGGCGGTCATGGTCATCAGCGGGAACACCTGGTCGCCCCGGCTCGTGCCTCCCTCGGTGTAGCAATCGGCCGCAGGTTTCGTAGCGCCGACACCTCGCGGGTCGAAACCGACCACGTCGAACCGTTCGGTGATGCGGCTCTTCGTCAGCTGAGCCGCGACGCCCAGACCACCCAGCATGCCGGAGCCGCCCGGACCTCCGGGGTTGAACAGCAGCGAGCCCTGCGACTCTCCCCGGGCGGCGAAGCGCAGGACCGCGACAGTGGTGGCGGTGCCCTGAGGGTTGTCGTAGTCCAGCGGCACACTCAGCCACGCGCACTCGGCCGGAGCCTTCCCGAGGATCTCCGCCTCACGCGGGCTGGTGGCGAAGTCGGTACAGCCCTTCCACTCCAGCTTCTGGGTGTAGTACCGCTCCAGCGCGCCGCTGGCCGTGCTTTCGTCCGGAGCTGGATTCTCCTCCTCGCCGGGTGTGCACGCCACGATCGAAACCACACAGGCCAGCAGGGCGATACTCGCGAAACCGAATCGCCGTAGAGGCGGGCGGCCCCTGCCGCGGTGAGACGTAATGCTCGTCCTTCTGCTCACGTTACGGACTCCTTTGTACGCTTCTGCTAAGTCGAGACTGTCTGCACCGCACCTGGTGTTCATGACCGGCATCAGCGTGTGCGTCGCAGCCGGTCGAGGGAGCCGGCCCGCCGCTGCGCCCCACCGCTTGGGCCGGTACGCCATCAGGGACGCGGCGAGCCCGACGACGACGGTCAAGGCGACTTTCGACGTCGTTTCATGCCTGCCCTCCCGGCCAACTGCTCACGGTTGTTCCTCTGCGCCCGGTGCGATGCCTCCATCCCACCAGCCGCCGCAGCCACTCGGCAGTGACGCCATGTCACGCCGATACCTGACGTGCCGTCACTGTTCACGGCACCGGACCGTGCGAAGAATCAGGTGGTGGGCTTCCCTCTGAGGTGTGGACACCCTGAGACTGGATGTTGATCCGAAAGGGGTGTCCCCGTTGGGGCGTCCACAGGAGAAGGAGATCCCTGGAACGCAGCCGCCCATTTCGCGAAGGAGATCGATCGGCGACCAGCCGCTTCCGGTTCATCTCCCTCCATCGCGCCGCCCTCGGCGTCAAGCGACTGTGTCGGGTCCTGGTGGTGTCCCGGTCTGGGTTCCACCGCTGGGCCGCGAACAAGCCGGCCCGTCAGGCTCGCGCCGTCGCCGACGAGGTCCACGGCCGCCCCGGATACCGATGCCGCCACGGACACACCAGCACCCGCGCCCGCACCGACACTCGCCAAGGCCGAAGATCCTCTACCTCCGGGAAGACCACCTGATCGACCGCATCGACACAACCCGGTACTTCACCGCCAGCACCCCACAGGGCGCAGCCCCGACCCGATAGACAGAGGTCGCCACCTGCCTGAAGACCAACAACATGATGATCGTCTGCGACCAGGACACCTGGACCATCGAAACCGACGAAGAAACCCTGACGTTCATCACTCCGGCGAGCATCCTGGCCACAACGAAAATCCCCGCTCAACGGAGCGGGGATCGCGCAAAGAGCACGAAGAACCAACGCGCTTCGTGTGAAAATAACGTGTCCGAGGCCCGAGTTGAACCCCAACTACATAATCCGAATTGCCGCCGACCTGCAATTGAAGTGACTGTTACCCATTACTTCCGAAGCGTTGCCGGCTGGAGCTACCTCGGCAGCGAATGCAATCTCGTACGTCGTCGGGCCGGGATGGACTGGACTGAGGGTGCCGGGTCCGTACTCGACGCTCACCGCGTTGGCCGGTCCGTTCTCCCCACGCCCGCGGGGGTGCTCATAGCCAAGCCCGTCCGAACCCCGGACGTCTCCGAAATCCTGGCACGCCTCAGCGCCAACCACTCGCGTCCAGCGCACAACGACGCTCACGGATGACAAAGGTGGTCGTCGACTCCAGTAAGTGGGGGTTTCCGGGGAAAGGCTCAAGACTCCGTAGGCAAAGATCAAGGCCCCGACCAGCATTTTCGCTGTTCGGGGCTTTTTGCCTGTCGGGACAGCCGGATTCGAACCGACGACCCCTTGTTACCAGCCGTAGTCGCACCGAACTTGTCGTTGTTCGCTAGAGCTGAACGTTGACCTGCACAGATACGGCCAGACGTTCGTCTTCCATCGTCACTGATAGTCAGGGTCAAACCGGGGTTTTCGGGAGGTAACCGGGGGCCACCGTCGGGACCCGCCCACGCCCCACCGCATCCGCCATCACCGCGGTCGGATCCTCCGCCCGGCCGACCCCTCCCACGCCTGGCAGCGCAACAGATCATGAATCACCTGGTCGGTGCCGTCGTCACGCCACAGGGCGAAGTAGTACGTCGCGGACCTCGGCGGCAGACCGTGCGGCAGGTACGCCCACTGACAACCAGTCCGGGTCTAGCCGCACCGCCTCGACACCATGGGCGCACGTGACGACGGTCCTGTTATCGCTCACATTCGGTGGCCGAGGGCGACGGCCAATCCTCACCATCGCCCAGCGCGGTGCCAGCCTGGTCCGTACCCCGACGAGCGGCTGGCTGGACCTGCGGGCAGTGTTCCTGCGGGTGCCGCTGCCGCCGCCGGTTCTTCGACACCCGAACGCCCACCCCGCTTCTCAGGGCCCCACGGACCACGCCCGGCGGGGTACTTTGCAGCCATGCAGACATCATCGTCGATGCCCCGGTCACCGGGGCGAAACGACCAGCGGTCGGCCGCCTCATGACGGACCGTCATCCGCTGCTCCGGAAGGCCGGACAGGTCGCCGTCGTCGGGATCCTCGCGGTCGGGTCGTCCGCCGTGCTCGGTTCCGCACCGGCGTACGCGTCCGACCCGGATCCGTCCGCCAACGCCGTCATCGTCTGGGACCGCAACGCCGAGACCGCGATCTGGGAAGTCGCCGGCCAGCAACCGCAGGTCCAGGCACGCAGCTTCGCCATGGTGCACGGGGCCGTCTACGACGCGGTGAACGCGATCGCCGGCACGCCGTACCAGCCGTACCTGGTCGCACCGGCGGCCCGGGGAACCGAGTCGACGGACGCGGCCGTCGCCACCGCCGCGTTCACCGTGCTGGACGCGCTGTTCCCCGACCAGCACCAGCGACTGCGGACGCAGTACGACGAGTCGCTGGCCACGATCCCGGACAGCGTCGCAAAACGGCGCGGGATCACCGTCGGCAGCCGAACGGCGGCCGCGATGATCGCCGCGCGCAGGAACGACGGGGCGTTCGGCGACCAGACCTGGGTGATCGGCAGTCAACCCGGTCAGTGGCGGCCCACGCCCCCGACCTTCACCTACGACGGAGCCTGGGTCGGCAACCTCAAGCCGTTCGTCATCCCGCGTGCGTCGATGTTCCGAACCGCCGGCCCGCCCGCCCTTACCAGCAACCGGTACGCCCGGGACCTCAACGAGGTCAAGGAGATCGGCGCGGCGAACAGCACGATACGGACACTCGACCAGACCCAGGCGGCGATTTGGTGGCACGACCGGCACCTGGCCGAATGGGAGATCAAGCGGCAGCTCGCGACGACGCAGCGGCTGAACCTCGTCCAGACCGCCCGGATGTTCGCGGTGGTGGACCTGGCAGAAGCCGACGCCACGACCGCCTGCTACAACGAGAAGGCCGCATGGAGCTTCTGGCGGCCGATCACCGCGGTCCAGCTCGCCGACACCGACGGCAACCCGGCCACCGTGGCCGACCCCGGGTGGTCGCCGCTGCTGGTCACTCCCCCGCACCCCGACTTCACTTCCGGGCACACCTGCTTCACCGCGGCCAGCATGTCGGCGTTGGCGTACCTCTTCGGTCGGGACGACATCGCGTTCAGCGGATACAGCGCCGCCTCGGGCACCACCCGGTACTTCCGTGGCTTCTCACACGCCCTCTCCGAGGTCGTCGAAGCGCGCATCTGGGGTGGCATCCACACCCGGACCGCCGACGTGGAGGGCGCGAAGATCGGCAAGCAGGTCACCGCGTACCTGGTCCGGAACCACTTCCGGCCACAGCGGTAACGATCCCGGCTACCGGAGTTCCTCCTGTCGAGCCGCGGTACCTGGTTGGCTACGGTCTCGCCCGACTGCGGCCATCATGGAATGACTGCGTGGCGCGCCCGGTGCTGTTGCGTTGCCGGATCGATGAACGCGTTGTACCTGGATGGGGCCGAGGTTCAGATCGCCTGGGCGAGCTCAGCGAACGCCGTCGACACCCGCATTGCCGGCGGGGTGTGGACGGCGAGTTCGTAGTGGCCGCGTCGGAGGTTCTGCATGAAGGCGTGTCCGGCGATGATCAGCCGCGTTGTTCTGTCGGTTCGTAGGCCGCGCATCGGTCTCAACCGGCGTTTGAGCTGGCTATGATCGGCCTCGATGGGGTTGTTCGCGTATCGCTCGACGTGGTGCCGTGCCTGCGGAATCAGCTCATCGAGGACTCTGGGGTAGACCGGCGCGGCGTCGGTGACGACTTCGCTCGGTGTCACCTTCAGCGTTGACAGCGCCCGACGGAAGAACCGCCTAGCCGCCTCGGCGTCCCTGCGGGCGGAGACGAGCACGTCGATGACCTGCCCGTATTGGTCGACCGCCCGGTACACGTACCGCCACACACCGTTGACCTTCACGTACGTCTCGTCCACGAACCAACGGTCACCAGGCGAGTGGCGGCAGAATCGGGCGGCGTCGGCGAGCAGCGGTGTGAACCGCTGCACCCACCGGAACACGGTGACGTGGTCGACCTCAACACCGCGCTCAACGAGAAGCTCCTCCACGTCCCGGTAGGAGAGGTTGTAACGCAGGTACCAGCGGATCGCGACGACGATCACCTCGGCCGGGAAACGAAACCCAGCGAACGCCGACTTCGGCGGCGACCAGGAACGACGACGCGATAGCTTCACCGGTGAAGCCTGCCTCGCCCCCTGGCCGCAGGCAACGCAACAGCCCCGAGAGAGGAACCGGTCTTCGTGAGGATCAGCAAGAAGCTCCTGTCCGCTGTGGTGATTCCGATTACCGCACTGGCCATGGCCACAGGGACGGCGCAGGCAGCCACAGCCAAGACGCCGGACGTCTCAGCGGTTACGCTCGACGCATCTCGCTTCCCAGAGTCGAAGACGATCACGGCCCTGGAACCCTACGTAAAAGCTACGGTGGACGGCTGGCAGCTCAACGCCCCCGACTCAGTTCGCAGGTCAGTTCCGCAGAGCGAGCTAACGGCTATCGAGAAGCACATCGCAGCGACGAACGCCAGCATCGCGGCTGGTGCAGTGGCTATGACGCCGGCTGGCACCGTGGGCCCAGTAGTTCGTAGTGCCGATGGTGGAATGCAGGTCATGGCCCGATGGAGTGGCTCCCACGGCTATATTGAGACTGCATGGTACGGCTTCAAGGTCTGGTTCGACGCTTACTACACGGACAAGCTCCAGCAAGGCTTGGCATCCGCTGGAGGCATTGCGGCAATTATTACCGCAGTGGGTGCCACAGGGGGCGCAGCCGCGATCATCGGCGTTGTTGCCCTCGCGATGATTCCGATGGTTGGGGTATGCAAGGAGCCCGGGGGTGACGTATTCCTATACATCATCACCTTGACCCCCACTCCAGGCGTTGTTTGCAACCCGCTCTGATGATAAGATCCATCTATGGATCATGAAAGAAAGCGTCTCGTCAGTCGGATTGTGATTGGAAGCCTGGGCGTCATGGTGTTACTGGCGTCCGGTCTCTCTCTGTTCGGCAACAAGGACTTCGGCGAGCTCGACTTTTTGTTGGTCATTCTTCTTGCCATAGCTTTGGCTACATCCATGAAAGCCGGGTGGCTTTCGAGTCCACCCGCCAGTGAGCAGCAGGGCAGCGAAGAGTAGTTCCGGAAGTGCAACGAAAGCGGCAGCTCGATCACTGATGAGCTGCCGCTTTCGTGTGGTTCGAGAAAAGCCTTCCGGACCGGATTCGAAGTATGTCTCATTAATCCTCAATGCCTATTCTGGGGTTGCCTCGCGTCGGGCACGCGTCGCAGTCAAAGAGCGCATCTCGCGAAGGCCCTTGACTCCAACCCTGAGCGCCTGATCGGCGGGGAGTGAGGGCAACTCGTCGGCCAGCACCCACACGAACGCCACGCCCTGTGCCGTGCCAATTCTCCGTGTAGGGCCTGCGAGCTGGCGTTCTCCGGCCGCGGTCAGGCTGCTCGGCTGTACTCGTTGATCAGGCCATGAAGGACCCGGCGTTTGCGCACCGGTCGGTCGAGCGGGATCACGACCCCCGGGTCGTGGCGGGGTGGGTGCTGGTCGAGGCTCTGATGCGGACGGTGCTCGTTGAAGTGCCGGGCATAGCCGTCGAGGATGGTGCGGGCGTGTCGTTCGCTATAGATCAAGATGTGGTCGGTGCATTCGCGGCGGACGCTACCGATGAACCGCTCGGCATAGCAGTTCGCCCGTGGTGTCCGCGGCGGGATTCGGACGACCTCGATGCCCTCGGCTGTGAATACCGCGTCAAAGGCGGCGGTGAACTTGGCGTCGCGATCTCGGACCAGGAACCGGAACGAGCTCGCCCGCTGGCCGAGGTCGACGATCAAGTTGCGGGCCTGCTGCGTCGTCCAGTCGGCGGTCGGGTTGGCGGTGACGCCGAGGATGTGCACCCGCCGGGTGACCACTTCCATCATGACCAGCACGTAGATCCGCCGTAGCGCGATGGTATCGAGGGGGAAGAAGCCGGTGGCGAGTAGCCCGTGCGCTTGGGTGCGGAGGAAGCGGCGCCATCTGGTGTCCGCACCGCGCGGCGCCGGTCCTGTCCGGGTGCGGGCCAGGACCCGGCGGATCGTGCCGGCACCGACCCGATACCCAAGGCCGACCAGCTCGCCTTGGATACGGCGGTGTCCCCAGGTCGGGTTCTCCCGCGCCAGCCGGAGGACCAGGCCGCGGATCTCGGTCGTGATCGGCGGCCGGCCTGGGCGGATCGGGTACGTCCACCGGCGTTGGACCAGCCGGCGGTGCCACGCCAGCAGCGTGGCCGGGGTGACGAGGCGATGCTGCCTCAGCCAGCCGGGTAGCAGCCGCGTCAGCGCGGACAGCACCGCCCGGTCCGGCCAGGACGGTCGCGGCCGACCGACCTGACGGCGCAGGACCGCGACTTCATGCCGCAGGACCAGCAGCTCTGCGGTCTTGGCGGCGTCGCTGCGCGACAACCACGCAAGCCAGCCGAACACCTGAACCATGATCAGATACAGCAGCCGGAACACCATCACCCGAGCATGCGTCCGACCGGCGAAACCCCAGCTCACAAACCGTGCGACGAGTTATGGCACGGCACAGGGCGTACGTGATGAATTGTGAGATGGAACAGCGAAAGAGCCTTGATTCACATCAGTGAATCAAGGCCCTGACCTGCTGAAACTCTGTCGGGACGGCCGGATTCGAACCGACGACCCCTTGTTACCAATCGTGACCGCCCTGCCTTTGTCGGTAGTTGTCAGATCCTGGCGTTGACCTGCACAAACGCCGCCAGCCACTAATCATCGCCTGTCACTGATTGTCAGTGGTAACCAGGGGTTTTCGGGGGGTAAGCGGGGGGCACGCCGACGGTCCCTGCGGATGCTCTTGCCCGGCATGGGGGCTCGAGCGGTGCAGCTGTCCGACCTTCGTCCTCCTCCTCGCCCGGTCCGTCGGCCGGGCGCAGCCGGCGCCGTCGACGTCGTCCGGGTTGACCGGGCCGACCCAGTTGCGATCCTCGCCCGGTCCGGGGACCGGGCGCAGCCCGGGGCCCTTGCGCGACGTCGACGTGACCGCCTCGCCGTTGCGATCCTCGCCCAGTACGTCGACCGGGCCCAGTCCCGTACCCCACCGGGTACGGGCCCGCTGCCACACAACTCCGAGGCTGAGGAAGAGCCTCTCTGGCACTAAGAGTGTCGGTGGTCCCAGCCATACTTAAGTTCGAGTGCAGCGATAGTCAGCGACCGTCGCTCTCCCGCGGCACGTGCGGCCGGGGAGGAACCCACCGAGGGTGTGCACCTCATGGTCGCTAGCGAACGGGGAGAGATGGCGACAGACCCCGCCGTCGAGACAGAGCGAGACGAGTACCTGTTGGCGCAGGTGCGGGAGGCGTTCGGTCGCGTGGTATACAGCCACAAGACCCACGAGAAGCAAGCCGACCTATGCTTCCGGAAGCACCGCAGCCAGCAGGCTGCGCTTGTCGTCTTCACGGCGGCCAGCGCCGGCACGTTCCTCGCGGCGCTGCTCGGGAACTTCGTGAGCCCGCAGATCGCAAGCCTCGTCACGTCGTTCATCGCCCTGATTGTCACAGCGCTGACCCTCGCGACGCAGAGCTTCAAGTTCGGCGAGGAGTCCGAGGCGCACCGCGACATCGCCTCGCGCCTGTGGGACGTGCGCGAGTCGTACCTGTCTCTGATCGCCGACCTGATGTCCGGCGCGACGTCGGCGTCCGATGCCCGCGAGCGCCGTGCCAAGCTCCAGGAGGCCACGCGTGCGGCTTATACCGACGCGCCCAGGACCACATCCAAGGCATATGGCAAGGCGCAGGACGGGCTCAAGAACAACGAGGAGCTGACGTTCACGTCACGCGAGATCGACCTCTTCCTCCCGGAGGCCCTCCGGCTCAACGAGAGGGACGCGGCCGCATGAAGGTCTCGGAGATCTTCGACACCCTTCTCGAGAACCTGAAGGTCGGCGACGCCAGCACCACCATCGCCGCGCGTCGGGATGAGATCACTAAGGCGCTGAACAAGGACTTCAGGTCGGTCGAGGGATCCACCGCGAACCGGCTAATGGTGGGCTCCTACGGGCGACACACAGCGATCCATGGAGTGTCCGACCTCGACATGATCTACATCCTCCCCGCCAACCTCCGCTCGAACTACGACAGCGAGACTGGGCCGCGGAGGATCCTCAACCGCGTCCGGGATGATTTGGCGGCTCGTTATCCCAGCACCGACATCCAGGTCGACCAGTGCGTCGTGCGGGTGCAGTTCACCAGCAACAAGTTCAAGTTCGAGGTTCAGCCGGCCTTCGAGAACGCTGACGGCACCTTCGACTACCCGGACACAAAGTCCGAGACCTGGAAGGTCACCAAGCCGCGCGACGAGATCACGGCGACCAAGGATTGCAACGATCGCACGTCGAAGAACATGCGCCACCTCGCTCGGATGGCCCGGGCGTGGAAGGACACGAACGGCGTGGTCATGGGCGGCCTGCTTATCGACACGCTGGTACACCGGTTCTTCTCGACCACCACCGAGTACGACGACAAGGGGTCTCTCTGGTTCGACTTTATGGTCCGGGACTTCTTCAAGTTCCTCGCGGACGAGCCTGACAAGGACTACTACCTCGCGCTGGGCAGCAACCAGCGTGTGACGGTGAAGAAGCGGTTCCAGCCGAAGGCGAAGAAGGCGTACAACCGCTGCCTCGAGGCGATCGCGGACGAGGGCAACGTATCTTCGAACAAGAAGTGGCGCAAGGTGTTCGGCACGGCGATTCCGCTTGAGGCGACCAAGTCTGCCCGGTCGTTCAGCGACACGGAGGAGTTCATCGAGAACCTGTTCCCCGTCGATATCGGGCACTCGGTGACGATCGACTGCGAGGTCACGCAGAACGGCTGGCGACCGACCCTGCTGCGGATGATGCTCCGCGACCGGACTCCGCTCCTCGCGAACAAGGGCCTCGACTTCACGATCACCGAGTGCGGCGTCCCGGAGCCGTATGACGTGAAGTGGAAGGTGCTGAACCGAGGGGAGGAGGCCGAGCGCCGGAACAACATCCGCGGCCAGATCATCTCGTCGAGCCGCCCCGGCGTGAGGCACGAGCGAACCAGCTTCCGCGGGGAGCACGTCGTCGAGTGCTACATCGTCAAGGACGGGATCGTGGTCGCACGGGACGTCATCGACGTGCCAATCAGCAACAACGCGGCCTAGCGCTACAGAGCGGCGATTGTCGTCGTTACTGGTAGGCGGCCGGAAAGCCGGGCTCTATGCAGAGAGTCGGGCATACTGGCGTTCACCATCGACCAGGTGCCCACGTGGTACACCACCCCCCGCGCGGAGCCGTCAGCCACGCCACCCGCAGTGACCTCGGCCAGCAGGTCCTCCTCGAACACCGCCCTCCAGCCGCGGCAGACCGAGCGATCATCCGGCCATCCCCGACTGTTGACAGTCCTAGCACAATCTGACTATGCAGGCACTCGCATCGCTCGTTGGCGTACTAGTCGGTGGGCTGCTCGTCATGGTGACTGACGTGCTTCGTAGACGTTCGGAGTGGAGGAGGCAGCAGTTGCAGCGCCTCTTGGATAATGGCGTCGAACTGCTTACGGTTCACCATCGCCTCGTTGGCGAACTTGTTGAGGCCTACGAGCTTGGTATATCTGTCGATCGCGTACACGGCGGTAGCGCAGAGCGCTACCGCGTCGGGACGCAGTTTTCAGCAACGCCCGGCAGTGAATTTTTACTCGACGAAGTCGAAGAGCTGCGCAAACTTCATCGCGCGCTACGCGACTCGTTCAGCAAGCCACACGAGTGGGATTCGGCCCGGGCAGAGTATGTTCGCGCGTTACGTGACATCGAGGCCAAGCTTCGGACGATCGGGTCCAGTGGCAACATCTCGCGAAGGAGTCGGGGGTCACGCAACTTTGTACCGCTCAAAAAGTCGGTCGAAGAGGTCAACACATAGGAATCTCTGTGAAGTGGCGTACGCGCGGCCCGGACGGCCTCCCCTGCGAGCTTCGTGGAACGTGTGCACTGTTCGGCGCCTACCGTCCGTTCACCGGGCGCAGCGGGGACGCCGAGCCGGCCACGCAACCAACGCCAAGCGCGTTGGGATGCTCGCCCGGTCCGGGGACCGGGCGCAGCGTCCGCGAGGCGACGCGACCCATTGCCCCACCGCCGATTACGCTCGGCACGACTCTCGAGCTCACGCAAATCAAGCGACACCGTGGACATCAACTGGAGTGACGGCACGGTTGTCAAGGCCGGGGCAGAGACCGGTCATGACCGGGAGTTGTATCTGCCCTGCGGCTGGTGCAACGACTTCCTCGAGGAGCTCACCGAGGTCGTTCAGCACCCGTTGACTTCGGCCGAAAGCGTCTGGCCTGGATCTTCTTCGCTGGCATCTCAGGGTAGATTCCGAAGTTAAGCCTTGCCCGCAGTCGGCCTCAACAGGACGACTGGCGAATGCTCGCGGTGGCTTTCTCCATCCGCGGACATGCAGCTCGGCGATGCCGCCGGTGGCCGCTCCGTCCCCCATCCATAGTGGTTGCCCGCTCGGCGGATGTGATACGCGGTCCGGGCGGGCGACACTGGCGAGATGTCAGTGAGGGGACACTGCCCGTGATCGCACCGTCGATTGCCATAGAGGGCCCGGCCTGGGGCGAGCCGGGGCTGACGGCGCGTGCCGGCCGATACCCGTTGGCCGTGGAGGCGCCGGTCATGGCGGGCGTCGACATCCTGGTCCCCGGCGTCTCCACGCTGAGCCACTACGCCCGCTACTACGCCCTCTACTGGGCGCTGGCCGCCCACGCGGAGGCCACCGGCCTGGACGAACAGCGGTGCCGGTGGCTAATCCGGCGGACCGAGGTGGCGCTCGCGGTGATCTCCCGGGCCGCAGGCACGGACGGTCCGGATCCGGCGCCGGCGCACGGCGTGGATGCCCTGGTCCGGCTCGCCCCGGAGCCGGGTCGCGAGTTCAGCGTCGCCGACCGTGAGGGCCAGCGGTCCTACTCGCCCCGGGCCTGGGGTTTCTGGTCCCAGTACGGCGGCTCGAGCATCAAGTTGGGCACCGTGACGGTGGATCGAGGTGCGCTGCGCAGCGGCCGGCACCCCTGCCCGCCGTCAATCGTCGACATGTTCGCCCCGCTGTTCGAGATCGCCGAACGCGACGCCGGGGTGCAGGAGCCGGCGGCGCTGGCCGGCCGGCCCGAGGACCTCAGCGCGCTGACCGCGCTGATGACCGCGACCGTCGCCGGCCGGCACGACCCGGACGACTGGACCGGCGACGACCAGACCCGCCGGGCGACCCTGCGGATCCTCGCCCGCGCCTGCCATCTGCATCCGGCCAAGCCGACCTGGGTGGGGGCGTTCCGGAAGTCCGTCGCGTACGGGGCGGCGGCGCGTGAGGACTCGGTGCTCGCCGGTGACGACCGGACCCAGGCGTGGCGGGGTGTCCTGCTGCGCCACCACTCCGTGGGTGCGTGGCGTCACCTCTGGGCCGCCCTGGTCGGCGAGGTGCACCGCAACGGGCCGGTCACCCGGGAGCACCTGCGCGACTGGTTCGCCGACCAGCTCCCCGCCGGCACGGTCGCCGGCTTGGAGGCGGGGCTGCCCGACCTCGTGGACGGCCGTGGTGATCCGCTCCCCGCGGAACTGGCCCTGCGAGAGGACGAGACGCTTACCGCCAAGGTGGCGCTGCTGCTACTCGGCGCACGGCGGGCGGACCTGCTCACCGGGACAGCCCGGCGCTACTTCCTCGGTCGTCGGCGGGCCTACCTGGACCCGTCGTGGGTGGCGCAGCGCCGCACCGAGTACGTCGACTGGCCGCTGCGCGACCTGGGCCGCCAGCTGGTCGACGACATGCTCGCCCAGTCCCGGCGGGTGGCGCTGCGCAAGGCGAAGGTCCACCATGGCGGCACGATGTCGATGCCCAGCCGGTTGCACGAACGCGGTGGAGCGTACGTGGCGGCCACCCAGGAGAGCCGGGACAACATCGGGCTGCGGATCAACCAGCTCGCCGGGCTCGCCGTCCAGCTGGGGCTACTCACCCCGGAGGTGCACCAGCCCGTTACCCCGCTCGGACTGGCCCTGCTGGACGTGGCACGGTGACCGACGAGGTGCAGTGGTCGTTCCGGTCGCCGCTCAGCCTGCTCGTACGGTGGCGGGACCGGTTCGACGGGGCCCGGCTGCGGGAGTTCCTGGTCACCGGGTACACCCTCGACCTGGGGTTCCTGGAGCGGTTCGCGGTGCCCACCGCCCGGGCGCTCGGCGCGCGGATAACCGTGCTGGCCGACGCCGGGCAGGCGGTGCACGACCCGGTGGACGTGCGGCGCGCGGGTCTGGCGTACCAGCACGGCCACGCGGTCACCCGGGGCGCGTTCCATCCGAAGCTGGCCGTCCTGCTCGGCGACGACGACGTGTGGGTGACGGTCGGCTCCGGCAACCCGACGGCCTCGGGTTGGGGCCACAACCGCGAGGTGTGGCTTACCGCCTGCAGCAGCCTCGGCCGAGGCCCACGGCTGCTGCACGATGTGGCGGATTGGCTGGTGGACCTGCCCACGGTTGTGGCCGTACCGAGCTGGATCGCCCTGACCCTCAGGGAAGTCGCCGGGCGGATGCGCCCGGTGGAGGTCGATGAGGGCTGGTCGCAGGTCCGGGTGGTCGGCAACCTGCGCGCTTCGCTGCTCGGTCGCCTGCCCACCGACGCGGTGGCGGAGCTGCGCCTCGCCGCGCCGTTCTACGACCCGCAGGCTGCGGCCGTGCGCGCGCTCGTCGACCGGATGAAACCCCACGCGGTACGCGTCGCGGTGCAGCCCGCCTTCGGCCGATTCGAGGGCGGCGCACTGCTGCGGGCGACCGAGGCAGCGGTGGAGCGCGAGTTCCGGGTGCTGGCGGCCAGCCCGGCGCTGCACGGCAAGGTGGTCGAGTGGACGACGCCCGCCGGGGTGACCCACGGGATGACCGGGAGCGCCAACATCACCGCCGCGGCGCTGCTGCGCAGCACCGAGCACGGCGGCAACTGTGAGCTGGCCGTGCTGGCACCCCACCCAGTGTCACTCCTTCCCGAGGGTGAGGAGCCGAGTGAGGCGGCGATGGCCCAGCTGCGTGCGGGCCGGAGCACGAGCGTGGCAGGGAGCCCGGCACCGGTCCTGCTGGGCTGCGCCGTGGTCGACGGGACGCTGCTGGTGGAGCTGGCCGCCCCGGTCACCGGACGGGTGGTGGTGGAGACCTCGCCCTCCGGTGAGCCCGGCACCTGGCAGGCTATGGGCGTCATTCCGGTCGGCCAGGCCACGGCCCGCTTCGTGCTGACGGAGGTGACCGGTGGCGCGGTGCGCACGGTCGTTGACGTCGACGGCGTACGGGTGGAGTCGGCGGCCGTCTTCGTCACCGATCCGGCCCGGTGCCGACCGGTACGGGACGCGGACGACGCGCCGCGCCTTGGCCGGGGAACGCCCTACGAGGCGATCGAGGTGTTCACCGATCCGGCGCTCGCCGCGCGGTTCACCGCCGACCTGGAACGGCTGACCACGCTCGTGCCGCCCCGGCCCCGCACCCCGTCGGCCCCCTCGGACCGGCCGGGGGTCGACGTCCGCACCGACAGCGACCGCTGGCGGGACTACCTGGAGGACTCCGACCGCGTGCTGGGACCGGATTTGTCCCGCCTCGTCTTCCCGCGCCGCCCACCGACGGTGGGCGACCGTCGATCGAGCTTCGTCGTCGACGACGTACGCGAGGACGAGCCGACCGAGGAGGAGGCCGACATCGCGCCCGACGCGCCGACGGGCGACGACCCTGCGGACGGCAACCTCCTCGACCGGCTGACCGCGAGCGAGCGGGCCCGCTACCGGGACTTCGCCACCCGGTGGGCGGAGGCGGTCAGCACGCCGACGGTGGACAGCGACCGTGGGTCGCTGCCACCGATGCACCTGCGGATGCTCGCCGCGTCGATGTACCTCACGCTGCTCGCCGAAGGCATGTGGCGCGACGACGGCTGGCGTAACGATCTGCGGTGGCTGGCGTGGGCGCTGGTGCCCGACGACAACGCCCTGGACGAGCTGCCGGCCGAAGCCTTCGCGCACCTGTACGCGTGGCTCGCCCTGGTAGTGGCGACCCTGCGGGAAGGCGCGCGACTGCACGGCAGCCAGGACGCGGACGCGCTGGTGACCGCGGCCTGGCGGGACGCCGCCGAGTGGGTGGCCGAGACCGACCTCGCGCTGGCCGAGGCTCTGCTGCTGCCGGCCGGGCACCTGTTCGCCGTGGTGGCGAGTGCGTCCGCGCTGCGGGAGACCGTCGAGCTCGCGCGCGGCGCCAAGGACGACCCGTACGCCGAGGCCCGGTCGGCGTTCGCCGATGCCGGGCTGGCCGTACGCCTCGAGGCGGGTGTCTGGCGACTCGACGGTGTCACCGGCAACCCGCAGCGGGCCGCCGCCGACGTGGTGACCACGGTGGGGCGGGTTAGCGGCCGAGCGGCGGTGGCGGTGGCCTGCACCGGAACCCGTGCGGTGCTGGTCGCCTGCGACGACCGGATCATGCTGCTGGTCGACTCGCGCACCGCGATGTGGTCGGTGTACGAGCTGTCCTCCGTGCGTACGCCGCTCTCCCTCGTCGCCGGTGCGGTGGGCGGGCCCCCCTCCGGGGCCCGCACCCGTCGTCCGCTGCGCACCCCACCTCCGCAGGTAAGCGAGCTGGGCCAGCTGCTCGGTGTGGACCTCGCCGCCACGGCCGCCGGCCTGAAATCCTGACGTCACGGGCACGACGGTGGCCCCAGCCGCGCCCGGTCGGACTGCCACGTGTGCAGGGCGTGACCCTGCAAAACATCAACGGGGGGTGCGAAAAACCGCTCTACGGTGGGCTCGGTTTCGTCTCGTGCTCCCCACGCCCGTGGGGGTGGTCCGCCGGAAATCTCTGCCTGGGTGGTGGAGATCGAGTGCTCCCCACGCCCGTGGGGGTTGTCCGGCGGCGGCACCATGGAGTACCGCGGGGGCGTCGTGCTCCTCACGCCCGTGGGGGTGGTCCGTGGGACGCCTGCCTGTTGGTCGACCAGATCGAGTGCTCCCCACGCCCGTGGGGGTGGTCCGCCGACCGCAGTGTGACGGCCGGAGAACCCGATGTGCTCCCCACGCCCGTGGGGGTGGTCCGGGCACCGCGGACTTCTGGACCCTCGGCACCCGCCGGAGCTGACGCGCGTCCGACTGCTGGCCGCGCTGGACACCGAGCCGGGCCCGGTCCGCGCGTCGGTCACCTCGATCCTGGATGCTCTCCGCCCGAGCAAATACAACCTGGCCGTCCAGCTGCGACGCCGGGCCAACGCTGGGATCGGTAGCTTCCCCGTCAGCGGCTGCCCGTCAGGAGGATGCGACACCTGCACGACATGCGGCGACGGATGCCTCGACTGCTCGGCCTGCGACAACGGCGAGTGCGACACCTGCATACCACCGGTGATCACGCCCCGAACGGCGCAGCTGCTGTACGTCGCGGCGGTGATCCTGAGCGACGAGATCACCGGCGCCATGGGAGACCTGGACGTGTGGGGCTTCCCGCCGTTTGTCAAGAAGCTGCCCCCGGCAGCGCTGGCCCAATTCCGCACCGCGTTCCTCACTCTGGCCACGCCCACGGTGTCGAACCCCACCCGCAGACAAACGCCGAGGAGATGGCCCTGCACATGATGACCGACCGCGCCATCGTGGAACTCGAACTCGGCAGCTCCGACGACGAGTTGGAACGGCTGCCCGAGTCGGCCGCCGACTACGACTGGGAGGGCGTCCTGGACGCTTTCTTCCAGGACAACGACTACGCCGGGCTGATGACCTCCCGGGGCAAGCTGCCCGCAAAGGAGGTTGCCAACCTGTTCGAACGATTCGACAACATGCCCGACCGTCCGTACGCGACAACCGCCTGACGGCAGGGTCGCCGTCACGGACGGCGCGTCGCGTCGCGAGCGATTGCAACGCGCCGTCCGGTATGGACAACACATCGCCCGTCCTATCCAGCCCCATTAACCTTTCGGCCCGTGCCGGTCGAAAGCAGTGCGGCCAGCGGCACGCGCAACGGGAAGGGGTAGACCTTGATGCCGACCGGCGGTGGCCGGCCGTCCGATGCGACGGCCGATGGACTCGGTGGTATGAGGTGTCGATCGGTTGGTTGGGTACCTCCCCGGGGTAATGTCACACCCGGCAAGGACCTTGCGTCGTCATCGCCCTGGCGCACAACGTGACCAGCGACGTCGAGGACTACCTGCGCCGTGTTCCGGCCGCACGCTCGTACGGTAGCGACCAGGCGTCGCCGGTGAGGATCGACATCAAGCCCTCCTCGTTTCCGAATAGAGTCATACCCAGCACATAAGGTCCGGGCATGAGCAATTGCGCAGTACTTCGGTGCCCGAATCCGGTTGAAGACGTGGTCGCCGACAACTCGACGCGACGCCGGGAATACGGTGTGTGTACCTCGCACGCTGAAAGGATCCGTGGCGGTGCTGAGTGGCGGCCTGACGCCGACCAGGTGAACCACGACCGTCGTCCCGTGGTCATCTTGATGGGGGACGACCTGGCGGCTGGCAACCTGCGCTTCAGAGGCTACCGCTTCGAGACCAACATGCTCAGCATCGGCTCGTCCGGGGAACCAATCCACAAACTCACCTTGATCGGTGACCGTGGCTGCGAGGAGGAGGAGTTCACCTTCGAAATCACTGCGGTCCAGCTTGGACGCATCTCTCGGGACTTTGCCCGGTACGACAAGCCCTCAGATCACCAGTAGTCAAGCAGCTGAGGTGCCGTGGCGGTGCAGGGGTGGGCGCCGGAGTCAACGTGAAGTACCCAAACCGGACATCGGTTCCCGCCAAGAAGGCGCAAGCCGGCACCGGTCGCTACCTCAACCGGCAGCATCCGTGGTCCGCGTCGTGCCGTCGCGCCACGCCGACCCCGGTCAAGCCGGCGCAGTATGGTGGCCGGTGATACCTCTGGCCCCGACTCTGGGAGCGACATGACCGGCACTGCGCCCTCAAAGCCTGGCAATGCGACCGATGCCCCGACCTGATCACCGACCCGGACATGGCACTTGTGGTGTGGCGCCGCGAGGATCAGAAGCTCAAGGGCTTCCTGATCGTGCACAAGTCCGTCGATGGGCGGAGCTGCGACCCGGGCGACCAGGCCGGATACCGCGAGAGCAGCGAGCTGAGCACGTTTCTCGGAGAAGCGGGAGCCGCTTACCTGCTCAGTTGGCTCAGTATGGGCCCGGTGAGGGGCGTGCCGGATACTAACCGGGTCGCCGATCTCGACGAGTTCGTTGACCTCTTTCGGCGGGTCCAGTTGCCGTGGTACGAGCAGGCCCGGCCCCACTTCCAGGACGAAGAGACCCAACACTGGCTGTCGGACGCCAACGAGTACTACCCGTACATTCCGGAAACCCTAGAGCGGACCGCTAAGCGGGCTTGGGTGGCGCGTAGGTAGAGCCGCAGCGCCGATCCGGGTGTACACGAGGCCACTTCCGGGTCGGCGCTCACGAGCCGCCACTGTTCGATCGCCATCAGCCCGCCGTCGCGGCCATCCAGAATCGGCTCTCGCGGCGATCGCTACCACTCCTTGATGGGCTGTTGCGGTCTGGGTGGAAGCTCGACCACATCGGCAACCGCGAGGAGCTTGGCCGCCACGTAGTCTCCCAGGTCCACTGCCAGCCGCTCGCGGGTCGAGGCACATGCGATCCACGAGCTTCGGGCCCTGCCCGCGAGCCTTTCCGCAGCGTCAGCTACCGCCCCTTGATGCACCGCCATTAAGGCCTGGATGTCCGGCTCGTCGGGCTGGAGGTTCTCGATGCCAGCCACGTTGTCGCTGCGGTCCGTCAAGTTGTCGAGGAAGATCACCGGTGGCCCTTGCTCGATGAGTCGCGGGTCGTAGTCACGGGCCATTTCGTAGGCCCGGTACGTCCCCAAATCGGCCGGCGGGTAGCCGGCGTCGAGTAGGCGGCGGAGTGCGGCGTACGCGTTGTGGGTCTTCCCGGACATAAAGGGGCCGAGCAGGAGGAGGCGGGCCTTGGAGCCGGACAGGACCGCGCGGCACCAGTGGTCGACCTCTGGCAGGGACGTCTCGGCGTCGCTGAAGTTGGCAGGAATGAGGTGCTCTGGCACTGGCCCTCCTGGCGGAATTGTTGTCGACCGGTCGCATTTTGTGAGCACCGTACTGCGGGGCCGGGGACAACACCGGCTCAACCTGCCGAGATCGGACCACGGGATGGGTTGAGACCACTCGGGCTGACCCCCTCGGTCAGCGGGTCACGATCGTCTGTGCCCGTGCCTGCCTGCAGACGCTACGGTGGACAATCGTCTGGTCGGTGGTCGATGGGAGTGGGCATGGTCGCGGAGTGGATTCTGTCGGCGGTGACAGCAGGTGGGTACGCCCTGGTGGGGGCCGTGGCCACCGATGCGTGGGAGACAGCGCGGTCCGGTGTCACCCATCTGTTCAGCCGGACGAATCAGCGCCGCGCCGACCTGGCGACCGAGTGGGCGGACGACACGTCGGCGGAGATCACCGCCGCGCCGGCTGGGCAGCAGACGCAGGTGCGGCGGCGATGGGAGCAGACCTGGCAGCAACGACTCGCCGACCTCGTCGAGGAGCACCCCGATCTGGGCGAAGAGCTGCGGACCTGGGTGGACGACCTGCGTCGCCGACTGCCGGCCGCTGAGCAGGCACGGGTCAACACGTTCATCGCCCGAGACCACGCGACGCAGTACAACGCACCGGACGGGACGATAACCGTCAACGTTGGCCCCGACCGATCCTCTACCTCGTGAACGGCCCCACGGAAGCCGGCGGCGACCGGTTCGAGGCGTCAGGCCACGGGGTCCAGTACAACGCCCCGGGCGGGACGATCAATTTGCTTGGTTCCAGCGACGACGCCCGCCGCTCGCCCAGCATCGGCGTGGGTCAGGGGGCGCCGGGCCAAGAGCGAGCGTTTCGGGCAGCTCACCAGGCAGCCGGAGGCGAGCGAGTTCTCGGAGCGCCCGACAACGAGGCCTACCAGGACGGCCCCGGGTGGGTGCAGGATTTCCACGGTGGCCCCGGTCAGCCCGAGGCGGTGATCTGCGCCCGGTTCGGGCACGACCCGGTTGCCATAGACGCCGGGACCTGGGATGCGCTGCGGGCGATCAGTCCAGGCCAGTTCGCTGACGTCGGCTACCCGGTCCGATCCGCTTCGTCCTCGTTCGTGGACGGCGCTTCTCGCTCGGTCACGCTCGACGGGGGCCAGTGGGGGCCGGGCGAGCTGGTACGCCGCGAAGACGGGTCGTGGCGCTGGCAACCGCAGTTGCGTTTCGGGTTCGAGACGCGAGGCCTGGACTGGTGGACCTCCACCGGTGAACGCATGGACCTGCGACTGCGGTGCGTGGCTCGACTTTCCTGGCGGCACAGCGAACGGGCCATCGATGGAGCCGGTCGTAAACGTCTGCGTGCTGCCCTGGACGCCGGCCCGCTGCCCGCGCTCGCGACGTCTCTGGCCCGGCGTATGGGCCTGTCCACCGATATGGGCAGGTGGGAACGAACCCCGACCGACGAGGGCTACAACGACGAGCGCTTTGCCAGCTACCGGCTCCGCCTCACCAACGAGTCCGGGCGCACGGCCCTTGGGCTGTGGGCACGGTTCCAGCTACCCGACGGCTTGCAGCCCACCATCGTGGCCATCGTCGACCTGCGGATCGATCGCACCGCGTTGACGGCGTTGGACGGAACATCAAGCGGCGCGGCCCTCCGCCTGGATCTCGGCGATCTCCGCCGCTTCTTCGTGGCGGCCTGGACCACCGTGCACGATGACCTTCCGTTGGCCGTAACTGCTGACCCACGCGATCAAGCTCCCGCAGGACCAACAGTCACGGAACTGCATCTACAAGCCGAGTTCGCCAACACACCGGCCGACGGCCACGCCGGCGACCTGCAGGAACTGATCGACCTGAGCGTGCTGGGCGAAACCACCCGGGACGTGCTTCCTCGGATGTCGATCGCTGTCACCTCCCCGCCGGTGCCGCCGACGCAGGTCGACGACCTCGTCAGCGTCGCACTCCGGCGCATGGCCACGAACTTCGGCTTCCTTGAGCCCGAGGGTGACCTCTAAACCGTTAAAAACCTCGCCAGCATCCGACCGCCGACCCATGCAGCAAAGGGCTACAAAGGTTGGTAGGCACAGGTCTGTTGTGGAGCGCTTCGTTGTGGCCCGGGGTAGTCGCTGTCCGAGGTGTCGACCACCTCGTCCAGATCTTGGAACAGCGACTACGACAGATCCACCGGGCCTGAGCAAGGTCGTCGAGGAGCGCGTCGAGTTCAGCCGATCGATGGGAGGATAGTGCCGTATCTTTCGGTATGCCGGGACTGCCCCATTAGCCACATGGACGCAGAGAGTCCAGCGAGTCACTCTTGTGACTCACCGGCGCGTGACCGCTGCTGCGGCGGCAGGCCACCTGCCGATGACCCACTGCCAGTCGGGGTATCCCGTCATCCGGGGGAGCCATGCTGTCGAGTCAGTTCTCCGCGCTGGGACCGGTGTTGCCGTCGAGCGATTTGCGGAAGTCGAAGCCGTCGGCCGCGAAGGCGCTGACCAGCCGGGTGGCGGCGCTCGCGGCGGCGTCATCCACTACGCATGCTGCGGCGATGATGTCGCGGATGAGCGTCTCGTTTCGTCGAACCACTCCCCCGTGATGATCGGGACGGCCGGCGAACCGTTCAAGAACGCGTAGACATTCCTGCGGGTACGCGGGCGCGAGGGTATGCAGTCGGCGCAGCACTGCCAGGTCGAGCCCGACGTCCGGGTCGAGGACAAGGACGTCGCGCAACTGGGCGAGTGACCACGCGTCGTCGAACTCACCGTTCACGAACCAGAGGCCGAAGTCGAGTAGCTCGGTCGGATCGGATCCGTCCCGGACCGCGTCGATGCGGTGCTCCCACAGCCGCACGAGCCGGTCGCGGAGTCCAGGATCGATCGGCTCCTCGCGCTTCAAGGTGCGCCCCGCCGATCCGATGATCGTGCTGGTCGCCTCGGCGGGCGCCCGCTCGTAGAACCGCCGCAGGAGACCGTCCGGGTCATCGAGGTCGAGCTGGCCGAACCAGAACCGGTTGCCTAGGTGAAACGCTAGCCGGCTGGCTCGCATCTTGGCCCACTCGTTGTCGGTCGTGGGTGTGAGGGTCTCCACCGCGCGCATGTACTGCGGTCGAAGGAGCGCCCACCCTGCGTCAGTCGGGCTGCTTTCGAGGTGCCCGTTCCAGGCAGCGCGGTAGGCCCGGGCGTGTTCGGGCTCGGTCGGCAGGATGTCGCGGAGGTGGGTGGTGGTCCAGGCATGGTCCAGTCGCAGCAGCGTTTGCAGGTGTTTGCCGAAGATCTCGCGGATCGCCGGTGCCCGGTCGGTGGCCGGGGATACGTGGGCGTCGAGCACCTGCATTACCTCAGGCACGCTGCTGCCCTCGGATCGCCGCTGTGCGCGCACGCCCCAGAGGATCACCGCACGCAGCGCCTCCGGGCGGACGGCGTCGAGTGAGTCCGTCGACAGGTCGTCGGCGTCTGGTTCGTCGGGGATGGCCTTCGGGTGGGGGTCGGGGTCGGTGCAGGCGGCAGGAGTACGCGCTCGCCAACCAGATCGAGCACCCCCGCAACGTCTACCTCCGCGAAGACGCCCTCACCGACACACTAGACACCTGGCTGGCCTCCGCCTTCACCCCACACCGCCTCGAACGAACCATCACCGCGATCACCGACGCCCAGCCCGCCGAACACCCACCCGCCCTCGCTGCAGCAGCCAAGGCGATCATCGCCGAGTGTGACGCCAAGCTTGAGCGCTACCGGGCCACCCTCGACGCCGGCGCCGACCTCGCGGTGGTCACCACCTGGATCACCCAGACCCAGGCAGACCGCGCCCGCGCCGAAGCCGACCTACAAGCACAAACGAACACCAGTTCCGGTCGTATGACGCGGGGCGAAATCACGTCCCTCGTGCAGACACTCGGCGACATGGTCACCGTGCTAGGCGACGCCGACCCCGCCGACAAGGCCGAGGTCTACCGACAACTCGGACTC
The DNA here is from genome assembly GCF_040676775.1 of Micromonospora sp. NPDC049523. NCBI lineage: Bacteria > Bacillati > Actinomycetota > Actinomycetes > Micromonosporales > Micromonosporaceae > Micromonospora > Micromonospora sp. NPDC049523. The sequence goes on along the minus strand of NZ_JBFAPP010000019.1, from coordinate 67,113 downwards.
CGACTGAACTACGACCCGGACGCACAAACGGTGCGCACCGAGATTGATCTCAATGCGCACCGTGGGGTATTGGTACGTGTCCGAGGGGGGACTTGAACCCCCACGCCCTATACGGGCACTAGCACCTCAAGCTAGCGCGTCTGCCATTCCGCCACCCGGACTTACATACGTTTCCCTGCCGTTGACCTTGGAGCGGTTTCACCGTCCATCGGCTGCCCGGCGGGCCGCACGGTGGATTACTGTACACGTCAGGCGTGGATCATGCACAACGCCCGCCACCCACCCGCCTGACCAGCACAAATGTCCGATCATGCGAAATTCCATGGCCTCCCAGGGCAGCCCCGCGCACGATGGCGCGATGACGATCACGCGTACGAACCCGGAGGGGTTGCATGGGACTCCGGGGTATCACCACGTGACGGTGGTGTCCGCTGGGCGTACTGCGTATCTCGCTGGGCAGTGTCCGCTCGATTCGACCGGGGCGTTGGTGGGTGCGGGGGACGTGGGCGCCCAGGTGGACCAGGTGGTCGCGAACACTCTTACCGCACTCGCCTCGGTCGGCGCCGGTCCCGAGCAGGTCGTACGGACGGTGATCTACGTGGTCACCGATGATCGGGCGGTGCTCGGCGATGTCTGGTCGCGTCTGCGGGATTCGCCACTCGGAGCGGCGTTCGCCAGTGCCAGCACCCTGCTCGGGGTGGCCCAGCTGGGTTTCCCCGGCCAACTGGTGGAACTCGACGTCACCGCCGCCCTGGCCTAGGGGCCGGCCACTTCTTCCTGTTGTCCAGAACCTGACACCTCGGGCGGTTCCTGAGCGCGCGGATCGCGGTGGAACGGGACGCGCCGGGTGGCGTGCGGGCGGGTGCGACGGGCACGATGACGGACGTGTCCCAGCCGCCTCCCCTGCCCGCCGTCCGACGCAACGCGCAGGCGCTCTCCGACGCCGGCGACTCCCCCGGTGCCCGCAGGCTGCTCAGCCAGGCGATCGAGGCGGGCCGGCCGGCGTACGGGGAGGATGACCGGGAGGTGCTGGCGACCGGGCATCTGCTGGCCCGGCTGCACGTACAGGCCGATGATCCGGCTGCTGCGCGGCGGGTGTTGGAGGAGGCGCTCGCCGCGGGTCTGCGGCGGTGGGGCGATGGCGATCCGCTGCTGCTGGCGATCTCGTTCGATCTTGGCGCGGTCGCGGAGGAGTTGGGCAACCGGCACGAGGCCCGCCGCAACTTCACCCGGGTGGCCACCGCCGGGCCCGCGGCGCTCGGTGCCGACCACTGGACGGTACGGGCGGCGCGTGAATACCTCGGCGAGTCGCCCGCGGCGGGTGGCGCCGGAGCGGTTCCGGAACCGTCCACCATCGTTTTCTCCGCAAGCAGCGCCGGAACCGGAGCCGCGGCTGCCGCAGCGGACGCCCCGTCGGCGGTCGGTGGTGCCGGAGGCCTTGCGCCGAACGCCGCAGCACCCGTGCCCGGGCCGCTACCGGTTGACGGGACCGCCAGCGTGCACCAACCCGTCGCGCCGCAGTCGACCACGGCCGCCCTGCCACCGGTCGCGCCGCGATTCGCCTCGTCCCCGCCCCGGACCGCACCAACCCCGCCACCCGGGCGGCTAGGGCCGCCAGCAACCCAGCCGGGGTCGGTACAGCCGCCACCGGCTACGCCAGCACCGTCGCCGCCACCAGCACGACCGCCGGCAACGCCGACCCCAATACCGTCGTCGCCACCAGCACGACCGCCGGCATCGCCGACCCCAATACCGTCGTCGCCACCAGCACCACCGCCGGCAACGCCGACACCAACACTGCCGCCGGCACCACAACAGACGCCGACGCAGGCAATACCGACGCAGGCGATGGCATCACAGGCGGGCCTGCCCACGGGCGAGACCGGGCGCCGGGTGACGTACGCGGGTGCCGGTGACGAGGCTCCGACCCGGCCCATCCCGATGCAGCGGACGTGGCCGGGAACGGAACCGGAGGCGGGCGTTTCGGCGTACCCGTCGGTGTCGGCGCCGCAGCTGCCGCCGTACCAGGTGATCACGACGCCGACCTCGGCGGCGCCGGAGCCCGCCCCGGCCGGCCGGGGTCACGGCGCGGTGATCGCGGCCGGGATCGCGGCGGCGGTGGCGGTGCTGGCCGCGATCGTGGTGGTGGTCGTCACGCTGCTCGACGCACCGGCCACACCGAACACCGGGCCGGACGGCGGGCCGCCGGTCGGGCCGAGTGCGGGGGCGGAGGGGAATCCGGGTGCCGGTGGCAGTCCGCCGACCGAGCTTGCCCTGCGCGACGAGGGTACGACGGTCACGATCACCTGGGTCGATTCGAGCGGCGGTACGGTGTCGTTCATCGTGGCCGGCGGCCGGAGCGGGCAGCAGCTCGGTCCGATGGCGACCCTGAAGCCCGGCAGCACGAAGCACACGGTCAATGGGTTGAGCGCGACGGTCGACTACTGCTTCACCGTGGTCGCGATCTACTCGACCGAGGTCGTCGCCACCTCCGAGCAGGTGTGCACCAAGCGCGGCTAGGTCCGCCGGTAGGGTCCACAGTCGGCACCGGCTGTGTCCACAGACGTACCCGGCGGGTTCCCACCCGGATTGACCAGGCCATATGATGGCACCCGGTTTCTGGGAGGCGCGCGGTCGGATCCGGCCGCGATCAGGTGAGAGGCGGCCGGCTGTGGTCACCACAGACAACGGCACCATGAGCACCATCGACCCCGGCGGCAACGATCCGTCGATGTCCGGGCCGGCGCCGTTGCGGCGGTCCCGGATGCGCGGCGGTCTGGTCACGATCGGCGTCGTGGGGGCACTGGTCGCGGCGATGGGGTTGACCGTGTTCGGGCTCGGCTCGGCGGACAACGCGGTCGCCAGCTACGACGCCAGTTCCTGGTTGTGGAGCACGGCGCGCAGCGAGTTGGCCCGGGTCAACGGGATCACCGCGCGGGTGGACACCCGGATGCAGTTGCCGCAGGGGCGCAGTCATCCGATGCAGGTGACCCAGACCGACCGGATGCTGGTGCTGCGCGATCTCACCACCGGCCAGATCAGCTCTCTCGATCTGGCGACGCTCCAGGTTGTCGCCCGGACGCAGAGCACCTCCGGGATCGGGGTCAACGTCGCGCTGCACGAGGACTCGGCGTTCGTGGTGGACACGGTCCAGGGCATCGTGCGCCAGCTCGACCCTCGTACGCTGGCGCCGGTCGGCGAGCAGGTGCGTTTCCTGCCGGGGATCACCGGTGGTGCCTTCGACGGCAAGGGCCGGCTCTGGGTCGGGGTGCCGAGCGAGGGCACGATCTCGGCGATCACGCCGGCCGCGTTGCCGTCGGCCAGGGCCTCTTCCGGCGGCGGGAACGGTGCCGGGTTGAGCCCGAAGGAGGTACGCAGCCTCACGGTCGCCGAGCCGAGCCACGATCTTGCCCTTTCCACCCTGGACGACGGGGTGGCCGTACTGGACCGGACGGCGGGGGTGCTGACCACGGTGCGGGGCGAGGAGCAGCCCCGTACGGTCAAGCTGGACATCAGTGGTCCGGCCTCGATGCCGGAGCGGTCCACCGGTGACCGGGTGGCGGTGACGGTGACGGACGCTCGCAATGTCTACGTGGTCGGTGACGACGCGGTGCAGCAGCAGTTCGCGGTTCCCGGTGCGGGCCTGCTGACCCCGGCGGTCGCCTGGGCGGGCCGGTTGTACTGTGCGGACGCGCAGACCGGGACGGTCTACTCGTTCGACTCCGCTGGCAAGCTCGTCGACACGATCAAGGTCGCCGAGGCGACCGGGCCGCTGGAGTTGGAGGTTCGGGAGAACCACCTGTTCATCAACGCGCCGAGTTCGGCCTACGCCCAGGTGGTCGACGACAAGAACACGACCCGGCCGGTGAACAAGTATGCCAACGACATTCTCGGCGGGGATCCGCCGCCGGTCGCGCCGCCGCCCGCCCCGCCGCAGAAGCCGCTGGTCGGCAAGCCGGGCGCGCCGAGGAACGTGACGGCCGCGGCCGGTAACGCGCAGGCGCGGGTGAGTTGGCGGGCGGCGCCGGCCAACGGTGCGGCGATCACTCGGTACGTGGTGGAGGGCGCGGGCAAGGAGTTCGAGGTCGGCGCGAACCAGCGCTCGCTGGAGGTCACGGGTCTGACCAACGGGGAGTCGTACCGGTTCTCGGTGCGGGCGGTGAACGCGAAGGGCACCGGTCCGGCGAGGACCAGTAACGCCGTGGTCCCGACGTCCGAGGTGCCGGATCCGCCGGCAAGCGTGACCGCGCAGGAGCGTCCGGACGGTACGGTGCTGGTGAAGTGGCCGGCGGCGAACGGCCAGGGTTACAAGATCGGCCGGTACGCGGTGACCGCGATCTCGGCCGGCGCCACCTCGCTGGCCGGTGAGTCGACCAAGACCGAACTGGTCATCCCCGCCGGTGAACTCGACTACGGCAACCAGTACGCGTTCCAGGTCGTCGCGGTCAACGAGAAGGGTGCGGGTTCGACCCCGTCGCCGGTGAGCAACTCGGTGGTTCCGTTCGCCAAGCCGGACGCCCCGACGAATCTTGCCGCGACCACCGTGGCCGGCGAGGCCGGGGCGATCTCGGCGGTCTGGGCCGACGCCCGCGACAACGGTCGACCGGTGACGAAGTACGTGGTCACCGCCGGCGGGAAGACCACCGAGGTGACCGAGCCGCGGGTGAAGCTGACCGGGCTCGGCGACGCCCAGACGATCACGATCAAGGTGCACGCGGTGAACGAGGCCGGTGCTGGCGCCGACGCGACCGACACGGCCCGTACGGTGGCGCCGCCTCGGGTGACGGTGACCGGCAGCACCTCCGACGTCACCTCGGTGACGGTCAACTTCACCGTGGACGCCGGTGGTGGTCAGGCCACCTGTTCGGTGACCCTGACCGGGCGGCCGGCGGTCGCCGGTGCCTGCTCCAGCATCCGGGTCACCGGGCTGACGCCGAGCACGAACTACAACTTCACCGTCACCGCGAACAACGCCGCCGGCCCCGGCACGGCCACCGGCTCCCGGCAGACCAACGACCAGTTCGGGATCGCGACCTGCAACAACGGCCAGAACGGCGACACCGCCACCTACTGTGACCGGGAACGGGACGGCCGCAACGGCAACGAGATCTTCCGGGTGCCCCGGCAGGACAACGCGCAGCAGGCCGGTTGGGCGAAGCCCGGCACCCGGCTGCAGGCGTACTGCAAGGTGCAGGGTGAGGACGTCGACTCGTACATCTACAACAACCAGAAGCGCAGCACCTGGTGGGTGCAGGTGAACTACGACGGGCGAAACTACATTCCGTTCGCGTGGCTGAACCTGGAGGGCGGCGACAACATCAACGTGCTGCCGAACTGCTGAACGGCCACCTGACCACCGAGGATCCGACCGCCACCGAACCGGACCGACCGCGCGAGGAGCACCGTCCGCCGATGAACAGCCACGAGCCGCTCAGCCCGCAGCACGTGCAGGGCTTCGCCGCGCTGGCCGCCCGGCTCGCCGACGCCGTCAGTTCGGTGGTGCTCGGCAAGCCGGAGGTGGTCCGGTTGGCCCTGACCGCGCTCTTCGCGCAGGGTCACGTGCTGCTGGAGGACGTACCGGGTGTGGGTAAGACGACCCTGGCCCGGGCGATCGCGGCGACCGTACGCGGACAGTGGCGGCGGATCCAGTTCACCCCGGACCTGCTCCCGTCCGACGTGTCCGGAGTGACGATCTTCAACCAGGCCACCCGTGGTTTCGAGTTCCATCCCGGACCGGTGTTCGCGAACATCGTCATCGCCGACGAGATCAACCGGGCGTCGCCGAAGACCCAGTCGGCGCTGCTGGAGGTGATGGAGGAGCGGACCGTCACCGTCGACGGCGTACGGCACCCGGTCCCGCAGCCGTTCCTCGTGGTGGCGACCCAGAACCCGGTCGAGATGGACGGCACCTACCGGCTGCCGGAGGCGCAACTCGACCGGTTCCTGGTGAAGCTGACCATCGGCTACCCGGACGAGGCGGTGGAGATCGAGGTGCTGCGCGGGGCCACGAACCGGTCACCGGAGGCACTCGAACCGGTGACCGACACCGCCACCGTCGGCGAGATGGTGCGGATGGCCCAGCGGGTGCACATCGCCGACCCGCTCTACGCGTACGCGGTCCGGTTGGCCGCCGCGACGCGTACGCACGCCCAGGTCCGGGTCGGGGTGAGCCCCCGTGGGGTGATCGCGCTGACCCGCGCGGCGTGTGCGTACGCGCTCATCGACGGCCGGGCCTGGATCCAGCCGGAGGATTTGAAGGCACTGGTCGAGCCGGTCTTCGCGCACCGGATCCTGCTCTCCCCCGACGCGCAGGTGCGCGGGGTGACCGCCGCCGACGTGCTGCGTCAGGCGGTGGCGTCGGTCCCGGTGCCGCTCCCCTCCGGTCAGCTCGCCCGCACCGGAGCCTGACCCGGGTACGCCATGACGATCACCTCCCGGGGCATCGGCCTGCTCGTCGGTGCCTGCCTCCTGCTGCTGCTCGGATTCCGGTTCGGTTACCCCGAGCTGACCCTGCTCGGTACGGCCGCGGCGATCGCTGTCGGCTGCGCGGTCGGTGCCGCCGCCTGGCGGCCCCGGCTCGGGGTGGACCGGCTCGCCGACCCGGACCGGGTCGGTCGCGGCGAACCGGCGACGATGACGCTGACGATCCGCAACGGCGGCCGGGTCCGTTCGGCGAACCTGATCGCCGAGGACCGGTGCGGCAACCGCCCGGTGCCGGTGCCCCTGCTGCGGCTGCGTCCCGGCCGGGACACCACGGTCAGCTACCCGGTGCCGACCCACCGCCGGGGTGTGGTGCCGGTCGGACCGCTGCGGGTCACCGGCCGCGACGCCCTGGGGCTGGTGGTGGTCGCCCGCGCGCACGGCGACGTGGCCCGGGTGTGGGTGCATCCGCGGATCCACCCGCTGACCGCCGTGCCCGCGGGGGTGGCGCGCAGCATGGACGGTCGGGTCGACCGGGTGCCGCACGGGTCGATCACCTTCGACTCGCTGCGTGAGTACGTGGTCGGCGACGAGCTGCGCCGGGTGCACTGGCGGACCAGCGCGCGGATCGGTGAGCTGATGGTCCGGGAGAATCTCGACACCAGCCTGCCGCAGCTGGTGGTCCTGCTCGACGACCGGGCCGCGGCACATCCGGTGGTTGTCGACGGGGTGGCGGAGAGTTTCGAGTCGGCCTGCGAGGCGGCCGCGTCGGTGGTGGCCGCGGCCCGGCGGGAGGAACTTCCGGTCGCCCTGGTCCTGGTCGCCGATCCGGGGGCGGGTGACGACTTCCTGGACCGGCTGGCCGCCGCGGAGCTGCGTACGACGTCCCGGATCGTCAGCGAGGAACGGGAGCTGGCCGACGCGGGTGGTGAGCCGCTGCGTGCCGTACTCAACCGGCTGCGTCAGCAGCGGCTCGGCGACACCCTGGTCTTCCTGACCGGACCGGGTGGCCGCGACGACCTGGGGCAGCTCGGGACGCTGCGAGCGGCGTACCCGTCGGTGCTGGCCGCGGTCTTCGGTGATGCGGCGCGGACGCCCGCGCAACCGGCCGGGGTGCAGGTGCTCGACGTGGCCGACGGGGTCGAGTTCGCCGCCGAGTGGGACGGGGTACGCCGGTGGTGAGCCGGCCGAACATCGCCTCGCTGCTGCGGGCGATCCCGGTGCCGCTGGCGCTGATCGCCATGATCGGCCTGGCCGGTGCGGTTCTCGGCCGGGTGTACGCCGGTCCGCTGCTGGGTCAACTGCTGCTCGGCGCGGCGGTGGGTTCGGTCGGGGTGAGCGTCGCCGCCCGGCGTCTGCCGTCCTGGCTGGTCGCCCCGGTGTCGGTGCTGGCCATGGTCGGCTACACCGCGTTCGCGTTGCGGGTGGCGGCGCAGCGGGCGCAACTGCCCGGTGAGTTCGCCGACCTTGTCGCCGAGGCGGGCCGTAACGGCATTCCCCGGCTGCTCACCGCGATGATCCCGGTCGAGCCGGTGCCGGACACCGTGATCGTGCCGCTGGTCGCCACCTGGCTGGCCGGGCTGGCCGGGGCGGAGGTGGCGCTGCGCGCCGGTCGGGTGCTGCTCGGCTACACCGCACCGGCCCTGCTCTACGCGGGCGCCCTGTACCTGGTGGGTCCGAACGCGGAGCCGGCGATCTGGTGGACGGTGGCTTTCGCCGCTGCCGGCGCGATCGGGTTGGCCGTGCCGGCGGTGGCAGCCGTACCGGCGGCACCGGGCGGTGACGAGACGATGGTCTCCCCCGCGGTACGGGCCGCGATCCGGGTACGGATGCTCGCCGGCACCGCCGCCGGGGTGGTGCTGGTGGTCGGGCTAGCCGCGTTGCTGGCGCCGGTGGTCGCCGGTCGGGTCGGCGGCGCGCCGGTCGATCCGCGCCGCTATGTGCAACCGCCCCAGGTGGACAGTCTGGACGAGAACCCGCTGATCCGGATCTCCGGTTGGGCGTTGAACCCCGACCAGAAGCTGCTCGACCTGCGTACCACTGGTGCGGCGGTGCCGGCCGACGATGCCGTCCCGCCGGCCGGGGACGGCGACCCGCCCGAGCAGCCCGGCGACGAGGACCAGGAAACCGGTGGCCGGGTGGGTAACCCGGGCCCGGCTGCGGGGTCCCCCCTGGACCAGGGGGTACGTCTCCGGCTCGCGGTGCTCAGCGACTACGACGGGGTCACCTGGCGGGTCGGCGCGACGTACCGCAACGCGGGGCGGATCCTGCCCCCGGTGCAGTCGCCGCCGAACGTCACCGTGGACCGGGTCCAGCAGGAGGTCACCATCGGTGAGCTGGCCGGGCGGCTGCTGCCGGCGATGCCGACGCCTCGGGAGGTCGCCGGGGCGCGGGTCGCGTACGACCAGGGCAGCGGGACGCTGATCCGGCCGGAGGGGCTGACGCCGGGGCTGCGGTACACGGTCACCTCCGCCCGTGAGCGCCCCGAGTCGAACCTGCTCGCCTCGGCCAACGTACCGGCGGGTGAGCAGGTGGTACGGGTGCTGCGGGTCGCCGACGGGGTGCCCGATCCGGTCCGGCGGCTCGCCGACCAGTTGGCCACCGACAACGGGGCCCCGTACTCGCGGGCGATGGCGATCGAGGAGTTCCTCGCCGAGCACTACCGTCTCGTCGCGGACGCACCGAGCGGGCACGCGTACCCGAATCTGAACTTCTTCCTGTTCGGACCCCGTGACGGCGGTGGCCAGCGGGGCACGTCGGAGCAGTTCGCGGCCTCGTTCGCGGTGCTCGGCCGACTGATGGGCCTGCCGACCCGGGTGGTGGTCGGTTTCCACTCGGCGACCGGCGAGGGCCCGGTCACCGGCGGCGACGCGTACGCCTGGCCGGAGGTGCTCTTCGACGGGCTCGGCTGGGTGGCGTTCGATCCGCTGCCGCGCCCGGACACCGAACCACGGGCGGTCGAGGAGGACTTCACCCCGAAACCGCAGGAACCGCCGCCGGTGCCCGACGAACCGGCGCCGGCCGTCACACCGACGCCGCAGGCCAGCGCCGGACCGGCCGCCGCCCCGGCCGGCGGCTCCGGCCCGTCGCTGCCGGTGCTGGCCGGCGGCGGTTCGGGGGCGCTGCTGCTGGTGCTGCTCGTTTTCGTGCTGGCGGTCACGATCATGCGGCGGGGGCTGCGGCGGCGCCGGCTCGACCAGGGCAGCCCGGCGGAACGGATCGCCGGGGCGTGGCGGGAGGTGACCGACGCACTGCGGCTGGCCGGTCACCCGGTAGCGGTCCACCTGGACGCGACCGAGGTGGCGGCGTACGCGGCCCGCGTCGGCGCGGATCCCGCCGCACCGCCGTCACCCGTGCGGCCGACGGCCGCGTCGTCGACGAAGCGACGCCCGTCACCGAGGCCGCGCCCCACCCCACCACCCGCGCCGGAGCAGCCCCGAACGACAGTGCCGCCGATCGACGAGTTGGCCACCCTGGTCAACGTGGCCACGTTCGCGCCCGGCACCGCCGACGACGAGCAGGCCCGGCGGGCCGGCGCACTCGCGGTCGCGTACGCCACCGCGCTGCGGGCGGTCCGGCCCTGGTGGCGGCGGCTGCTCTGGTCGCTGCACCCCGGCCCGCTGCGCTGGCGCCGCTGACCCCCGCCCCGGCAACGGCGCCGCAGGTGGTGTCGACGGCGGGAGGTGCTACCCGACACCACACCTGCCGTTGCGGCTGGTCCGGCGCGGGTCGGCCCGTGCTCAGCCGCCGTCGACGGCCGCCGTGCCGACGGTCACTTCCGCCGACGGGTGCACCTGACCGGGAATGGCCGCCGTCACCTGCGCCGCGGACTGCACCGGGCCGAGTTGGGAGATCAGGGTGGCGAGCGGGGCGAGCCCGCCGGTGGCGAGTTCGGGGGTGGGCAGCAGCGCGATGACCGGTACGTCCACTCCGGCCTCGGCGTAGTTGCCGACCTGCGCGCGGCACTCCTCCGGCGGCCCGTGCAGGATCAGCGCGTCGACCAGTTCGTCCGGCACCGCCGCACTGGCCGCTCGGCGGTCACCGGCGTCCCAGGCCTGCCAGACCGGGCTGAGGACGGACTCCCGGCCGAGCCAGCGGTGGAATTCCGCGTACGCCGGCACGGTCAGATAGGTCGTGATCATCCGCCGGCCGAGGTTGCGGGCGTACTCGACGTCCTCGGTCGGGCAGACGAAGATCCGGGCGGTGACCTCGAACCCGGCCCTGCGTTCGCCGAGTTCGGCGAGCACCCGCGGCACGTCGGTGGCGGCCAGCCAGTTGAGGATCACCCCGTCCGCCTCGGCACTGGCCAGCCGGAGCATCCGTGGGCGTAGGGCGGCGAGCAGGATCGGCGGCGGGACGGCCGGCGGTCGTTCCAGCCGGAACCGGTGTACGGCGAAGGTGTCGTAGACCTCGTCGACCGCCTCTGCGCGCAGGGCCGCCCGCAGGAACCGCAGCATGTCGCGGGTACGCCGGTACGGGTCGACGAAGTCGACCGCGTTCCAGTCCCCCACCACCACCGGCGACGAGGCGCCGATACCGAGCGCGAAGCGCCCCGGTGCGGCCTCGGCCAGCGCCGCCGCGGTCATCGCCAGCAGCCCGGGGCCGCGGGTGAACACCGGTGCGATCGCCGTACCGAGGCGCAGGTCGGGACGCCAGGCGGCGGCCAGGGCGAGCGGGGTGAACGCGTCCGCCCCGTTCACCTCCGCCGACCACAGGTCGGTGAAGCCGGCCTCGGCGAGCGCGGTGTAGACCGCGGCGTGGTCAGCCAGCGGCACCCCGCTGAACGGCACCGTCATACCCCAACGTTTCGTCACCGGTCGATCGTGCCCGGTAATCGGGGGCACGGGCAATATCTCCCCGCTGTCCATCCCGGCCGGTCCGTCACACCAGGTCCGCGGCGGTGCCCGCCGGGTTGTAGCCTCACCGCGTGACTTTCTCGATCGTGGCGCGTTCGGACGACGGGCGGCTGCACGGCGTCGCCGTGGCCAGTAAGTTCCTCGCCGCCGGTGCGGTGGTGCCGGTTGCCGAGGCCGAGGTGGGAGCGCTGGCCACCCAGGCGCACGCGAACCTGGCGTACGGGCCGCAGGGGCTGGCGCTGCTGCGTACGGGGCTCGGGGCGGCGGACGTGATCGCCGGTCTGGTCGCCGCCGACTCCGGTCGCGCCTCCCGGCAGCTCGGTGTTGTCGACGCCGACGGCGGTGCCGCCACCTACACCGGCGACGACTGTCACGACTGGGCCGGTGGGCAGGCCGGCGACGGCTGGGCCGCGCAGGGCAACATCCTGGTCGGCCCGGAGGTGGTCGACGCGATCCGGGACACCTGGTTGGGCGGCGACACCGGGCGGCGGTTCGCGCAACGGCTGGTCGACGCGTTGCGCGCCGGTGACCTGGCCGGCGGTGACCGGCGGGGGCGGCAGAGCGCAGGGCTGCTGGTGGTCGCCAAACGCGGCGGGTACGGCGGCGGCAGCGACGTCGTGGTGGACCTGCGGGTGGACGACCATCCGGATCCGGTGGCGGAGTTGGCCCGGCTGCTGGACGTACACATCATGCTGTTCGAGAAGCCGGATCCGCAGACGCTGCTCGACCTGACCGGTGAGCTGGCCGCCGAGGTCGGGGCCCTGCTCACGGCGGCGGGGCACGCCCCGGCGGACGCCGGTGACGCGGCCGTCGACGCCGCGTTGACGGACTGGGCCGGGGTGGAGAACCTGGAGGAGCGGATGGTGCCGGGCCGGATCGACCCGGTGGTCCTGGCCCACCTGCGCGGTCGTCCCTGACCGGCGCCGGACCTGACCGCCGCCTGGTCGGCCCCCGCCGGACCAGTCCGGCGTCCTATCGGGCCTCGCGGCCCAGTTCGGCGCGGAGCAGGCTGTAGACGACGCCGTCGTGCCATCGTCCGTCGCGGAAACCGGCGCCGCGCAGCACGCCCTCGCGGGTGAAGCCGGCCTTCTCCACGGAGCGTTGCTCGGCCACGTTGCCGATCTCGGTGGTGGCCTCGACCCGGTTCACCAGGGTGTGGGCGAACAGGTATTCGGCGAGCAGCCGCTGGGCCCGGGCGCCGTGGCCCCGGCCTCTCGCCTCGGGTGCGAGCAGGACGCCGATGTTCCAGTAGAAGGCGTTCCGGTTGGCGATGACCTTGCGCCAGGAGACCAGGCCGAGCCGGTCGTCCCCGGCGGCGACGATGAGGACACCGCCGTCGTTGCCCAGTAACCCGTTCTCGTCCCACCGTCTGCGGTAGACGTGCGGGTCGTAGAAGCCGTACCACTGGTGCTCGCCGCTCCCGACGGGATCGTTGATCAGGTGGTGCAAGAAGGACAGGTCGCCTTCGAGTACGGGCCGCAGCGCTATCTCGTCTCCCACGCGCTCGACGTTACCGGCGTACGTGGACCTCTGCTCTTAACAACCTTTACTGAATCCTTGACATTGGACCCCTTTTATCGAAAGACTCCGATGCAGAGAGCGCTCTCTTTCCTCTTGACTCCCCCCAGTCAGCACGCTCGGCCACGTCCCCGCAGTCCCGGGGACGTGCGTCACCGTGCACGGAAGGACCCCTATGTTCCGTACGGTCAAGGCGCTCGGGATCGCGGCGGTGGCACTCACCGCGACCGCCCTCGCGCCGCCCGCGAGCTTCGCCGCGGACACCCCCGCACCCGGCACACCCGCCGCGACGACCCGGTTCGACATGGACCCCGGCATGGTCGCCGCGATGCGCCGCGACCTCGGGCTCGACGACGACCAGATCGCCGCCCGCCTGGCGACCGAGGCGGCGGCCCCGGCCGTGGAGAAACGGCTGCGCGAACGGCTCGGCTCCACGTTCGCCGGAGCCTGGATCCCGACCGGCGCCGACCGGCTGACGGTCGCGGTCACCGACCCGGCCGCGGCCACGGAGGTACGCGCGGCCGGCGCGGACGCACGGGTCGTCGCGCGCAGCGCCGCCGACCTCGACGCCGTACATGCCAAACTCGACCGCAACGCGGCGACGCTGCGCGGCGGCCCGGTCCACGGCTGGTACGTCGACGTCGCCACCAACAGCGTCGTCGTCACCGCCGGCCCCGGCGGCACGGCAGCGGCCAGGGCGTACGCCGAGGCCAGCGGCGCGGGCGCGGTCACCGTCGTCGAGACCGCCGAGGCACCCCGACCGATGTACGACATCCGCGGCGGCGACCAGTACGTCATCAACGGCAACACGCTCTGCTCGGTCGGCTTCGCCGTCGCCGGTGGCTTCGTCAGCGCCGGACACTGCGGCGGCACGGGCAGCCCGACTCTCGGCTACAACAACGTCTCCCAGGGCAACTTCGCCGGCTCGTCGTTCCCGGGCAACGACTACGCGTGGATCCGGACCAACGCCTCGTGGACACCGCAGCCGTGGGTCAACAACTACTCCGGTGGCAACGTGCTCGTCGCCGGCTCGCAGGACGCCGCGATCGGCAGCTCGGTCTGCCGCTCCGGGCGTACGACGGGGTGGCGCTGCGGCACCATCCTCGGCCGCAACGAGACCATCGTCTACGCCCAGGGCGCCGTCTCCGGTCTGTCCCGCAGCAACGCGTGCGCCGAGCCGGGAGACTCCGGCGGCTCGTGGATCTCCGGCAACCAGGCCCAGGGCGTCACCTCCGGCGGTACGGGTAACTGTTCGTCCGGCGGCACCATGTGGTTCCAGCCGGTCAACGAGATCCTCGGCGTCTACGGCCTCTCGCTGACCACCTCCGGCGGCGGCGGGGGCAGCACCAGTGCGCTGGTCAGCAACTGGAACAACAGGTGCATCGACGTACCGAACTCGAACTTCTCCGACGGGGTCCTGCTGCAGATGTGGGGCTGCAACTCCACCAACGCGCAGCGGTGGACCTTCGTCAACGGCATGCTGCAGACCTCGAACAACAAGTGCATGGACGTCGCGTGGGGCTCGACCGCGAACGGCGCGGCGATCCAGATCGTCACGTGCAGCGGCAACCCGGCCCAGCAGTTCGTCCTCTCCGCCGCCGGCGACCTGGTCAACCCGCAGGCCAACAAGTGCGTCGACATCAAGGACTGGAACTCGGGAGACGGGGCACAGTTGCAACTGTGGGAGTGCGCCGGCACCGCCAACCAGAAGTGGCGACGCGGCTGACGTAACAACCCCGACGCGAGATCGCCCGCCGGTCGGACTACCGACCGGCGGGCGACTTGCGTACGCGACGATCGGGCGAGCACCGCGCCCCGGGCGGCGAGCCCGGTCAGCCGTTGTGCCGGGGCACCACGCGGTGCACGCTGACCAGCAACAACGACATCATCAGGCTGGCCGTACCGGCGATCGCCGCGGCGCCGCCCAGGTACGCGTCGAAAAGCCTCGGCCGGTTCAGCTCCTCGACCGGGATGCCCAGCACCTCGTCGGTCGAGTAGAGCGCGTACCCGGCGACGGCCAGCAGCGCCAACCCGGCCAGCCCGAACAGAGTCACCGCCCGCCAGTGCGCGTCCCCCGGCTCCACCTGGGCATCCTCCCGCTGGAAGATCAGCAGCAGGATGCCGGCGACGGCGGCCCACGCGCCCACGATGAGCAGCGAGGCGACCGCGTCACTCGGGCGGTGCCAACCCGCCGACAGGGTGGCCACCCCGGCGAGCGCCGTGTACGCGACAGCGAGCAACGCACCCCAGGCGCGGACCCGGGGCGGCAGCACCAGCACCAGCGCCACCGCGACCGCGGCGGCGATCGTGGTGTGCCCGCTGGGCAGGCTGTTACCGGCGGCGGCCCGTTCCGGGTCGACACCGAAGTCCGGCCGGTGGATGACGTACTTGGCCACCTGGGTGGTGACGTTCGCCCCGACGACGAGCAGGGTGGCGACCACGGCCAGCGCGACCCGGCCCCGGATCAAAGCGATGAAACCGATCACCAGGGTGGCGGCGACCAGGGAGACCACCGACATCGCGTCGAGTACGGTGCCGACCAGCCCGTCGATCCGATCCTGGCCGATCTTGTTGCCGGTGAGTGCGATGGTGTCGAGTAGTTGACCGTGTTCGGTGCGTACGGCGAACCGCCAGAGCAGCACGAACGCGGCCCCCTGGACAGCGGTCAGCAGAACCAGCCAAGCCACCGTCAACGCCGTTCTGCGCCCATGCATCCGGTCACCGTAACGAACTCCCGAAGCACGGCAACTCGGCGGTCGAATCGCCGGGACGGAGCCGAGCAGACCACCGGGACAACCGCCGGTGCGCAGTCGTCCCGGAGGATCCGGCGAGCCGTCACCGCAAGATCTGAGAGGGTCTCCGGGTGACCATAAGTTAGGCTCCCCTAAGACTTGCGGAGGTGGTCGATGGCATCCGACCGGGACCGGCCGGAATCCCTCGCCGACCTGCTCGGCGGGCGGCGAGGCGGCTGGGACGCCACCGTGCCGCCGGTTGCCTTCGGCGCCGGCTGGCTGCTCTCCGGCGGCTCGATCTGGTACGGCACCCTCGCCGCACTGGTCGTCGGGGTCGCGGTCGCCGGCTGGCGGCTGCGCCGGGGCGACCGGCCGGCGTCGGTGCTGGTCGGCCTGCTCGCCGTCTGCGTCGCCGCCCTCGTCGTCCTGCGCACCGGCCGGGCCAGCGACTTCTTCCTGCTGCAACTCGTGTCCAATGCGGCCAGCGCACTCGCCTGGTCGGTCAGCATCCTGTTGCGCTGGCCGCTGCTCGGTGTGGTCGTCGGCACCCTGCTCGGCCAGCGTGGACGCTGGCGGCGCGACCCGGACCTGCTGCGCGCGTACGGGCGGGGCAGCTGGGTGTGGGTGTGCCAGTACCTGATCCGGCTGGCGGTCTTCGTCCCGCTCTACGCCGCCGACCAGGTGGTGGCGCTGGTCGGCGCGCGGGTGGCGCTGACCTGGCCGCTGGTCGCCGCCTGCGTCGCGGTGAGCTGGTGGGTGATCCGGCGGACCCTACCGGCCGACCATCCCGGGCTGCGGCATCCGGTCGAGCCGGCGCCGACCACGGCGCACCGGTAGCTCGCCGGCAGGGACACGGATCGAGCGGAGATAGACGGAGAGGCCGCCACGGGGGGAGCGGCCTCTCCGTGAAGAAACGGTACATCGCAGCGGAGCCAGGCGCGAGTCGGGAAAGCGCTGGGCGCCAATCATTCATCCGTACGGTAGGTGGAACCGGGCGGGTGACACCGTGGTGCCACCCGCCCGGGGGTCGTACGCCGGCGGTCGTGCCGGGGGTGGTGAGCCGGCCGGTTCGCTGCGTTGGCCAAGCCGGCCGGCTCACCACTGATTGGCCTGACCGTGGGAATCAGGCCGCTCGGGGAGGGTCAGCCGTTCGGGAAGAGGCTGCCGAAGTCGGCGAACGCCATCGCGATGTCGGACTGGGCCCAGAATCGGTGGTAGTTGAACGTGGGTGCCGCACCTCCGTTGAGGTACGCCTGGACCTTCGGCCAGTCCGGGTCGTTGCGGTAGAACGACCGGATGTCCACGAAGCTCTTGCCCGCGGCGATCACGTCACCGTTGGGCATGTCGCCGGTCCAGTTCGGCGGCAGGTAGAGGCCCTGCCCGGTGGAGGCGTTGTACACGTCGTCGAACCGCTGGTAGTCGGTCCGGGTCTCGGTGGTCGAGATGCCCTTCGACTCGGCGTGCGCGTACATCGCGTCGAGCAGGCCCTTGGCGGTGGTCTTCGCGGCCGTGTCGCCGGACTTGGCCGCGTACCACATCAGGGTCCGGGCGTACGCCGCACCGACACCGACGTCGGTGCCCTTGGCGGTCACCGTGACGTGCAGGTTGGTGTTCGCCGCCGGGCTGGTGGGGTTCCAGGTCGCCGGGGCACCGCTCCACGACATGTCGGACGGGATCTGGAAGTTCCCGCCGGTGCCGATGGTGGTGTTGGCGATCGCCCACGGCACCCACTTGTCCAGGATGGCCTTGGCCTTGGCGTTGCCGGTCACGTAGTACAGCTCGGCGACCCGGTGCAGCGACCAGACCTGCATACCGAACCAACCGTTGCTGCCCGGGTCCTCGTAGACCGGGTGGTCGTCGTAGAACATGCCGTAGAAGGTCGGCTTGCCGGCCGGCGGCTGGGCGTACGCACCGTCCCAGCTGTTCGTCGCCCCACCGGCGATGGCACCCTCGGCGGACTGCAACCACTGGTAGAACTCCAGCTGCCGGTTCATGCTGTTGGTCCAGTCCGTCACGGCGGTCGCCGAACGCGGCCGCAGTTCCGGGACGTTGGTCAACGCCCAGGCGGTGAACGGGTTCTGGTAGCCGAAGTGGTTGTGGCTGGAACCGATCCGCCACGACCAGCCGGCCGCCGGGTCGGTGGCGCCGCCCCAGGCGTAGTACCAGGACATCAGGTAGTGCGCGGAGTCCTTGCCGGTACCGGCCGGGCAGGTGGTCGGCCCGACACAGTTGCCGATCCGCTTGAAGTACTTGTCGTACATGGCGTAGCGCAGGTAGTCGCCCATCTTGGCCGCCTTGGCCACGGTGGCCGCCACGTCGGCCTGCTTGTTCTGCTCCTTCGCCCAGGTCAGCGCCCAGTACGCGGCCTGGATGGCACGCGCGTCGGCGTCCGGGGCGTTGGTGTACTTCCACTGCTTCGCCGGCGCACCCGAGTCGGCGATGGAGATGTCCAGGAAGCCGTTCGGGCCGCCGTGGACGAACGTGTCGCAGGACGGCTGCGGCACGGTCTCCCACACCGACTCCTGCGGACCCCGCTGGAAGGTGTTGATGTACGCCGGCCGGGTGGTCCCGTCACCGCAGCGGCCGAAGCCGTACGTGTTGTCGACGTCGAGCAGCCAGTGCATGCCGTAGATGTCGCCGGTGCCGTAGGTCGACTGCAACTCGTTGCGCAGCGGGTCGACGCCCACCGGCACCGACGGCTGCAACTGCGACGGGTACTGGCTGGGCAGGTTGTACTCGGCCGCGTACTGCGGGGTGCCGGCCACGCCGGCGGTCGGCTGGTCGTTGTGCGACGGGATGATGTAGCGCTCCATCACCGTCCAGGCGTTGTTGAACGGGGCCCAGTTCTGGGTGGCCCGGCCGTACTGCGCCTCGAGCCAGATCCAGAAGCTGAACGCCTCGGAGGTGGTCTCGTGCCCGTGGTCGGGCGCCTCGACGATCAGCGTCTCGATCGAGTGGTACGGCACGCCCTCCGGGCTGAAGTAACCGGAGTTCTTGATTTTGCCGTACTGCTCCAGGAAGCGGGCGGTGTAGACGTTGTCGCCGCCGCCGGGGGTGTCGTTGTCGATCTCGGTGGCGACGATCGCCAGCGGCGCGTAACCGGTGGCCGAGGCGGTGATGGTGGCGGTGCCACCGGCGGTGTCGGTGTCCTCGGCCGCGGCCACGGTGAGGTTGACCCCGGTGTTCCAGTTCGCCGTGGTCAGCGTCGCCGACGTGGGCGTCACGGTGACG
Source organism: Micromonospora sp. NPDC049523 (assembly GCF_040676775.1). NCBI lineage: Bacteria > Bacillati > Actinomycetota > Actinomycetes > Micromonosporales > Micromonosporaceae > Micromonospora > Micromonospora sp. NPDC049523. The sequence continues at coordinate 48,356 of NZ_JBFAPP010000019.1, read as the reverse complement.
TCGGTGTCACCGGTACGGGCCAGCGTGACCGCCACGTTGCCGGTCGGCGCGGCACTGAGCTTCAGGTTCACCGGGGAGCTGCTTCCCTCGGTGACGTTCACCGAGGTCGGGGTGGCCACCAGCACCGGACCCGAGCCCGGCGTGACGGTGAAGGCCCGTTCCGCGGTCGCGGTCAGGTTCGCGTTGTCGTACGCGCGAGCCTGGACGGTGTAGCTGCCGGCCGGCTGGTCCTCCAGCAGATAGCTGTACGGCGCCGTGGTGTCGGTGTTGACCAGCAGCCCGTTGCGGTAGAACTCGACCTTCGCGATGGTGCCGTCGGGGTCGCTCGCGGTGGCGGTCAGCGGCACGTCGGCCGGGGCCACGAACGGCCCGGCCGGGACGCTGAGGGTCACCGTGGGCGGTTGCGGTGTGGTGGTGCCGCCGCAGGTGACGCCGTTGACCGAGAACGACGTGGGCTTGGCGTTGGTCCCGGAGTAGGAACCGTTGAAGCCGATGCTGGTGGAGGCGCCGGTGGCCAGGTTGCCGTTCCAGGACATGCTGGTGGCGGTGACCTGGGTGCCCGACTGGGTCCAGTTGGCCGACCAGCCCTGGGTGACCCGCTGGTTGCCGGGGAAGGCGAAGCGCAGGGTCCAGCCGTTGATCGGGTCGCCGGTGTTGCGGATGGTGACGTTGGCACTGAACCCGTTGTTCCAGTCGTTGGTCGCGTAGACCACGTCGCAGGCTGGTGCCGCTTGGGCGACGCCGGGGACGACGACCACGCCTAGCGCTGCCAGCACACCGGTGGCGAGGATCGCCACCCGGCGTCTACTTGCGATGAGCTTCATATGCTGACTTCTCCTCGCGGACCTGGCCGGGGCGTTGCCGCCTCGGCTGGGCGCCTCCGTGCGCGGGCTGGGGTGGTGAGGGTGCGCATGGGGTGGGAGGCGCCGGGGAAGGTGTTCGACCCGTCCCGGACCGGGGTCGGCGATCGACGGCCACGCGCCGGACGTGGCGGCTGTGGTCGGTGCTGGGCGCCGTACCGAAAAAGTGTCGGATGCCCTCGGCGGCCCGCGGTCGGCGTGGCTCCCGCTCCGCGATAATTCGACAGTCTTGCATGGGAGCGCTCCCGCAGCAAGCCGTCAACGGCCGCACTCCAACCGGGGACGGCCGGTCCACTGGTATTGACCTGCACCCATGGGCGATCAAGCCAGCACATTGGCGTTTCATCGACGTTGGTCAGATGTTTCGATCTTATTTTGGGTCTTTCACAAACCCGTGACGCGGGATACAGTCCAATCAAGTCGATGGGAGCGCTTCCATCGATAGCGATGTAAGTGCTTAGAACCTACAGCACCTACGGGAAGCATGGGATGAAGCGGCAACGCGACGCCCCTGACCTCCCGATCGGGCGCTGCCCGGTGCCCCCGGGACAGCGCTGACCGCTCAGCCGTGGGGCTGACGACGGGCCAGCCCGGACTCCGCCGTCAGCCGACTCACCACCGTCGAGAGGAGGTGGAACCAGAGCCACTCGCGTGGCCCGGCTCCCGCGCGACACGCACGACCTGGACGCCAATTCCGTTCGTGCGTGTGTGTAACTGATGGTGGGGACGGGGGTTGCCCTCCCCGTCCCCACGCTATACCCCCTTCGACAAGGGGGAAATAGGTCGACAGGACAGGCGCACCGCGCCCACCCGGTCGACCTGTTGCGTGCCCGGCGCCGAACGAGTCAGTCCGCCCCTGGCCGCGAGGGGCCCCGACGGCGTGGCCACCGGGCACGGGGGCGCGGGCGATGGACGAGGCCCAGCCCGAAGTCTTTCGCCAGCCGAACAACCCATACGCAAACCACCTGGGCAGCCGCTACCTTGTGATGGGAGCGCTCCCGGACGCGCCACTTCGCGGATGGGCCCCACACACGAGGAGACAAGCCATATGTCCGTACTGACCCGGCGCCACCTGCTGCGCCGCGCCGCGCTCTCCGCCAGCGCCGCAAGCGCGGCCCGCGTGAGCGCGGGCGCGTCCACGACGGCCGCCGTCGCGGCGAGCGCCGCCGTCACCGCCGCCTGCGACGCCGACACCGACTCCGACCGGGACCGCAGCCCGAGTCCGGAGACCCGGCTCGGCCTCCGCTTCCCGGACGGCTTCGGCTGGGGCGCGGCCACCTCGGCGTACCAGATCGAGGGGGCGGCCAAGGACGACGGGAGAGGCGAGTCCGTCTGGGACACGTTCAGCCACACCCCGGGCAAGATCCGGGGCGGGGACACCGGCGACGTCGCCGCGGACCACTACCACCGGTACGAGGCCGATCTCGACCTGATGCGGGACCTGGGGCTCAAGACGTACCGGTTCTCGATCTCCTGGTCCCGGATCCAGGCCGACGGTACCGGCGTGCCCAACCAGCGCGGACTCGATTTCTACCGGCGGTTGGTGGACGGGCTGCTGGCCCGCGACATCGCCCCGATGGCCACCCTCTTCCACTGGGACCTCCCCCAGTCGCTACAGGACGCCGGCGGCTGGGAAAACCGCGACGTCGCGTACCGCTTCGCCGACTACGCCGAGCACGTGTTCCGGGCGCTCGGCGAGAAGGTGCCGGTCTGGCTGACCGTCAACGAGCCCAAGACGGTGGTGCAGAACGGCTACCTGCACGGGCACCACGCCCCCGGCCACCGCGATCCCGACGCCGCCTACCTGGTCGCCCACCACCTGCAGCTCGGGCACGGGCTCGCCGTCGCGGCGCTGCGCGCCACCGGCAGCAAGACCCGGATCGGCCCCGCGCTGAACCTGCACCCCTGCTACCCCGCGGTCGAGGGTGCCGAGGCGGATGCGGCCACCCGGCTCTACGACGGCTACGAGAACCGGCTCTACCTGGACTCGATCTTCAAGGGCAGCTACCCCACCGACGTGCTCGACGACCTCGGACCGGACAGCCGCATGGTCAGGGCCATCCGCGACGGCGACCTGAAGACCATCTCCGCGCCGGTCGACCTGCTCGCCGTGCAGTACTACACCCCGATCTACGTCACCCCGGGCGGCGGCACCGTGCAGAAATGGCCCACCTCGGAGGCGCAGTGGCAGCAGATCTATCCCGACGGGATGTACGACATGCTCACCCGGGTACGCCGCGACTACGGTGACGTGCCGCTCACCGTCACCGAGAACGGCCTGCCCACCCCGGACCTGCTCGACGGCGACCGGGTCGACGACCCGGGCCGGATCGGCTTCCTGCGCGACCACCTCGCCGCCGCCCACCGGGCCATCGCCGACGGGGTACGGCTGGAGAGCTACCACGTCTGGTCGCTGCTGGACAACTTCGAGTGGGACCAGGGGTACGAGCAGCGCTGGGGCCTGATCTACGTCGACTACCCCACCCAGCGGCGCATCCTCAAGCGCAGCGCGCACTGGTACCGGCAGGTGATCAAGGACAACGAGGTCTGAGCACCCCCGGTCACGGAGGGCGCGTCCCGTAACCGGTACGCGCCCTCCCCGGCCCGATGTCGCTTGGGATACTGGCCCGGCCGGTCGCGCTACCGCGGCGGTGACGGCCCATCCTGGGGAGCGCATGGATTCAGGTTTCGAGGCGAGCAGCCGCCTCACCGCCTTCGGCAACCAGTTGATCGAAGTGCACATCTGGCTACGGGAACAGCTCGAAGACCTGCGCGACAACGTCGACGCCTACTTCGCGGGCGAGGGGCTGCCGCCACGCGACCTGCGGGCGTACTGCCTCGGCTTCTGCTCCGTACTGACCCGCCACCACCGGGGCGAGGACGGCCTGGCGTTCCCGGTCATCGCGCGGGAGTTTCCCGAGCTGCGCTCGGTGATCACGGAGCTGAAGACCGACCACAACCGGATCGACTGGATCCTGGGCAGCCTGCAGAAGCTCCTGGGCAACCTGCCGGCCGAGCCGGATCCGGCCACCGCCACCCGGGTACGGGAGGAACTGGAAGGGCTGGCGGCCATCATGGAGACACACTTCGTCTACGAGGAGAAGAAGCTGATCTCCGTACTGAACTCGATGGACGTGCCGGGGTGGCGCGCGAACCGACCGGAGTTCCTGCTCAGCGGGGACGACAACGGCGGGTGAACCGCCCGGGCACGATCGTCACTCCTCGCCGTCGCCCTCGTCGTCGTCCTCGTCTTCCTCTTCCTCGTCGTCCCCGGTGTGCCTGGTCGGCGGCTTCTTCGGCTCCGGCTTCGGCTTGTCCTTGCCCTTGACGGCGGGATCCTGGGGCTGCGGGGCAACCGGGACGCCTCCCCCGCCCACCGCCGGTACGGCCGCGGGCGGCACGGCGGCGGATGGCACGGTCGCGGGTGGTTCGGCGGAGCTACCGCCGGCCGGTGCGCTCGTGCCGGCGACCCCGGAAACCTGGACGTCGCAGACCGACTCCCCGAGTTGGAAACGCACCGGCAGCGGGTTGGCGCCCGCGTACGTGCCGGTGATCCGGACCGCCACCGAGGCGCCCGGAACCAGGTCGGTCGCGCCGTCCGCCGGGCGGAGCAGGACGTCGCGGCCCTGCTGCTGCCACTGCGCCGGTTCGGTCCCCGTGACGGCCTGGTCGGCAGGAAAGGCGAAGGCCAGTTGCCAGTCGCGCACCGGCTGGTCACCGGTGTTCTTCACGGTCAACTCCGCGTCGAACGCCCGCCCCGAGTCGGTACGCAACGCGTACCCGGCCTGGCAGGTGGGTGGCTTCGGCTCGGCCGCGGCGGCGGCCCGTACGGGGGTGCCGTCGCCACCGGCGGAGGTGGACGTACCGGCGGCCCAGACCGCGCCGGTCAGCGCGAGCAGCCCGGCCCCGACCGCGGCGACCTTGATCCGGCGACGTCCCGCCAGGGTCCGTACGAGCGGGTTCCGGTGACCCGGGCGCGGTTGCGGGGTCGGTCGCGGTTGCGCGGTCGGTGAGGCCGACCAGAGCGCGCCGGTCGTGGTCGACCAGGGCAGGATCGTGGTGCCGGCGGCGGCCAGCTCGGCCGAGGTGTCGTCCGAGCCCATCGCACCGGACGGCTGCGGCAAGAACGGCAACGCCACCGGTCGCCCGGTGACGGCGGCGAGCGTGGCGGCCACCTCCGCGCTGCTCGGCCGGTCCTCGGGCGCCTTCGCCAGGCAGCGGGAGCAGAGCTCCACCACCTCGTCGGGCAGGCCCTCGACCGGCGGCATCGGCGCCGGATTCGCGTAGAGGTGGGCCCGCAGCATGTCCGTGGTGGTGCTCGCCTGCCACGGCAGCCGGCCGGTCAGCGTGCGGTAGAGCAGCAGGCCGACCGCGTAGACGTCGGTCGCCGCCGAGACCTGCCCCTCGTCCAGGCGCTCCGGGGCGAGGTATGCGGGCGTACCGAAGATCTGGCCGTCGGGGCCGGCCTCGCTCTCCCCGACCAGGGCCGAGATGCCGAAGTCGACCACCTTCGCCCCGGAGCCGGTGAGCATGACATTGCCGGGGGTGACATCCCGGTGCACAACCCCACGGGCGTGCGCGGCGGCGAGCGCGGCCGCGACCTCGGCGACCGTACCGGCGGCCTCCCGCCACGGCAGCCGCCGATCCCCGCCCAGCCGGGCGGCGAGCGAGTCACCGTCGACAAGTTCCATCACCACGTACGGGACGGTCAGCCCGCCCTCGACGGACTCGCCGTAGTCGTAGACGTTGGTGATGTTCGGATGCACCAGCCGCGCCGCCGCCTGGGCCTCCATCCGCAGCCGATGCCGGAAGGCGCGGTCGCTGGCCAGCCGCGAGGCGAGCACCTTCACCGCGACCTGACGGCCGAGCACCTCGTCGAAACCCCGCCAGACGACCGACATGCCACCGGCGCCGAGCCGCTCGACCAGCCGGTAGCGGCCGCCGAGCAGTTCCGTGCCGTTTCTCCCCACACCGCCCATGACCTGATCCATTGCCCAGGTGCGGTGGTGACTACACCCCCGCGCGCGGCTACATCGGGACACACGGCCGATGGGCGCTCTCGGCGGCCGCGACGAGTATCTGGTCGAGCCGGTCCCGGGTGTCGATCAGGTCGTTGATCTGGGCGTCTATCCGCGCCCGCTGGACCGCGAGCCGGTCGAGCAGTTCGGGTGACGCGACACCGGTCACGACACACGGGAGCAGTTCGACGATCGACCTGCTCGCCAGACCGGCGGCGTAGAGCTGCTGGATCAGCCGGACCCGGTCGACCGCGACCTCCGGGTAGGTCCGTTGCCCGCTGGGGCTGCGCTCGGAGGCGAGCAGGTGCTGCTCCTCGTAGTACCGCAGGGCTCGCGTACTCACGCCGGTCCGGTCGGCGAGTTCACCGATGCGCATCAACTTCTCCTCGTACGTGTGTCGTGGGTCACACGGCTTGCCTTTGACGTCAACGTCAAGTTTTAGCGTAGTCCGCGTACCGCTGCGCAGCACCATCCTCGATATCCGCCCGAGAAGGTAGCGATGAAGATCTCTGGTTCCACCGCCCTGGTCACCGGCGCCAACCGCGGCCTCGGCCGGCACTTCGCCCGCCAACTGCTGGAGCGAGGCGCAAAGAAGGTGTACGCGACGGCACGCCGCCCCGAACTCGTCGACCTGCCGGGCGTGGAGGTGCTCCGACTCGACATCACCGACCCGGCCTCGGTACGGGCCGCCGCCTCGGCAGCGCACGACGTCACGCTCCTGGTGAACAACGCCGGCATCTCCACCGGCACCAACCTGGTCACCGGCGACCTCGACACCATCCGCCGCGAGATGGACACCCACTACTACGGCACCCTCCACATGGTCCGCGCCTTCGCCCCCGTACTGGCCGCCAGCGGTGGCGCGATCCTCAACGTGCTGTCGGCGATGTCGTGGTTCGCCTACGACGGGGCCAACGCCTACGGTGCGGCCAAGGCCGCGCAGTGGAGCCTGACCAACGGCATCCGCCTCGAACTCGCCGCCCAGGGGACATTGGTCACCGGCCTGCACCTGGGAGCCGCCGACACCGACATGATGGCCGACTACGAAGGCGAGAAGGTCGACCCCGCCGAGGTCGTACGCGCCGGGCTGGACGGCATCGAGGCGGGCAGGTTCGAGGTGGTCGTCGACGACTGGAGCGCCCACATCAAGGCGTCCCTGGCCGCCGACCCGAGCCTGTTCTACACCCAGGTCCCGTCGGCCTCCTGACCGTGCTGCTCCGGGTGACCGCCGCCGCTCCCCCTCGGCGGCGGTCATCCGCACGGCAGCACCGTCGGTGCCGTCTGGACGGCACGGGAAACGGGAGCCGTCGCCCACCTCCTCGGACACCACCTCTGACCCCACCACACGGCGCCGGGTCGCTACCGTACCCGGATACCCGAACGGCGCGGGTCGGCCATGGGCGAGGAGGAACGTGGAGAGTCTGACGAAGTTACGGGTCACCGAAGCCGAACTCGGGGCGCTGGTGCGGCGAGGCTTCGGCCCCTCGGCGCGGATCGAACGGTGGCAGGAGCTGACCGAGGGGCACTACAACGTCGCCTACGCGATCCGGCTCGCCGACGCTGCCGACCTGATCCTCAAGATCGCACCACCGCCGACGTTGAAGCTGCTCAGCCACGAGGTCGACCTGATGCGTACCGAGGTGGAGTTCTTCCGCCGGGCCGGAGCGGCCGGCGTCGCCGTACCCGAGGTGGTCTTCGCGGACGTCGACCGGGACCTGGTCGGCAGCGACTTCGTCTTCCTCGCCCGGATCGACGGGGTGGCCCTGAACACCGTGCGCGACGACCTGACCCCGGCGGGTCTGGCCGCCGTGCGCGCGCAGGCCGCCGCCCAGACGGCCCGCCTGCACACGATCACCGGCCCGGCGTACGGGTACCCGCTGCGTAACAGCCGCAGTTGGCAGCCGACCTGGCGGGCGGCGTTCGGTGCGATGGTGCAGGACATCCTGGACGACGCCCTACGCCTGGGCACCCGACTGCCGATGGCGGTGGACGAGATCGGGGACCTGCTCCGCCGGCACTTCGACGTGCTGGACGAGGTCGACCGGCCGGCGCTGGTCCACTTCGACCTCTGGGACGGCAACGTCTTCGTCCTGCCCGACGGCACCGGCGGCGCCACACTGACCGGGCTGATCGACGGCGAGCGGGCCTTCTACGGCGACCCGGTGGCCGAGTTCGTGGCGATGACCCTGTTCCGGGACCCGGCCGAACTCCCGGACCTGCTCGCCGCCTACAACCACGCCGGCCACGCCCACATCGAGCCGACCCCGGACGTACGGCGGCGGCTGACGCTCTACACCTGCTACCTGTACCTGATCATGTCGGTGGAGGGTGCCACCCGCGGGTGGCAGGGGCCGGAACGGGAGAAGTTCGAGCGGCGGCTGGCCGAGCTGCTGGTAACCCAGCTCGACCAGCTCCGCTGATCACGGCGGCCACGGAAACGTCGGGTCAGCGGGGCAGCGCCTGCTGCAACTCGGCACGCAGCGCCGGGGTCAGCATCTCGCCGGCCTGCTTCGCCAGCCGGGCCATCTCGTAGCCGACCACACCGATGTCGGCGTCGGTGGCGGCGAGGGTGGCCAGGATCGAACCGTCGCGTACCTGCATGACGAGGAAGTAGCCGCGGCCCATCTCCACCACGGTCTGCTTGACGATGTCGCCGTCGAACATCTGAGCCGCACCGGCGGTGATGCTCATCAGTCCCGAGGTGACCGCGGCCAGCTTGTCGGCGTGGTCACGCGGCAGGTGGTCGGAGACCGCGACGAGCAGCCCGTCGGCCGAGACCACGATCGCGTGCGCCACTCCGGGCACGCGCTCGGCAAAACCACTGACCAGCCAGTTCAGGTCTCGTGCCGCTTGACTCAGCGTCGTCACTGTTGCTCCTCTTCCTTGCCCGCGCCGGCCGGCGCCATGGTTATCTCGGTGGTCTCCTCGGCTTCGGCCCGCCGTACGCCGCCGTAGAACTTGGACAGCATGCCACCCACCGCGTCCGGGTCCGGCTCGTACCGTTGCACCGGCACGACCTGCGGCGTCGGCTCGTTCGCCGCGGGCAACTGCGCCATCGGCACCCGTACCGGCAGGCCGTTCGCGTTCACCGCCACGGTCACCTGGGTGACCGGTTCCGCACGCGGCGGCGCGGCAACGGCGGTCGGCGTCGCCCTGGCGGACGACGATCCGCCGGCCTTGCCCTGCCGGGACCACCAGGTGCTGTTCGCCGCCGTACCACCGGCCGCGGGGGCCAGCACGTCCTCGGCGCGGGTCGGCACACTGCGGGCCGGTCGACGGGAGGTGCCGCGCCCCGGCTGACGGCCGGCGACCGGCAGTTCGTCGGGGCTCGGCAGCCCCCTGCCGGGTCCGGACCCGTTACGCGGCCCGTTGCTCGGCAGCCCGGCCAGGATCCGCCGGTTCGGTGCCTGGTCCAGTTCCGCCTGCGACGGCGGCGCGGCCATCAGTGCCGGCGGCAGCAGCACCGAGGCCATCACGCCGTGCTCGGTGGCCGACAGCCGCACCTCTACGTGTTGGCGGGCCGCCAGGTGGCTGACCACGAACAGACCCATCCGCTCCGACGCGGCGACGTCGGCCGCCGGTGGTACGGCGAGCAGCGCGTTCGCCTCGTCGATCGCGCTCGGGCTCATACCCAACCCCTCGTCGACGATCTCGATCAGACCCGAACCCGGCGCCTGAGCGCGCCCCGAGATGCGTACCACCGTCTCCGGTGGGGAGAAGGTGGCGGCGTTCTCCAACAGCTCGGCGAGGAGGTGGACCAGGTCCGCGACCGCGTGCCCGACGAGGTATAGCTGGTCCGCGCTCTCGTGCCGGACCCGCTGGTACTGCTCCACCTCCGCGACCGCCGCGAGCATCACCGCGGAGAGCGGCACCGGCCGGTTCCAGCGGCGGGTCGACTCGGTGCCGGCGAGCACCAGCAGGCTGTCGTCGTTACGGCGCATCCTGGCCGCGAGGTGGTCCAGCTTGAACAGGTTGTCGAGCTGGTCCGGGTCGCCCTCCTCCCGTTCGAGTTCGTCGAGGAGTTCGAGCTGGCGTTCGACCAGCAGCTGGCTGCGCCGGGCGAGGTTGACGAACATGGCGTTGACGTTGCGCCGCATCACGGCCTGCTCGACGGCGACGGTGACCGCACTGCGGTGTACGGCCACGAACGCCTCCGCCACCTCACCGATCTCGTCCATGGACCGGACGATCGCCGGTGGTACCTCGATGTGCGGGACACCCGACTCGACCGTACGCAGCCGCTCCAGGGCCTCCGGAAGATCGATCTGGGCCACCTGTAGGGCCTGACCCCGCAGCATCCGCAGCGAGCGGTTGAGCGACCGGCCGATGATGATCGAGGTGGCGAGACCGACCAGGAGTACGGCGAGCACCCCGCCGGCAACGAGCAGGGTCTGGCGCAACTGGTCGGAGCTGCGGTCCTCCGCGACGCGTACGGCGTCCCCGAGCACCGCGGCCTCGACCTGGCGGAGCAGTTCCTGCCGCTGCTGGCTGACCCGCCACCAGGTGTCGGCGACGAGCACCTGCGGGCCGCTGGCGCCGACCGCGATCGTGTCCTCCTCCATCTCGATCGCGGTCTTGAAGCCCGGGTCGGCCGACGCCTGCTGGTAGAGCTGGATCTGCGGGGTGGTCGCCGCGACCCGGAAGTCACCGAGCGCGGTGAGCTGCTGGGCCCGCAGGTCGGTCAGCTCCACCGCGTCGTCGAGGTCGTACTGACCGGCGCGGGCGGCACTGTAGAGCGTGCCCCGGATCCGCGAGCTGATCTCCTTGACCCGCGCGATCTGCACGTAGCGCAGCACCCGGTCGGTCAGGTCCGGCTGGTCCTCACCCGGCGACGGCTCGGCCAGCAGGGTGAGCAGCGCGTCGACGGCCCGGTTGTAGGTGCCCAGCACCGTGTTGACGTTGAGTACGCCGGCCGGGACCGCCGACCGTACGTCGGGCAGCTGGCGCAGCGCGTCCAGTGCCCTGGAGTAGGAGATCCGCCAGGAGGCGTCCGCGTCGGCGAGCGGCGCCGCGGCCTCCTGCAACCGGGTCGTCGCCAGGTTGGCCGCGTCGTAGGTCGTCTTCAGGGCGGCCGCGATCTGGGCCGGGTCGCCGCGACCGCTGGACGAGGCACCCGCACCGGCCAGTTCACCCGCGGTCCGGTCCCGTTCCTGCTGCAACTCGTGCACCAGCGCGGTGATCTCCCGGCCGATGGTGACCTCCTGGGAGAACTCGCCCAGGACGTTGGCCTGCCCGAGCAGGGTTCCGGTCTGCACGGTCGCCAGCACCAGGAACGCCACCGACGGGATGATCAGCACCGCGCCGAGTTTGACCCGGAGTCGCCAGTCCCGCAGGCGCAGCGGAGACCGCCGTCGATGCGGTACGACCCGCACGTCGAGCCGGCGGCGACGATGGTTGGGCACCCCGCTGCCCGAGGGGTCAAGAGCAGCAGCCACCACGCCTCCTACTTTCCTCGATGCCGGGCACGTCGAGGAGCGGGGTTCATCTCAACCAGGTGGGAGAGCCCTGTCAACCATCCGAACAGCAGCGCGGCACAGGAAGGATACTGCGGCCCAGCCCCTGGTGTCGGAGTCGCCTATTGGCCCTCATCCGTCCGGCTGATGCGTTCGAGAGCGACCCCGTCGTGGAAGCGACCGATCGCGATCAATGCCGCCCCGGTCGCGCCGATCTCCGGATTGCGTACGTGGCTGACCCGGCGCGGTGCCAGCGCGACCACGAAAGCCTGCCGCCACCACTGCGACGCGGCCACCGCACCGCCGCCGAGCACCACCTCGACCGGGTAGTCCACGGTGGATTCGATCTCGGCGAGGTCGGCCGCCACCTGCCGGCACAGTGCCTCCATCAGGCCGGCGAAGATGTCCACCGCCCGGCTGCCGAAACTGAGGCCGTACACCTTGCCGGAGCCGGCCGGGGCCAGGCCCGGCGGCCGGTCGCCACCGAGCCGGGGGTCGGCGACCAGGCCGCCGCCGGGCTTGATCGCGGCCAGGGCCTGTTCCAGCTCAGGTCCCTTGGGCAGCAGCAGCACCTTGTTCGCCCAGGCGAAGAGGTTGCCGCCGGCCGAGTACGCGGTGCCGGTGACCACGTGCCGGTGGTCCACCCGGTACCGCCACAGCCCTTCGGGCAGCGGCGGCAGGATGGCACCGGCGGGCGCCGGCTGGACCAGTCGGACAGCCGCCGACGTACCGACGGTGATCGCCGCCCGGTACGGGTCGACGCAGCCGGAGCCCACGTTGGACGCCGCGCCGTCGCCGGTCGGGGCGGCCCACGGTACGTCACGCAGCCCCGGCCAGCGGCGCCCGTAGTCGGCGCGCAGCCGTCCAGTCCAGTCCACCGCCGCCAGTTCCGGCAGCTCGGTGCGACCCGCCTCGGCCAGGGCGCACGCCTCGGCGTCCCAGTCCAGGGTGCGCAGGTCGAGCAGGCCGGTGCCGGAGGCCTGGGAGACCGACATCGGGGCGTGTTCGAGCAGGGCGCCGAAGGCGTACTCGACCAGTCCGACAAAACGCGCCGGGCGAAGTCCCAGCGACTCCCGCAGCCAGGGCAGCCGTACGGTCCAGTAGAACCGGTGCCACCAGGTGCCCGTACGGTGGTGGAAGTCCGCCGGGTCTGCCGGGCCGGGCAGGTTCGCCGGTGGCGACGAGCGGCTGTCTAGCCAGGTCAGCACCGGGCCGAGCGGGTTTCCGCGCTGGTCGAGCGGGAGCACCGAGTGCCACTGGGCGGCGGTGGCGACCAGGCCGATGTGGTCGAGGTGGCCGGCCTCGCTCAGCTCGTCGAGGCAGGCCTCGAGTGCGGCCAGGTAGTCGGCGGCGTCCAGGGTCGCGGCACCGTCGTCGCCGATCGTGATGGTCATCTTCCGACGTGCCAGGGCACCGGGCAGCGGCACGGCGTCGCTGTCGAGGACCAGCCCCCGTACCGACGAGGTGCCCAGGTCGAGCGCGAGAATGTTCATCGCCGGCCACCGTACCCAACGGGCGTCGCCGGTACGCCCACGGCGCCGGCCGCCGGCACCGGACCGGCCCCTCGCACACCCGTACCGCATCGATTCCTGACGATCCACCGGCCGTTTCCGGTCCACCTGGTGGACGGCGGGCGGGCCGGTCGCAGGCCCTGCTCGGGGCGGCTCGTAGCCTCCGGAACATGCTCGCGCGATCCGAATTCTGGTGGCCCGCCAACCCGGCGGCCGACCTCCGCGCGTAGTTCTTCCACGCGGCCGCCCAGCGCGGCGGCCGCCAGCGCTCTCCCCGCTCCCCGGCCGCCACGCCGGACGGCCCCCGGCCCGAGGAGACGCCCATGGACCTGCTCCCGCACCTGCTCGCCACGATCGCCGTCGGCGCCGACCCCGGCCCGTTCGCGATCCTCCGGCGTGCCGACGCCCCGGAGTTGGAGGTGTTCACCGGGGAGCTGCGTACGGTCGACCGGCTCGCCGACATCCCGCTGCCGGACGGCCCGGCCGGTGCCCGCACCCTGGCGCTGGTGCCGTACCGGCAGATCGCCGAGCGCGGGTTCGCCTGCGTCGACGACGGTGCCCCGCTGGAGTGCCTGACCATCGGCGCGCAGCAGCGGGTTCCGCTGGAGCGGGCCCTGGCGGCCCTGCCCGACCAGCCCGTACGCACCGACGGTGGCGGTTTCGACCTGCCCGACGAGGAGTACGCGGAGATCACCCGGCAGGTCCTGCGGGAGGAGATCGGCCGGGGCGAGGGCGCCAACTTCGTCATCCACCGCAGTTATCGGGCGACCCTGGTCGGCTCGCCGCTGACCGCCGCCCTGGCCGCGCTGCGCCGGCTGCTGACCGCGGAACGCGGCGCGTACTGGACCTTCGTGGTGCACACCGGCACCCGGATCCTGGTCGGGGCGAGCCCGGAGCGGCACGTCAGCGTCGAGGACGGGCTGGCGATGATGAACCCGATCAGCGGCACCTTCCGGCACCCGGACGGACCGCCGGACCGGGACGCGCTGCTGCGTTTCCTCGCCGACCCGAAGGAGACCGACGAGCTGTACATGGTGCTCGACGAGGAACTGAAGATGATGGCGACCGTGGCCGAGCAGGGCGGGCAGGTGGTGGGGCCGTACCTGAAGGAGATGTCGCACCTGGTCCACACCGAGTACCTGCTCGCCGGCCGTGGCTCGCTGGACGTACGCGACGTGCTGCGCGAGACGATGTTCGCCCCGACGGTGACCGGCTCCCCGATGGAGAACGCCTGTCGGGTGATCGCCCGGCGGGAGCGGGGGCGGGGTCGGGGCTACTACGCCGGGGTGCTGGCGTTGCTCGGCCTCGACGACGAGGGGCGGCAGACCCTCGACGCGCCGATCCTGATCCGTACCGCGGAGATCTCCCCGGCCGGGGCGTTGCGGGTGTCGGTCGGCGCGACCCTGGTCCGCCACTCGACACCGGAGGGGGAGGTGGCCGAGACCCACGCCAAGGCGGCCGGGGTGCTCGCCGCGCTCGGGTTGCGCCCGGCCGCCCCGGTCCGGGCCGCGGGCCTGCCGGACCGACTGGCCGACGACCCGGCCGTACGGGCCGCGCTGGCCGCCCGCAACGACCGGCTCGCCCGGTTCTGGCTGGAGCAGCGCGCCCCCGGCGCCGCCCTGGTGCCGGCGCTCGCCGGCCGGCGGGTGCTGATCGTCGACGGGGAGGACACCTTCACCGGCATGCTGGCCCACCAGTTGCGGGCCCTGGGCCTCGCCGTCGAGCTGCGCCCCTGGCACGACGCCGGTGCGGTGGGGGCGGACCGGGCCGACCTGGTCGTGGTGGGGCCAGGTCCGGGTGATCCGAACCAGCTCGACGACCCGAAGATGGCCAGCCTGCGGGGTCTGCTCACCGGTTTGCTGGAGCAGGGACGGCCGACGCTCGCCATCTGCCTCGGTCACCAGTTGCTGTCCGGGTTGCTCGGGCTGCGACTGCACCGCAGGGACGCGCCCTACCAGGGGCTGCAACGCGAGATCGAGCTGTTCGGCACCGTACGGCGGGTCGGCTTCTACTCGACCTTCACCGCGCTGGCCGAGGCGGACGAGTTGGTTACCGGGTACGGGTCGGTGCGGGTGGCCCGCGACGGTGGTGACGGCGCGGTGCACGCCCTGCGCGGGTCGACCTTCGCCGGGGTGCAGTTCCACCCCGAGTCCGTGCTCAGCCAGGACGGCCTGGCGGTCCTGGGCGAGTTGCTCGGCGAGTTGCTGCCGACACCGGCGGCACCGGCGCGGTGAGAAACCCAGGCTGAACCCGGCGCTCGCCGACGGTTCGGCATAACTGCCCGGATGTTGGGTAGGGCTCTTGTGGGCCGGTGGTTCGAGCGGGTTGAGAGCCCTCGCTCGGACCACCGGTTCACTTTCCGTGCTCAGGCGCCGTCCGCCGGCCCGCGCCACGACACCCCAGCCTCCGCCACCGTCACCGTCACCGGACCGTTCCCGGCGGGCCGGCGGTGGCCGGCGCGCAGGCGCGGTGCGGCGCTGGTCCGGCTCGCCATCAGGTCACTCCCCTCGCCCGCTTTGTCCTGACTGCGACCTACCCGCTGATTTCGCGAAGAAACATCGACTTCTGCCGGCCCGAGTACGGCGACGGCGCTCCGGAAGATCGGTCCACGCCGCGGGCATCGGTTGCTTCGGACGAAGCCGACGTCCCTACACCCCCGTCCTGGCCTGGGAAATCGATCATTCGCCTGGTCCACAGTGGTATTCCCGGTGGGCGCCGGGTCGGATACCGTGGTCGAAAGCTCTCCGAGACAGCGGGTCGCCGTCGACGCCGGCCAGCTCACTCGATCCAGGGCGCACCCGGATCCACGATCCACCCGGACCCGGATCCCACCCGTTCCCGGCCCGCCGCCCGGACCAAGCCCTCCGGCTCGCGCGCCCGATCGGCGAAACGCGCCCGTCCCGGCGATCCATTCGGCAGGATCGTCATCAACGAGGAGGTGCCGCTGTGCAGGACACTCGGACCCGCACGCTGTCTTTCCAGGTCAGTGGGCTGCCCCCGGTCAGGACCGAGGCACTGTCGATCTTCTCGGCCGGGCACCGCCAGGCCAACCGGGTGCGGGCACTGCTCGAGGCCGCCTGCGCCGCCGCCCAGGACAGCGGCTGGACAGCACTGACCGAACCGATCGAACTGGACCTGGTCCTGCACTGCCCGCCCGGACACCACGGCACCGACGCGGCGACGCTGCTCGGCGGCGTCGGCGCCGTGCTCCAGGACAAGCGACACGCAGTCAACATCGGTCTGGCCCACCTGGGCGCCCTGGTCGACGTCAAGCTGTACCTCGACAACCGGCAGATTCGCCGGATGTCGTTCCGGGAGGAGCCGGCGGAGGAGACGTCGTACGAGGTTCGAGTCGCCGCGATAGCGGCGGCAGGTTGAGCGGCGCCCGCGGCTGGGTACCGCGGACCCGACGAAGGGAGCACCTATGTCGGAGCCACACATCACGCTGGACCCGAGCGGGCTGAGCCCGGCCCTGGAGAGCCTGCGCGAACCGCTGGAGGATCAGCTCAACTCGGCCCTGCGGGTGGCCAGCGATCGGGTCCGCGCCGGGTACGCCGGCGAGCCGGTCGAGGAGGTCTGCCGGCGGCTGCTCGACGAGACCCGGGCCGGCCTGCACCCGGACATCGCGGCCGGCTTCACGCCGGACATGGACGAGCTGTGCCGGGTGGCGATCGCGATCGTGCGCGAGGCGCACCACTGATCCCCGCGGGCCCGGCCGTGGCGTGTGCCGCGACCGGCTCGCCGCGGCAACGGTGACCAGCTCGACCTTGGCCGGCGAGCGACCACGACACCGGCAGCGGGGCTGATCGGCCGGGCGGCCGGTCAGCCCCGGCGTACGTCGATCGCGACGACGCGGGTGCCGTCCGTGCGGGTCAGTTCCAGGGCCCGGATCGGGAGTGCCTGGTCGCTGCCGGGCGCCACCTGCAGGCCCAGGCCGTGCGTCACGTGTCCCTCGAAGTCACCGGCGAGGGCGTAGCCGCGCAGGGTGGGGTGGTCCAGTCGGGACGCGGGCGTCTCGGTCACCGACACTCGACCGTGCTCGTCGTGCGCCTGCGCCGGGTCGAACTGGATCCGCAGGAAGGAGTTGCCCGCCAGCGACACCGGGTCGCCGGTGCCGTCGGCCACCACGGCGGGCACGTAGGCCAGCGTGTAGGAGGGCGGACCGCCCCGGAACGCGAAGGTGATCCGGGTCAGGTTTTCCTCCGGATGGTCACCGACGCGTACCTCGACCAGCAGCGGCAGCGGCGGACCCGGCGCCGGCACGACCGGCAGCCGGACCTGGTGGCTGATCCGGGCCTCCCGGGTCGGCACGGCCCAGCCGTAGGTGACCCGGTAGTCGGTGACGGACGGATCGGAGCTGGCCGGACCGGTCGGGGTGTCCGAGGTGTCCCCGGGGTCGGCGGGCGGCGAGGACGGTCCGGCCGGCCGCGTGGCGTCGGTCGGCTGCGGGGTGGCCGGGCCGCCCTGGTCGGCCGTCGTGCAGCCGGCGGCGAGCACGACGACCAGAAATGCGAGAAATGGTACGCGCTGGCGTGTCATGCCCCTTTGACGCGCCAGCCCCGGCCGGGGTTTACCGGGGCGCCGACCTGGAAGTTTCGCCATCTGGCATGGCGCACCGACTCCCCGGCTGCCGAGGGCCCGTGCGGATCACCGCAGATCGACGAAGACGCGCCCTCATACCAGATCATCGGACATAAGAGGATATTGAAATCGACAGATCTGAATGTTTAAGATCCTGGCACCCCTCGGCAAGCATTGGAGAGTGAGCTATGACCTCACGAAGAGTCAGCCGGCTCCTGGTCGCACTCGTGACGACGGCAGGTGCCATGCTCGGCGCCACGATCGCCAGCCCGCCGGCATCGGCGGACGTGTCGATCCAGGCGACGGTCTGCTACAACACCAGCCAGGCCGGCAGCTACGCCGGCATCGCCAACCAGGCCGCCACGATCTGGAACAACGCGACCGTCAACCTCACCCTCTCCTCGGGCTGCGGGTCGAACCTGCGGATCTACCAGATCACCGGCGGCGGCTCGTACGCCGTGCGGACCAGCCTGGGCAACGGCCGGGTCTACATCGACACTCAGCAGGCCGCGCAGTACAGCCCGCTGCGGATCATGACGCACGAGATCGGCCACATCCTCGGCCTGCCGGACAACTACAACGGCAACTGCGCCCTGCTGATGTCCGGCGGCAGCGCCGGCACCAGCTGCACCAACCCGTACCCGAGCACCGCCGAGGCGAACCGGGTGAGCAACCTCTTCGCCGGTACCCGGATCAGCGCCGACACCGGCAGCCAGGTCTTCCAGGACAGCTGGCCGGCCTCGGTCGTCAAGGTCGGCTGAGACCCCATCCCCCATCCCTGTCCTCTGCCCCCTCCCCGCGGCGGACGAAGGTAGGGAAGCGGAGGGCCGACCGAACCGTCGGCCCTCCGCTCTGGTCCGGGACCGCTCAACGACGCCGCTGCTCGTCGATGGTCAGGTAGGCGGCGACGGTCAACATCTGCCACAGGCCCGGCTCCAGCGAGTACGCCGGCGGCAGCCCGTAGAAGCGCTTGGTGCCGTACTCCCAGTCCTGACCGTCGTCGATCACCTCCTGAGCGGCCGAGCGCACCGCGGCGACCCGGAGCGACGCCAGTTTCGTACCGGCCACCGTGAGATCGCGCAGCACCTGCCCCAGACCGGCCTTGTCGCCGATCTCCTGGTCCGGCCGACCCCGGTACGACCGCACCGACCAGCTCGTCACCTGGTCCGGATGGTGCGGATGGTACGTCGGCACCAGCCGTTCGTTGGCGAGCGCGATCGCGGCGCCGCGGAGCAGGTCGGCGTTGCGGCACAACAGCAGCGCGCGGCCGGTCAACGGACCGAGCGGTTCCCGGATCACCCCCTCCCCGAGCAACTCCTCCGCCTTCGCCTCCAGCGCCGCGGCGGTCTTCTCCTCGGCCAGCACGTGCGGCGACGGGTAGCTGCCGCGCCGCTGGTGGTAGGAGCGACGCAGGTCGGAGAAGCCGGCGAAGGCACCCAGGCGCAGCGAGTGCCGGGACGCGAAGAGCATGATCTTGTCGGTCGCCGGACGTTCCTCGGACTCGTTCGACGGCACGATGTCGTTGAGGTCCACCCGCTGCTCCTCGAGGAAGGTCCACAGGCTCCGGCTCAGCGCGGCACCGGCCGCCCCGGCCGCCGGCAGTGCCGCGAAGGCGTACACCTGCTGTTGGGCCTCGCCGTCGTCGTCCTGGTTGAGGTTGACCAGCCGGCGGTGCTCCTCGTCGTCGTAGCTGACCAACCACTCGCTGCCCTCGAGCAGTTCCCGGCCGAGCACCTCACCGGACTCCCCCGAGTGCTCCAGGATCTCGAACACCGACCGTTCCCGCAGCGGCGCGAAGACCGGCCGGGCCCGCCTGCGGAGCCCGTCGACCAGCGCGTCCACCAGACCCGGGCCGCTGACCCGGGTGTCGCCCCGCAGGGCCAGCACCGCCCGGCCGCCCTCGGTCGACACCCGCCAACGCAGAGCCTCGCCGACCGGGGCCAGACCGGACCGGCCACGCTCGGGGTCCGGCACACCCGCGTACTGGGTGTACAGCCACTCCTCGGTGGCGTGGTCGTCGACCCGGGGCACGATCCTGCGCAGCGGGAACCGCTCGGCCGCACGACGCTCCTTGCCGACCGCCTCGAGGGAACCGGAGAGCTGCCGGCCGGCCTCCTCCACCGCCGACCGCCACGCCTCGACCTCGGTACGCACCTCGGCGGCGACCTGGGTGAGCCGCTTCAGGGTGCGCTGGGTCCGGTCGTAGCAGTCCTCCTGGATCAGGGCGAGCAGCAGGTTCCGCTCCGCGCCGAGGTAGTTGAGCTGCTGCCTGGCCCGGCGCAGGCCCTTGTCCTCACGTACCCGTGCCTCGGCCTGTTCCAACGCGGCCCGGGCCCGGGTCGGATCCGCCCGATGGCACAGCGCGGCCCGCTGCCCGAACAGTTCCAGCCGTTGGGTGACCAGGGAGAGGAAGGCCAACCCGGCCAGCGGTCCACCGTCCCGGCGGGACATCACCTGCGCCACCACCAGGCGCAGCGCCACCTCCCACTGCCGACGGATCTCCCGCTCGTGGTCCTCGGCGACCGGGTACCACTGATGCTCGTTGTTCGGTGCCAGCGGCACGCCGTTCTCGCCCCAGAAGGCGCGGATCCGCGCCCTGGTCTGGTCGATCACGAACTGACCCCGGTGGTCCGTACGGAACTGGGTGATGTCCTCGAACGGCGCCGACAGGCTCGGCGGATCCGGCAGTTTCCTGTTGTTGCCCACGGCGACCAGCCAGTTGGACGTCGGCGAGAGCAGCCCCTCCCGCGCCGCCTCACTGTCCAACTCCTTGAACACCTGCGGCGGCTGCGCCCCGTCGGCTTCCGGGTCCGTACCGGTGAGGAACTTGCCCACGTCCGCGCCGAGGTCCGCCACCTTGTCCGGCAACTGGGCGAGTACGTCCACCCCGGCCCGGTTGACGAAGCCGCGCAACACCGACTCCCAGTGGTACTCCACCAGGTAGGCGCCGAAGGTGGAGTAGATGTCGGTGCTGTTGCGGGTGTACGGACGCGCGTTCACCCGGTAGCTGCTGAACGCCGGCCCGACCGTCGGCAGCAGGTGCGCGTAGATCGCGTCGGCAACCGCGACCGGGCAGACCGCGCCCGCGTCGAAACCCTCCAGCCGGCGCCCGGCGGACCGGCTGCGCCGCCCGTCCACCAGATAGGTGTACTGCACCGGCGCGGCGGTCATCTCGTGGCTGTGCCGGGGCGCCCAGCGGAACTCGGCCGGATTGTTGCGCTCGACGTTCATCACCCGGTCCAGCTCGCGCAGCAGCGCGTACCCGTTCGCCTCGCTCCGGATCCGCTGCGGTCCTTCGAGCGTCCGCCCGAACGCCCCGGACAGTACGCAGAACAGCGTCACCGAGAAGCCACCGCCCTGCACCAGACGCATCTGCTGCAGGTAGGCCAGCACGTCGAGGAGGATCCCGGAACCGGTGCCGCCCGCGGTCGAACTGATCACGTAGATGTTCGGCGTGGTGTCGGCGTGGGTACGGGTCAACAGGTCCAACGCGTGCTCGATCCGCCGCATCGCCGGTGTCGAGCCGAGTACGTCGGCGAAGAACGACATCCGGCCGAACGACCTGATCTGTCCCGCGCCCTCGACCATGAAGGCGAGCGCCTCGTCCTCCCGGATCTGGTCCGCGTCGCGGGGGCCGAACCACGGCGCGACGGTCGGGTAGAACTCCTCCGCGACCTCGGGGCCCTGCCGGATCTTGTCGATCATCCCGCCGACGGCACTGTTGAGGTAGAGATCCTCGACGTCCACGTCCAGGGTGAGCCCGTCCACGTTGGGGCGGTTCTTGCGGTCCACGTCGACCGCGCGCAGCAGCACCGGCCAGTCGTAGCGGTTCCCGTCGCTCCGCTCGACGGCGGCCGGGTCCCGCTGGAGGTCCCGCCAGCGCTGCTCGATCGCGAGACGCTGCTTCAGATGTGCCACGGCATCGCTTCCGGTGCCGCCGAGTCCGATCACCAGTGCGGGAAGCACGATGAACCTCCTGTCCGCCGTCCTAGGGCCCGGGTCGTCATGGTTGGTAGGTGAAGGTGGTGCCGTCGGGCAACGACTCGGTCTGCCGGGGCCGGCAGGTCAGCCGGTGCCGCACCCCGGCCCGCCGGTAGTCGACGTACAGCACGAGTTCCCGTCCGGAGCCGACCTCGCGGCGCAGGCGGCGGCCGCGTACGGTGCCGCTGCCCGACAGCTCGCCACCCCTGCCCAGCGGGCTCGGGAACCGGACCGTCCGGCCGCTGAGCGGTTGGCGGTAGGGAACCTTGTGACCGGGCTCGCTGATCGACAACGAGCCGCCGCCGAGCGCCTTCCACCGCCGCGCCGGCAGGTAGAACGCCAACCCGACGGCGATCGCGACGAGTACGAACACCAGCACCACGAGCCAGACCGGTACGCCGGTGGTGGTGTGCCGGGCCGCAGCCGTCACGCTCACCGGGCCCGGTGTGAACGTCAGTTCGAGATCACGGGTGATGACGTCGCGCCACGGCGAGTCGACCGTCCCGGTCACCCGGAGTTCGCCGTCGCGCGTACGCTCACCGCCGATCCGGCGTTCGGTGGTCGTCACCGGCTCCACCCGGATCCGTACCTCCTGCTCCGGCTCGGTCGGGGTGAGCAGCACCTCGGCCCGCTCGGGCACCGCACGCAACTCGACGCCGTCGATCTCTACCCGCAGGTCGCCGACCGTGATCGGTACCCGGGTCGCGGTGCTGCGGAACCGGGCGACGAACTCGACCGGCTCGGCGCCGACGGTGAGCCCGCCCGGCGGCAGCACGGCGGTCGCGGTGAGCTGGTCCCGGGCCACGTACGCGGCCGCCTTCTGCACCGCCACCCGGCCCCGGATCCGGTCGAGATAGCTGCCGACCTGGTCCGGCGGCAGGTCCATCAGGATGGTGTTGTCGAAGACCTGGTCGAGCAACTGCACGTCGGTCCGGCCGGCGAGCGGCACGCCGTACGCCCGGACGTTGCGGCGCTGCTCGACGCCGCGGGCGCGCTCGGTCAAGCGGGCGAAGGCCGCGGACGCGTTGCCGGCGTACCGGGAGTTGGCCGGCGGGTCGTGCCGGCCGTCGGTCAGCATGATGACGGTCGCGGGATCGGTGTTGCCGGCCTCCTCGACGATGTCGAGCGCCGCCTCGATGGCCGCGCCGATGTCGGTGGCGGTGCCGTCCGCGGTTGCCGGCATCCGGTCGAGCGCTCCGGCACCGGCGCCGCCGACCACCCCACTGAACTTCGGGTCGGGACGGTTGGCGAAGGCGAACAGGTGCAGCCGGTCGACCGGGTCCAGTTCGGCGAGCAACGGACGCAACGCGTCCTTGGCCGCCCGGTAGAGGTCGGCGCCGTCCTGCATCGAGGAGGAGACGTCGACCAGCACGACGTAGTCCGCCGGCAGTCGGTCGACCTGGAGATCGCGCAGCACCTCGGCGAGACCGGCCTGGGCGGGTGCGAACCGCACGGGCACGACCGGCGTCGCCGGCACGGGCAGGACGTTGGCGGCGACGGCGAGCGCCGCCGCGAACAACGGCAACAGCTTGCGGTACGTCACCCGGTCGAGGTGGATCATCTGTTCCTCCCGCTCACGCGTCGCCGACGTACATGACCACACCCGGTCTTGTCCCGCTATCGCCGAGCACCAGCCGGGGGCGTAGGCAGTCGAGCACCTCACCGGGCTTGACCCCGGGCTGCGCCGGCAGGCGTACGTCCAGCGTCTGGTCGGTGGTCCGCTGCTGGATCAGGTCGGCGTAGCGACCCTTGAGGTGCAGGGCCTCGAACTTCGGCAGGAGCCTCCGGTCCGGCCGCCGGTCGAGCCGTTGGTCGAACTGGCGCTCGAACTGCTGGTCGAACGGCTGGTCGACCTGCCGTTCGAGCTGCTGGGCCCACTGCCGACCGAGTTGGGCAACGGTGGCGTCGACCAGGGCGGACGCGCGGCTGCGGAAGGTCCCCCACCAGCTGTCCGGTGCGACGAGTGGCTGGTGCACCACGGAACGCAGCACCTCGGCGAGACCGGCGGCGCGGATCAGCCGCTGGGCCGGGTCGCCGCCCCCGGTGGAAAGGTTCGGCTGCCCCGCGTAGGACTGGATCGCGTCGTGGAGACGCTTGCGGTACCGCTCCTGTTCCTCTTCCTCACGCAGCGGCTCCAGCTTGGTCTCACGTACGTGCAGGGCGAACCTGTCGTTGGCCACCAGCCACTCGATCTGGGTGGCGTACGAGGTGACGCTGAAGTGCTCCTCGAAGACGGAGTTGGAAGCGGCGAGGGCCCCCTGCGAATGGGCGCCCCGCGGGTCCAGGCACACCCCGGGTGCGCCGCCCAGCCGAGGGATGATCCGCCGGTGCAGGTCGTCCGGGAGCATGGTCCACTCGCCGTCCGCGGAGCGCCACTCGGCTGGCACCGCCTGGGCCGCGTCACCGGCCCACTGCCGCGCGGAGGACGCCGGCAGGCGCAGCAGACCGAGGTGGAAGCTGTGCCAGCGAGCCGCCAGGGTTTCGCCGGGGGCCGGGGTGTCGCCGAGCCACCCCCGTACCCGGTCGTCGGCGACGAATTTGGCCAGAATCCGCTCCACCTGTTCCGCGACCTGGGCCGGGACGACGTCCGGCCGGGCACCCGGAGCCTGGTCGTGCGGGTCGTGCCGGCTCGTCACCTGCTCGGCACGCATCTCGGTACGAACCTCGGTACCCGCTGACGACTCCCCGGTGGGCCGGTCCGGCGTAGGCGCCTGGGCGCTCTCGCTCCCGTCGGTCGTCCCGCTCGTGACGGTCGCCGTGGCCGTCCCCGGCTGAACCGAGGCGGTCGGAGCAACCGCGTCGACCGCGTCCGGCTCCCGCACCTCCGGCCCGGACCGGGATGTCGGGGACGTGCGCCCGGGGGTGTCGGGCTCGGTCAGCTGCCAGACCCGCGTACCCAGTTCGTGGATCCGGCGCCACCGGTCGGCACGTTCGGCCGCTTCGTCGGAGTTGCCGGCGGCGCCGAGGTGTTCGATCCGCTCGGTCAGCAGCGCGGTGTATACGGCCCCGGCGACCTGGGGCAGGTGCGTACGCAACGCGTCCGCGGCCGGGCCGGCGTCCCGGAGCACCTCGCCCAGCAGTTCCTCGAAGCCGTGCCGGGTGGACTCGGTCTGGTTGTCCATCAGTGTGTCCCGTCGAATGGGCTGTCGTGGTCGTCGAAGTCGGACTGCGGGGTGCCCAGCGGCAGCCGGAAAACCAGGCCGCGCTCGTGTTCGATGTCCAGCACGGTCGATGTGGTCCACAGCGGTGGGGCACCGGCGTGTACCCGGATCGCCCCACGGGCGTCCAGGCTGACCACGTGCGTCGCCTCGGTGTCGTACGCCGCGACGAGCGTGCCGAGCAGCCGCTCCCCGCCGTCGTCGGTACGGATCAGGAACGTCCAGCCGTCGTCGCCGGGAGGCGGCAGGGGGAGGTGCCCGAGCACACCGGCCCGACTCGCACCCATCTCGTCGACGAAGGTCTCGCGGGTGAAGGGCCGACTGCCGGTGGCGGTGCCGAAGGCAGGTCGGGCCGGTTCACCGTCGGGCAGTTCGACGAGGATCCGGTCGGCCAGCCGTAACACGTCGGCCGGTGCACCTTCCGACCCCGTCGGCACGTGCAACGCCGGCTGCGACTCGTCGACCCGCAGGTACGGCCGGTTGCCCTGCCAGAGCAGCAACTCCAGGTTCAGGCTGCCATCGACCTCGATCCCGGCGGTGATCCGCGCCGGCCAGAGCTTGCGGTCGAGCGACAGTCCCAGGTCGGCGGCCCGGATCCGGGCGTCGAGGTCCCGCCACTGGAACGAACCCCAGGGCAGCGGATGGCCGCCGTCGACCTGACGCTCGATGACGCACCGGTCACCGAGGGGACCGAGGTGGGCGAAGGCGCGCAGCCGCCCGTCGGCGAACTCCTCGAACGGTGTCCCGGCCGGCAGCACGATCCGGTTCCGGTCGGCCCGGCTGCGTACCGCCAGCGCGCAGGGCAGTTCCAGCAGCAGGTTGTCGACCTCCACGGCAACCTCGGTCACGCCCTGCCGGAGCAGTTCGGTGTCCGCGTCCGGCGCCCCGAGCGAGCTGATCGACGCGGCCCAGGCCGCACCGATCGAGGCCGCGTTCTTCGGGTACGTCCGCTCGACGACAACCTCTACGGCCGGCTCACCGCGCGGACGGCGGGCGGCGAACTCCCCGGCGACCACCTCGGCCGCGAGCGCGAGTTGGCTGGCCTTGCCGGTGAGGATGATCCGGTCCAGCCGCTCGGTGGCGTCGAGCCGGCTCTCGGCAAGCCCCGCCGCGAGCTTGCTGATCTCGACCAGCATCGGCCTGGCGACGCCGACGAACGACCCGTACCCGATCTCCACCGGGCCCTGGCCGATCTCCGCCGGCTGGTCGGTGGGGACGCTGTCCAGCGCCCGTACGATGTCCTGCACGTGGTCGGTGGCGAGCCGGTACGGCGTACCCGGGGCGATCTGTTTCTTCGCCTCCTCGGCCCGCCGCCAGATCGCCCAGAAGGTCTGCTCGCGGACCTGGTTCGAGCCGGGCCCCACCCGGTGCGGGTCGAACCGGGTGCCGACGACACGTTCGACGTTGTCCCGGACCCGCTGCGCCGCGTCACTGTCCGGCACGTCGGTGTCCCGGCGCAGCGCCTCCAGCGTCCGTTCGACCAGGCTGCCCGGTACGTAGCGGCCGGTGTCGTCCTGGTAGGACCGCTCCAGGTTCGCCGTCACCCCGTCCTGCCACTGGCGCCACGACTCGGGGCTGTCGCCGAACTCGCTCTGCTGGGGCGGCGCGATCGTCAGCAGATGGTCGGCGACGACCGCCTTCAGCCAGTGGAAGACCTGGAGGGTGAGGAAGTCGCCGCCGCGCCGGTTGCGACCGCTGGTGCCGCGCAGTTGCGGCACCACCCGGTAGTACCGCCCGGCGGCGCCGCGCTCGACGTCGGGCAGCTCAGGGGTGCTGTCGTGCAGGTGGACCGTCACCAGGGCGATGTCGGTGGTACCACCGCCGATGTCGATCACCAGCATGTTCTCGGTCCAGTGCCGCTCCTGCCCCGGCACCGGCCGGAAACGCGCCCGCAGCGCCTCGATGCCCAGCTCGTAGTCGGTGCCGAGGTCGCGCATCAGGAAGAACAGCGCCGCCGAGATCGCCTCGTCGTAGCTGAGGTCGACGTCACCGACGCCGAGTACGGAACCGATCACCTCGTCGAGACGGCGGCGGGCCGACGGCGGAGCCATCGTCGGATAGGTCGCCACCACGTGGTCGACCGGTGCGCCGTCCAGCCGGTCCGGGTTCGCCGCGGTGAACCGGTCGGTTTCCTGGAGGAGGAATCCGACCGCCGCGCCGAGCAGGGCGTCGAAGCCGACCCGGCGCGGGTCGTCGGCCAGCGGCAGCGCGTAGTCGGGATCGTTGAGGTGGTGCTTGAGGCCGAGCACGGTGCCGTACGTGGCGCCGTGCGCGAGCGGGATCCCCAACCGTACGCGCAGGTACGGGTCGATCTCGATGACGTCCAGCCGACTCGACACCTCGTCGAGTTCGGTGGCACTGTCCAGGCGTACCGGGTAGAGCGAGTGGTGCGCCAGCGCGGGTGTGCTGAAGGCGGTGTCGTAGCAGTCGTGCAGCCGGGCGGCGAGCCAGGCACCGAGTTGGGGCGTGCAACCGACCTGGGCGTTGTCCAGGGCGAGCAGCACGTCGTAGAGGAGCGGCCCGTTGGTCGACTCGTCGGCGGTGACCAGGTCCTCCAACGCCGACGGGTCCACCTGGGCCAGGTCGGCGGCCACCCGCGTACGCAGCACCGTCCACTCCGCCCGGCACTGCGCCTCCCGAGGCTCGGTGAGTTCCTCGTCGCGGGGCTCGCGGCGCAGCAGGTCGGCCGTCTGCCGGCGCAGTGCCGCCCGCTGGTCGACCGGCAGCGGCAGCGACGGCCGGGGGCGGCTGGGATCGTAGAGGGTGACGGTCGAGTTGGTGGTGCCGAAGTCCACGGCCGCGAACCCGCTGTGGCGGTCGGGGCAGTAGCGCGGGAACGGGACGATCCGGGGATCCGGCGGTGTCGTGGCGGTGCTGTCGCTCATCAGCGCTCCTCGGAGAGCGTGGGCCAGTCGTCGTCGTGGTCGAGTGCCGCCTCCAGCCGCCGCGCGACGACGGCCGGTGGCTCCGGCGGAAGCTGTGCGTCCGGCCCGTCGACCAGGGCCCGCAGTTCGCTGTCGGTACGCGGCAGCCGCTGTTGCAGTGCGCGCAGACTGCGGTGGATCGCCTCGGCCCGCCGGGGCAACTCGACCGCGAGCCGGGCCAGCGCGAGCCGCCGGGTGGCCTCGACCATCTCGCGACGCAGCCGCATCACGGCCATCTGGTGACCTCCGTGCGGGGACCGGGTCCGGAGCCCGCCCTCGGCGGCCCAGGGCAGCGGCCGTACGGGATCGAGCGGGAACGCCTGGCGCAGCGCCTGCCGCTCCGCCGCCGTACGCGGCACCCCCGCCGTCGCGCCTCCCGCCGGCTGCACAGGCGTGCCTGCCGGGTTGTTCTCCTCCGGCCGGACCTGCGCCAACCAGTCGAGTTGGACGGCCCGCCGCAGGTCGGGCAGGACCGGTTCCCGGTTCGGCCGCACCAACCGGCTCCGGACCGGTTCCACGCGCTCCAGCAGGGCCGCCTTCAGTTCGACCAGGCGGCCGGACCGGCGGCTCAGCCAGTTCGCCACCACCGCGTCCACCACCTGCTCCACGGTTGCCGCGCTTTCGCCGACCGCGGCACGGAACCGGGCCTCGAAGACATCCGGGGTGTCGGGCAGTTCGTCGCGACCGAAGCCGGAGCCACGCTTCACGGTCTGTTGGCTCAGCGCGGCGAACAGGACCGGCCACTGGGGCCAGGCGTGGACCTGGGCGGTGACGGCCTGACGTACGGCGTCCTGCGGGGTCATCCCGGTGGCCAGGCAGGCCCGGGAGCCGGCGATGCCCTCCTCGACGTCCTCGATCAGCGCCGCGGTCTCCTGCGCGATCCGTCCCAGCACCTCGCGCAGGTCGTCCTCGGGGCGGGCCGTCGGCGCGGGCTGCTCGGCGGGTGCCCGGTCCAGGGCGACGACCACCTCCCGGATCGCGCCCCGCAGTCCCAGGTGGGCCCGGCCCGCCCGTTCGGCGCGGACGGCCAGGGCGGCGGCCAGCCCGGTGCCGGCGACCGCGGCGCGCAGTTGCTCGTACTCGCCCGGTGGCACCCGCCCGGCGAGCACCGACCGGCTCTCCGGCCCGGCGAGCACGGTCGACGGGCTCGCACCGTTGAGGGTCGCGGTGAACCGTGCGACGGCGGCGTCGGGCCCGGGCAGGACGACCACCGCGCCCGCCCGGACGAGTTCGGACTCGATCAGGTGCCGTTCCCGTCCGGCGGGTCGGTGCGGGTGCAGCATCGGCAGGTCGACCAGGTCCAACGCGTCGCCGTCGAGCTTCCAGAGCGATGCCGGCACCTGCACCGCGACCACCACCCGGGCGACGGCCGGCAGGATGCGGTGCAGCACGCCGTCGGTCAGGTTGGTGTCGGCGGGCAGGGCGACGGCCGGTGGGACGTGTTCGACGAAGGGTTGGCCGAGCCCTCCGTCGGGCCGGGCGAACGGCATCGCCGCGTGGTGCACGGTCGCCAGCCGTACCGGCCGGTCCGTGGCACCGAGCAGGTGCTCGGCGAAGCTCTCCGCCCGGTAGAGGTCGTAGAGTTCGCGCAGCCACCCGCGGCTGTCCGAGGCCGTGGCCGGCCCGAGCCGCCGGGCCTCGGCGATCACCTCGGGCCAGCCCGCGTCGGCGGGCAGCGAATCCCATCCGCCCGAGTCGAGCTGTGCGAGCAGGTCCCGGCGGCACCGGGCCAGGGCATCCCGGTCCAGGATGTCGACGGTGGCCGGGCCGAGCGTCACCGACGGCCCGTCGACGGGTTGCAGCCGTACGACGGTGACGTAACCGGTGATCGTCCTTTCGGGACTGATCCGTACCCCGCGGTCGCCGAGGATCTGCCCCCAGAGGTGGTGGCTGACCACCCGGTCGTCGCCGGCCGACTCGGCCAGCACCGCCACGGACAGCGGGGCGTCCACGGCGTCACGGACCGCCGCACCGGCCAGGTGTACGGGTTCGAGCAGCCCGGCGCTGGGCGAACCCGGCGGGGCGGCGGTGTCGACCTGTCGGAGGAGTCGCTCGGCCCGCGCCCGGATCTGGGCTGCCGAGTCTTCTGATCTGGGCACGGGCTGTTCCTGACTGCTCGTACGGTGTTCCGCGACACCACCGCCGACACACGTTGGTGGCGTCACGGTTACCCGGAGGGGAAGGGCGGAAAGAAATGCGGGGCCCACCGACGAAACGTGGATGTCAGCAAGCTGACAATTCAGCGGACGGAATCAGCAAAAAGGGCCGTACGGACCGACCGGAGGAGCCGATTGGGTCGACGGCGTACGCGCGAGAATGAGACCGAGGTTTGCCATGCCGCTATTGCAGCGGATCACGCAGTCGCGATTGCCATCATCAGATGGGGTTCGACTGTCGCCTGCGCGCAGAACACCACATAGGACTTTGCAACCGGGTCACCTACACCGGTTTGTCCGTCTGATCCATGTACGCGGATGGGGCGGGAACGGTCCGGCCGCTCAGTGCACCAGCGGCACCATGTTCCGAGTGATCTTGCCGTCCGGGTTGTAGACCACGCACATGATGTCCCGGTCACCGTCGGCCCAGGTCTCGGCCGTCGGCAGGATCGGGAAGAAGTTCAGGCCCGACTCCTGCGGGGTGCCCCACCGTCGGTGGAAGTCCTTCCCGCACTCGGCCCAGCCGTACGCGGCCACCGCCGGCCGGTTCCACTCCCCGTCAGCGACGTGCACGAAGCCGAACGACTCGTTGTCGGCCCGTTCCTCACACGCCTTGTAGATCACCACCACGTCGTTCGACCGCTTCGAATAGGCGGGGTCGGAAAAACACTCACCGCCCTCGATGTTGAGGATGCCGGTGGTCTCCGCGGAGATGAAGTCGTCGCCCTTGACCGCGATCGGCTGCGCCGGCTCGGCCTTCGGGAAAACCGCGATCAGCGCGACGGCGGCCACCGCGGCCCAGCGGCGACGGCGCTGCAGCAGTGAATTCGGCAGGGCGAGAGTCATCGACGCGGCCTGTTCTGGACGGGCGGTACGGGCTACCGGACGGGCCCCGCCGCATGGTAAGTGGGCATTGGTGAACCGACGGGGGACATGAGCGGTCCGCCCGACGGCCACCGGATGACGCCCGGCGCGAGCTTCGCCGTAGTGATCATCAGTTCACCTGGCGGCAAGCCAACCGTCGAGTGGAGGTCGGCCTATTCCGACTCAATGCGAAGGTCCGCCGCGCTCCCGCTGGTGGACGATCCACTTCTCTTGAGGGGTGACCCCTACCTTGGACGACAACAAGCGACCGTGGAACACGGGCTCGCGGCGGGCGAAACTCGCCGCCGTGGGTGCCGCCGCGCTCATCGTCGGCGGCTTCGCGTTCGGCCCGTCGGCGTTCGGTGACGCCGCGCCGACCAAGTTCCCGGCGGCCGAGATCTACAAGCCCTCCCCGATGCCCGACCGCGTCATCCTGACGCCGACCGCCACGCCGGCCACCTCGCAGAAGGTGACCTGGCGGGCCGAGGCGTCGGCCGAGTGGGCCCAGGCCCAGATCCTCGAGGCGCCCAACGCACTCGGTGACGTCGCACCGGCAGCCGGCGCGGTGTCCACCGTCAAGGCGAGCGCGAACTCGGCGGTCAACACCTCACTCGGCTACGCCTCGACCTACCACACGGTCGAGTTCACCAACCTCAAGCCGAACACCCGCTACACCTACCGGGTCGGCGACGGCACCAACTGGAACGAGTGGTCCGACTTCACCACCGCGGACTCGGCGTTCTCGCCGTTCTCGTTCATCTACTACGGCGACGCGCAGAACTACATCGACTCCGCGGTGCCGCGGGTGTTCCGGCAGGCCTTCGCCGACCGGCCCGAGGCCAAGATGGTCGTCAACGCCGGTGACCTCATCGACAGCGCGAACAGCGAAGAGCAGTGGGGCCAGTGGTTCGACGCCGACGGCTTCATCAACAGCCAGGTCAACAACATCGCGATCCCCGGTAACCACGAGTACAGCGGCTCCGCGCTGTCCTCGTTCTGGGCACCGCAGTTCCCGTTCCCGTCGAACGGGCCGCAGTGGCCGGCCGGGACCGAGTCGGCCCTGGACAAGACCGCGTACTACACCGACTACCAGGGTGTGCGGTTCATCGGGCTGAACAGCAACGTGCAGAGCATCCCCGAGGTCATGGCCGCGCAGACCGCGTGGCTGGAGAGCCTGCTCAAGGACAACCCGAACAAGTGGACCGTGGTCACCTTCCACCACCCGGTCTACTCGAACACCGGCTCCCGCAACAACCCGCAGGTCCGCGACCAGTGGGGCCCGCTGCTGGAGAAGTACGGCGTGGACCTGGTCCTGCAGGGCCACGACCACTCGTACGCCCGGGGCAACGTGGCGGCGAACCGTAAGTCGAGCACCGTGCACAACGGTGTCGTCTACGTGGTGTCCGTCTCCGGCGGCAAGATGTACGAGCTCAACGGTGGCGAGAACTGGACCGGTAACGGTGCGGAGATCAGCGACCGGGACGAGAACGTCCAGCTCTACCAGATGATCGACGTCGAGAAGGACTCGATCCGGTTCGAGGCGCGTACCGCCACGGGCAAGCACGAGGACGGCTTCCTCATCCGCAAGAACGACGCGGGTGTGCGTACCGTCAACGAGTTCCGCACCCCGGAGAACACCACCGGCGAGCGGGCCCTGACCGCCCAGAAGACCGTCGCCGTCGGCGAGAAGGTCCAGGTCAAGGCGTACAACTACGACCCGAACGAGACGGTGAGCGTGTACCTGCGCAGCACCACCCTCGGCGAGGGCAAGCCCGGCGTCCTAATCGCCTCCAAGAAGGCCGACGAGCTGGGCCAGTTCAACTACACCTTCGCCGTGCCGGAGGGCACCAAGAAGGGCAGCACCCAGGTTGTCTACCTGGTCAGCGAGAACCAGAAGATCACCACCCCGGTGATCACCATCAAGAAGTAATCCGCCCGCAAGCAGTGATCCGCCCCGGGTGCGGACCGGCCACACCGGTCGGTCCGCACCCGGTCCGGCCCGGACAGGAGCCTTTGTGACCATCCGTACGCGCGCACTGGCCGGCACGATGCTGGGCGCCCTGGCCGCGCTGGTCGCGGTCACCGGGCCGGCCAGCCCGGCCTCGGCCCACCCGTTCGGCCCACCGGCCACGGCCCGGATCAGCGCCGACGATACGCGGGTGACCATCAACTGGCTCGCCGCCGAGGACGACTGGGTGGCCCTCGGCCAGTCCCTCGGCGCGTTCGAGGACCCCGCCACGGGCAAGGTCGACACCGGGCTCACCGGCGAGCAGAAGTTGCAACGCTCCCCCGCCGTACACGACTACCTGTTGAAGCGGATCACGGTCAGCCAGACCGGCACGCCCTGCTCCAGCCGCCTCGACACCCTCGAACAGCTGGTCAAGAAGGGCGCCCGGCTCACCTTCGACTGCCCGCAACCGGTCAGCGACCTCGACGTGACGGTCAGCGCGCTCACCGACCTGAACACCGCGTACCGCACGGCGCTCACCTCGGACGTGCCGATGACCCCGACGGAGGCGCTCTTCACCGCCACCGAGGGCAGCCACCAGGTCCGCCTCACCGCGGGCGAGGGCGGCTCCGGTCGCCCGGCCGCCGTGGGCACGGTCGCCGCCGGTACGGGCATAGCCGCGGTCGCCATCATCGCCGGGATGCTGGTGAACCGGCGGCGTCGGACGAGGAGGACGGCATGACCGGGATCAACGGGCTGGACAGCCGCCTGATCGCGCTCTTCGACAGTGGAGCGGTGTTCTGGCTGGCCCTGCTGGTGGCGCTCGGCGTCGGCGCCGCGCACGCGGTCGCACCCGGACACGGCAAGAGCGTGACGGCCGCATACCTGGTCGGCACCCGGGGACGGTATCGGGACGCGGTACGGCTCGGCGCCATCGTCGCGCTGATGCACACTTTCTCCGTACTCGTTCTCGCCCTGGTCTGGGTGGGTCTGACCGGCGCCGCCGGTCTCGGCACCAAGACGATCACCGCCTGGCTCCAGGTGCTCGCCGGGCTCGTGGTGATCGGCGTCGGCGCCCACCTCACCTACCGCCACCTGCGCGGCCACGGCCACTCCCACACGCACGGCCACGGCCACTCGCACGCCCCCGGGCACGGCCACTCGCACGCCCCCGGGCACGGCCACTCGCACGCCCCCGGGCACGGCCACTCGCACGCCCCCGGGCACTCGCATGAGCCGGAGCCGGTGGCCGAGCACTCCCATGACCACGCGGTCGACGGGGCGCACGCGGCGAGCGCCACCGCGACGCTCACCGCCGACCCGGTCACCGCTACCGAGGCGGCGCATCACCACCACCACCATGACGCCGACGAGATGACCGACCCGTGGTCCCGTCGTGGGCTGCTCGCGCTCGGCCTCTCCGGTGGGCTGCTCCCCTCACCGTCGGCGTTCCTGGTGCTGGTCAGCGGCCTGCTCACCGGACGCGCGCTGGACGCGGTGATCCTGGTGATCGTGTTCGGGATCGGCATGGCGGTCACCCTGACCGGGGTCGGCGTGCTGACCATCCGCGGGTACGCCCTGCTCGCGGGCCGATCCCGCTCCTGGTCACCACTCGCGAAGGTGATCGGCTGGGTCCCCGCCGCCGCCGGAGTAGTCGTCGCCCTCGGC
This sequence comes from Micromonospora sp. NPDC049523, assembly GCF_040676775.1. Classification (NCBI taxonomy): domain Bacteria; kingdom Bacillati; phylum Actinomycetota; class Actinomycetes; order Micromonosporales; family Micromonosporaceae; genus Micromonospora; species Micromonospora sp. NPDC049523. The sequence continues at coordinate 14,234 of NZ_JBFAPP010000019.1, read as the reverse complement.
GGCTGCCTCTACGTCCTGGCCGCCCTCACCGTCCTCACCTGACTCCCGCGCCGGCACCCCGCCACCCAACCGCAGGCACCGCGACGATCTTGCACGCGACGATCTTGCACTTGTGGCGGCGCACAAATCTGGATGAATGCCCTGATCCGGGCGCCACAACTGCAAGATCGTTGGCGAGATCGGGGCGGGGAGGGAGGGGACGGGGGAGGGAGGGACGGGGGGCGGGGGGTTAGGTCCAGGGGGTTGTGGCGCCGTCGAACTCTTCGAAGACGAGCCAAGTACGGGTGGAAAGCACCCCGGCGATGCCCTGCACCCGGTTGAGCACCACGTCCCGCAGGGCAACGTTGTCCGGCGCCCTGACCAGGGCCAACACGTCGTGGTCCCCGCCGAGCAGGGCCGCGTGCTCGATGTAACGCACCCGGCCCAGTTCCACCGACACCTCCCGCCAACTGTTCTGCTCGATCTTCAGCGCGATGTACGCCGACGTGCCGAGCCCGGCCCGCTCCGGCACCACCTGCGCCCGGAACCCGGTGATCACCCCGTCCTGCAGCAGCCGCTCCACCCGCGCGTACGCGTTGGTCCGGGAGATGTGGATGCGTTCGGCGAGCGTACGGATCGAGGTCCGGCCGTCACGTACGAGTTCGTCGAGGATCCGCCGGTCGACCTCGTCGAGGGGTCGGGCCGATCGTCCCGCGTCGGCGGCGAACGGGCCCCGCTCCCGGTCCTCCTGGTCCATCCGCGTACGCCTCCATTGCCAATCGTCCCGCGTTTCCTGAGGATCTTGAGTCAATCATCCGTGGGCGTGAGCATAGGCGCACCACACGTCCAGGAGGTCCCCGCCGTGACAACCACACCCCAGGCGGTCCGCAGGGCATCCCCGCGTACCCGTCGGGCGGTCACCCCGCCCGACCCGGCCCGCGCCCTGCTGCCCAGTCTCGAACCGGTCCGGATGATCGACGAGCAGGGCAACCGGCTGCCCGAGCGGTCCGACTACCCCGAGCCCTCCGCCGACGCGCTGCGCGAGCTGTACCGGCGCATGGTCATCGGGCGCCGCTTCGACCTCCAGGCCACCACGCTGACCAAGCAGGGTCGGCTGGCGGTCTACCCGTCCTCGCGCGGGCAGGAAGCTTGCCAGGTCGGCGCGATGCTCGCGGTCCGCCCGACCGACTGGGTCTTCCCCACCTACCGGGAGTCGATGGCACTGGTCTCCCGGGACATCGACCCGGTCGAGGTGCTGACCCTGCTGCGCGGCGACTGGCACTGCGGGTACGACCCGGCCGCCCGGCGTACCGCGCCGCAGTGCACCCCGCTGGCCACCCAGACGGTGCACGCGGCCGGGGTCGCCTACGGCGAGGCGTACCAGGGGCACGACACGGTGGCGCTGGCGTTCATCGGTGACGGCGCCACCAGCGAGGGCGACTTCCACGAGGGGGTCAACTTCGCCGCCGTGTTCAAGGCACCGGTGGTCTTCTTCGTGCAGAACAACCGGTACGCGATCAGCGTGCCGCTGTCCCGGCAGACCGCCGCGCCGTCGCTGGCGTACAAGGGTGTCGGCTACGGGGTGCCCAGCGAGCAGGTCGACGGCAACGACCCGGTGGCCGTACTGGCGGTGCTGAACCGGGCGGTCGCGCACGCGCGGGCCGGCAACGGGCCGTTCCTGGTCGAGGCGCACACGTACCGGATGGAACCGCACACCAACGCGGACGATGCCAGCCGCTATCGCGACGGCGCCGAGGTCGACGCCTGGCGCGACCGTGACCCGATCGCCCGGCTGGCGGCCTACCTGCGGCATCTCGGCGTGCTGGACGACGGGGCCGAGGCGGGTATCGCGGCCGAGGCGGAGGCGTACGCGGCCGACCTGCGGGCCCGGATGAACGTGCAGCCGACCGTAGACCCGCTCAGCCTCTTCGACCATGTCTTCGCCGAGCCCACCCCGCAACTGGTGGAGCAGCGCGAGCAGGTTCGCGCCGAGCTGGCCGCGGACGCCGAACAGGCCGCCGACGAACGGGACGCACACGAGCGGGGAGCACGCTGATGGCCGGCACCACGATGGCGAAGGCGCTGAACGCGGCGCTGGCCGACGCGATGGCCGCCGACGAGCGGGTGGTGGTCTTCGGTGAGGACGTCGGCCAGCTCGGCGGCGTCTTCCGGATCACCGACGGGCTGCTGGCCCGCTTCGGTGACCAGCGCTGCTTCGACACCCCGCTGGCCGAGGCCGGCATCGTCGGCTTCGCGGTCGGGATGGCGATGTCCGGGCTGCGGCCGGTGGTCGAGATGCAGTTCGACGCGTTCGCCTACCCGGCGTTCGAGCAGATCGCCTCGCACGTGGCGAAGCTGCGCAACCGGACCCGGGGCGCGCTGAGCGTGCCGATCGTGATCCGGGTGCCGTACGCAGGGGGCATCGGTGGGGTCGAGCACCACTGCGACTCCAGCGAGGCGTACTACGCGCACACCCCGGGCCTGAAGGTCGTCACCCCGGCCACCGTCGAGGACGCGTACTCGCTGCTGCGGGAGGCGATCGCCGATCCGGACCCGGTGGTCTTCATGGAGCCGAAGAAGCTCTACTTCGCAAGTGATCAGGTCAGCCTGCCGGTGACCGCCGAGCCGTTCGGCCGGGCCGTGGTCCGGCGCCCCGGACGGGACGCCACCCTCGTCGCGTACGGGCCGTCGGTCCCGGTCGCGCTGGAGGCCGCCGAGGCCGCCCGCGAGGAGGGCTGGGACCTCGAGGTGATCGACTGCCGCACCATCGTGCCGTTCGACGACGAGACGATCAGCGCCTCGGTACGCCGTACCGGCCGGTGTGTGGTGATCCAGGAGGCGCAGAGCTTCGCGGGCGTGGGCGCCGAGATCGCCGCCCGGGTCCAGGAACGCTGCTTCCACTCGCTGCACGCTCCGGTGCTGCGGGTCAGCGGCCTGGACATCCCGTACCCGGCACCGATGCTGGAGCACACCCACCTGCCGAGCGTCGACCGGGTGCTCGACGCGGTGGCCCGCCTCCAGTGGGACGACCAGCCCGACCGGCGCTGGCTGCCGGCGCTCGAAGGCAGCGCGGCATGAGTGCGGTCGCAGCCGCGCAGGTCTTCCTGCTGCCCGACCTGGGCGAGGGGCTGACCGAGGCGGAGATCGTCGGCTGGCGGGTCGCGGTCGGTGACGTGGTGACCGTGGACCAGAGCGTGGTGGAGGTGGAAACCGCCAAGGCGGTGGTCGACGTGCCCTGCCCGTACGCGGGTCGGGTGGTCGCCCTGCACGGCGCGGTCGGTGAGGTGCGCCCGGTGGGCCAGCCCCTGATCACCGTGGCGGCACTGGACGCCGGCCCGGACACCCCGGCCGAGCCCGCCGCGCACGCCACCTATCGCGAGGAGGAACGGGCCGGCTCCGGCAACGTCCTCATCGGGTACGGCACCGGCCACGGCACCTCCGGCCGACGCCGCCGTCCCCGCCCGGCGCCGGAGCAGTCCGTCGCGGCATCCGAGCAGCAGAGCCGAGCTGACGCCGGCCGGGAGCCCGCGGCCGCCGTCGCGGCTGTCACGCCCGCCCCGGTGACCCCGGTCGCACTCGCCACCAGCGTCGCCCCGGCCACGACGGTCGCCGAGCCGGCGCGGCCGGGCAACGCGCCGCTGGTCCTCTCGCCGATCGTGCGGCGGCTGGCCAGGGAACACGGCCTGGAGTTGGCCGGGCTGCACGGCACCGGACCCGGTGGTGTGGTCCGGCGGGCCGACGTCGAGGCCGCGGTGGCCGCGGCGGCGCAACCCGCACCGCAGCCCGAGGCGGCGCTGCCGGGCTCGCACCGACCCGTCGACAATCAGGCCGGCGCGGACGTGATCATTCCGCTGACCGGGGTCCGCAAGGTGATCGCGGACAAGCTCTCCCGCAGCCGGCGGGAGATCCCCGAGGTCACCATCTGGGTCGACGTGGACGCCACCGCGCTGCTGGAGACCCGCGCGGCGATCAACGCCGCCCGCCCCGACCAGCCGGTCAGCATCCTCGCGCTGCTGGCCCGGATCTGCCTCAGCGGGCTGCGCCGCTACCCTCAGCTCAACTCGCGGGTCGACACCGAGGGCCAGCGGATCGTCCAGTCCGCCGCCGTGCACCTGGGCATCGCGGCGCAGACCGACCGGGGCCTGCTCGTACCGGTTCTGCGGGACGCGTCTGCGCTCACCACCAGCGAACTCGCGACCGCGCTCGCGGAGACGACCGCGGCGGCCCGCGCCGGTACGCTGCCGCCGGCCCGGCTGACCGGGGGCACCTTCACGCTGAACAACTACGGCGTGTTCGGTGTCGACGGGTCGACCCCGATCATCAACCACCCGGAGGCGGCGCTGCTCGGCATCGGGCGCATCGTCGACAAGCCGTGGGTGGTCGACGGCCAACTTGCCGTACGCAAGGTGACCCAGCTCAGCCTCACCTTCGACCATCGGGTCTGTGACGGTGGCGTCGCGGGAGGCTTCCTGCGGCACGTGGCCGACTGCGTCGAACAGCCGGCGATGCTGATCGCCCACTCCTGACCGGAGAAACGGACGCGCCGGCCCCCGGTCGAGGGGCCGGCGCGACGATCAGCGGGTCGAACGGATTGGATAGCTGCCCTGGTAGGCAAGGCGCTTGTCGGCGTCGGCCGCCAACCGGTCGAGGATGTCGTCCAGGTCCATGAATGCCTGCCAGCGCTGCACCCCGGCGGCGTCGGCTATCCGGTCGAGGACCAGGGTTTCCAGGTCGGTGACCCGCTTCGCCTTCCAGATCTTGTCGGCGAGACTGACGAGCAGGTCCTCGACGGGGATCCCGCTCCGGGTCCAACTGCCGTGGCTGCCGGCGAAACGGGCCAGCCGCGCCGGCACACCCCGGGCCAGCAGCAGGGCCTCACCGGCGGGTTCGTGCGCCGTACCGGGGCCGGAGAGTTCCTCGACGTGGACCACCTTGCCGATGTCGTGGGTCGCCGCCCCGTACAGCACGGCCGGACGGTCGACCGCGAGCCCCGGGAAACGACCCGTGACCAGGTCGGTGAGCTGGTCCGCGACGTCGTGTACGGCACGCAGGTGCGCGGCCAGTCGCGGTGGGGCCTCCAGGCTCCGGAGCAGGTCCACCACCTCGTCCGGCAGCGGGCGCAGCGGCATGCCGGTGTCGGTGAGCGCGTTGTCGAGCACCGTGTTCGTCACCGGGGCAAGGGTACCGACGGCCGGCTACAGCAGCTTTTCGATGGTGATCGGCAGCGACCGGATCCGCCGGCCGGTGGCGTGGTGGACCGCGTTGGCGATGGCGGCGGCGACCCCGACGATGCCGATCTCGCCGATGCCCTTGATACCAACGGGGCTGAACCGGTCCGGCTCGCCGACGAACACGACGTCGAGATCGGGTACGTCGGCGTTGACCGGGATCAGGTAGTCGCCGAAGGTCGCGTTCGCGACCCGGCCCGTACCGGGGTCGAATTCGGTCTGCTCCAGCAGCGACATGCCGATGCCCATCACGGTCGCTCCGAGCACCTGACTCCGGGCGGTCTTCTCGTTCAGGATCCGGCCGGCGTCGATGGCGGTCACCACCCGCGCGACCCGCAGCACACCGAGGTCCTCGTCCACCCGTACCTCGACGAACCGGGCGGCGAACCCACCGGCCGGCATCATGCCCGCACCCTCCGCCTTCGGGTCCACGGCGCCGTCGGCGGTCAACTCGTCGAGCCCGTGCCGGTCCAGGATGTCGGTGTAGGTCTCCCCGACCGACGGATCGTCCACCAGGTGCAGCCGCCCGCCACTGGCGGTGACGTCGTCCGGGCTCCGGCCGCGCAGCGGTGACGCGGCGTCGTCGGCGACCGCGTCCAGGAAGGCGCCCAGCAGGTTGCCGGCGGCCTGGTGCAGCGCGCCGCTCAGCGACATCGCCAGCCCCGAGCCGCCGGACTGCGGGGCGAGCGGCAGGTCACTGTCGCCGAGGTCGAAGCGGACCCGGTCGAGGTCGAGGCCGAGCAGCTGCGCGGTCAGCTGGGTCGCGATCGTGTACGTGCCGGTACCGAGGTCGGTCGCGGCGCTGCGGGCGTACGCGGTGCCGTCGCGGCGGATCGAGATCCGGGCCCGGCAGGGGGCCTGGTACCAGTCGAAGGTGACCCCGGCCATCCCGTACCCGATCAACCAGTCGCCGTCGCGCATCGACCGGACCTCGGGATTACGGTCCGCCCAGCCGAACCGCTCGGCGCCGACCCGGTAGCACTCCCGCAGCGCCTTGCTCGACCAGGGCAGGCCCGTGCCCGGCTGGACCTCGGCATAGTTGTGCAACCGCAGCGCGATCGGGTCGCAGCGCAGCCGGTACGCGACCTCGTCCAGGGCCGACTCGACCGCGAAGTTGCCCTGGGTGGTGCCGGGGCCGCGCATCGCGCCGGGGTTCGGGATGTTGAGCCGTACCTGGCGTTCGTGGGTGGCGACGTTGTCGCAGTCGTACGAGTTGGGGGTGGGCATGGTGACGGGTTCGAGGTTGGTCTCCTCGATCCCGATGGTCGAGGTGGCCTCGTGGTCGATGGCCAGCAACCGGCCGTCGCGGGCGACGCCGATCCGCAGCCGTTGCCTCGTCTCGGGCCGGTGGCCGATGGAGGTGAACATCTGCGGCCGGGTCAGCACCACCTTGACCGGGCGGTCGAGCATCCGGGCGGCGAGCACGGTCAGGATCGCGTGCGGCGGGAAGCGGAGTCCGGCGCCGAATCCGCCTCCGATGAACGGTACGAACACCCGTACGTCCTGCTCGGCCAGCTCGAACACGGTCGCCAGGGTCTGCCGGGCCATGATCGGCCACTGGGTCGACTCGTGTACGACGAGCCGGCCGGCCTCCCATCGGGCCACCGTGGCGAACAGGCCGAGCGGGTTGTTGGTCTCGGGGGCGATGGTGAACGTCTCGTCGTAGGTCACCTCGGCGGAAGCGAGCGCGCCTTCGACGTCGCCGCGTGTCGAGTCCATCCCCCACGCGTCGAACTCGAGCGGGGCGTCCGGGTTGGTGATGCCGAGGACCGGGGTCGTCGGCTCGTACTCGGCCTTCACCAGCCGGGCCGCCGCCACCGCCTGCTCGGCTGTCTCCGCGACCACCATCGCCACGTGCTGGCCGTAGTGCACGATCCGGTTGTCCTTGAACGGGAAGCGGGGCGAGGGGCCGAGGATCGTCATCGGCCCGTCCGGGAGCGCGGGCGTGTTCTCGTACGTGATCACGGTCAGCACGCCCGGCGCGGACCTCGCCGCGGCGGCGTCGATCCGGATGATCGTGCCGGCCCCGATGGTCGACTGCACCAGCGCCGCGTGCGCCATCCCCGGATAGGAGACGTCCGACGGGTACGGGGCGGCTCCGGCCACCTTGAGCGGCCCGTCGACCCGGTCGATCGGATCACCGAGCAGCTTGGCGTCCACCGTCACCGGGCTCACGGCCGCGCCCCGGCCACGGTCCGCAGGACGCGGACGATCGTCCGCTTGGCCAGTTCGACCTTGAACTCGGTACCGGGCACGGTGAACGGGTCCCGGATCTCGGCCTCCGCCGCCGCGCGGAAGGTCTCGACGTTCGCGGGCGCCCCGGTGAGGACCGCCTCGGCCGCCCGGGCACGCCAGGGAACGGTCCCGACGCCACCGAGAGCCAACCGGGCGTACGTGATCACGCCGTCGTCGACCACCAGGGCCGCGGCGGCCGAGGTGAGCGCGAACTCGTACGAGGCCCGGTCGCGTACCTTCAGGTAGCCCGAGCGGGTGCCGGGCGCCAGCAGCGGCAGCTCCACCCGTGTGATCAACTCGCCGTGCCGGAGCACGGTCTCGATCTCCGGGCTCTCCCCCGCCGGCAGGTAGAACTCGGTCAGCGGCACACTGCGTTCCCCGTCGGTGCCCCGCAGGTGCACCCGCACGTCGAGCGCGACCAGCGGCACGCACAGGTCGGAGGCGTGCAGTGCGATGCAGCGCTCGCTCGCGCCGAGGATCGCGTGCATCCGCGCCACCCCGGTGACCGCCGCACACCCCGATCCCGGTACGCGCTTGTTGCAGGCCGCCACCGCCGAGTCCCGGAAATACCGGCAGCGCGTACGTTGCAGCAGGTTGCCGCCGATCGTCGCCATGTTGCGCAGCTGCGGCGACGCACCCGCCAGCAGTGCCTCCCGCACGAACGGCACCCGCTGCGCCACCACCGGTTCGGCGGCCAGCGCATCCATCGTGGTCAACGCACCCACCCGCAGGGTGTCGCCGTCGCGGGTGATCCCCCGCAGCGGCAGCCGGCCGATGTCGACGAGCCGGTTCGACCGGATCACACCGTCCTTGAGCAGCAGGTCGAGCTGGGTGGTGCCACCTGCCAGGTAGGCGGCACCCGGGTCGGCGCTGACCAGGTCGACCGCACCGGTCACGTCGTCGGGGCGTACGTACTCGAAGAGGGTCATGACCGCTCACCGCCCGCCGGGACCCGGCCGGCTCCGACGACCTCGACGTGATCACCCTGCGCGGCGACGTCCCGGATCGCCGCCAGGATGTTCGGGTACGCCCCGCAGCGGCACAGGTTGCCGCTCATGAACTCGCGGATCTCGTCGTCGGAACCCGCCCGCCCCGCCCGCAGCAGCGCGACCGCCGACATGATCTGCCCCGGTGTGCAGTACCCGCACTGGAAGCCGTCGTGCCGGACGAACGCCTGCTGCACCGGGTGCAGCCGCCCGTCGGACGACAGTCCCTCGACGGTGGTCACCTCCCGGCCGTCGCACTGGGCCGCGAGGACCAGGCAGGACACCACCGACTCGCCGTCGAGCAGGACCGTGCAGGCGCCGCAGGCGCCCTGGTCGCAGCCCTTTTTCGTACCGGTCAGGCCGAGGTGTTCGCGCAGTGCGTCGAGCAGGGTGACCCGGCTTTCCAGCCGTATTGGCCGCGCCTGCCCGTTGACCCGCAACGTCACCTCGACGTCCGGGGGATGTCCGGCTGTCATGGATACGACCCCTCCGCGTGCTGCTCGGGGGGTGGTGTCCACGAGGCGCACGGACGACGAACGCCCTGCCGGGAATCTACCGGCGCCGGCCACCGGGAGCGGGCCGAACCGGCCAGTAAGGGCATCTTCCAGTGCGGAAAGCACCCTCACTGACCGGCGGCGCCCTCCCGCTACCGACGGGTGGTCAGGATGAGGTCGGCGACCAGGGCGGTCCAGCCGGTCTGGTGCCAGGCTCCCAAGCCGGCGCCGTTGTCACCGTGGAAGTACTCCGGGAACGCGATCAGGTCCTTCCAGTCCGGGTGCCGCTGGAACAGGTCGCAGGCGCCGTACATCGGCCGCCGGCCCCAGTCGTCCGGTACGAACAGCGAGATCAGCCGGTTGGAGAGGTCGTCGGCGATCTCGCTCAGGGTGCGCTTGGTCCCGGACCGGGTCGGGTACTCGATCAGCAGGTCGTCGCCGAAGAACGCGGCGTAGTCGCGCAGCGCGTGGATCAGCAGGTAGTTGGTCGGCATCCAGATCGGGCCACGCCAGTTGGAGTTGCCGCCGAACAGCCCGCTGGTCGACTCGGCCGGCTCGTAGCCGACGGTGAAGTCCTGCCCGCCCAGCGACACCGTGAACGGCTTGTCCAGGTGCTGGCGGGACAGCGTGCGCAGCCCGTACGGGGAGAGGAACTCCTCCTCGTCGAGCATCCGGCCGAGCAGGCGTACCACCTGGTCCGGGCCGACCATGGAGAGCAGCCGCTGCTGGCGGCCGTCCGGGGCGAGCCGGCGGGCGCCGAGCACGTCGGCGTACTCGGGTTTGTGGGTGAGGAACCAGCGCAGCCGGGCGGCCAGCTCGGGCAGCCGGTGCAGGGTCTTCGCGTTCAGTCGGGTGGTGGCCGCCAGCGGCAGCAGGCCGACCACCGAACGGACCTTCAGCGGCACCTTGCTGCCGTCGGGGAGCCGGAGCTGGTCGTAGAAGAAGGAGTCCTCGTCGTCCCAGAGCCCCTGCTTGTACGCCGCCCCCGCGATGTATGCGAAATGCTCGAAGAACTTGGTCGCGATGTCGGCGTACGTGGGGTCGTGCTGGGCCAGGGCGAGCGCCATGTCGAGCAGGTTGAGCGCGTACATGGCCATCCAGCCGGTGCCGTCGGACTGCTCCAGCACCCCGGCCACCGGCAGCGCGGCCGAACGGTCGAACGGCCCGACGTTGTCCAGCCCGAGGAAGCCGCCCTCGAACACGTTGTTGCCGTTGACGTCCTTGCGGTTGACCCACCAGGTGAAGTTGAGCAGCAGCTTGTGCATCACCCGGGCGAGGAAGTCGTAGTCGCGCCCGCCGTCGATCTCGAACACCCGCAGCGCCGCCCAGGCGTGCACGGGCGGGTTCACGTCGGCGAACGCCCACTCGTACGCCGGGATCTGGCCGTTGGGGTGCAGGTACCACTCGCGGAGCAGGAGGACGAGCTGGGCCTTGGCGAAACCGGGGTCGACCCGGGCGATGGTGACGCAGTGGAAGGCCAGGTCCCAGGCCGCGTACCAGGGGTATTCCCAGGGGTCGGGCATGGAGATGACGTCGAAGCTGTTCATGTGCCACCAGGCGCTGTTGCGCCCGTGTCGGCGGCCGGGCGGCGGCGGCAGCGAGGCGGGGTCGCCGTCGAGCCACTGCTGCACGTCGAAGTGGTAGAACTGCTTGCCCCACATCAGCCCGGCGATGGCCTGCCGGGCCACCTCGGCCTCGTGGGCCGGGACGGTCGGCGGGATGATCCGGGCGTAGAAGTCGTCCGCCTCGGCCCGGCGGGCGGCCATGGTGGTGGTGAAGTCCGCGCCGAGGTCGAGTTCCGGGGCCGGGGCGGTGCCCGGGGGCGGGGCGGTCAGGCTGAGCCGGACCCGGATCTCCGCCTGCGCACCCGCGGGTACGTCGAGCACGTAGTGCAGTGCGCCCTTGGTCCCCTGCCGGTCGGGGTTGACCGTGGCCGCGCCGGAAACCACGTGGTCGTTGATCCCGTCCTTCGGGTAGAGGCTGCGTCCCGGCAGGTCCCAGAGCCGTTCGGCGTTGGTTTCGTTGTCGCAGAACAGCGCGGTCGGGTCGCCGTCGCCCTGGAGCACGATCTGGCCGAGGATGCCGTGCTGGCCGACCAGCCGGGCGTCGGCGCCGGTGATCGTCGGTACGGCGTCGCGGCCGGGCAGTCCCCAGGCCCAGGTGTTGCGGAACCAGAGGGTGGGTAACACGTGCAGTCGGGCAGCCTGGTCGCCCCGGTTCGCCACGGTGATCAGGACGCACATGTCGGTCGGCGACGCCTTGGCGTAGTCGACCGTCACCGCCCAGTAGCGGTCGTCGTCGAAGATGCCGGTGTCGACCAGTTCGTACTCGGTTTCGTCGCGGCCACGCAGGCCGTTGACCGAGACCAGGTCGTCGTACGGGTAGCGCGCCTGCGGGTAGTGGTAGCGCCAGCGCATGAAGGAGTGGGTCGGCGTGGAGTCCTGGTACCACCAGTACTCCTTGACGTCCTCGCCGTGGTTCCCGCCGTCACTGCCGAGCCCGAACATCCGCTCCTTGAGGATAGGATCGGCGCCGTTCCACAGCGCGAGGGCGAAGCAGAACGTCTGCCGGTCGTCGCAGACGCCGGCCATGCCGTCCTCGTTCCACCGGTAGGCACGGGAGCGCGCATGATCGTGCGGGAAGTAGTCCCAGGCCGTACCGTGCTCGCTGTAATCCTCGCGTACCGTTCCCCAGGCCCGCTCCGACAGATAGGGACCCCATTGTCGCCAGGCCTGCTCCCCCGAGTCGGCCTGGGCCAACCGGGCCCGCTCCGCGTCGTTGCCCGGTTCTGCGGCGGCCGGCACGTCGCTGATCACCTCCACCTTCTCGATCTTCCGTTGGAAGATCCCTCGCACGAACTTGACCACACTCGCCATTGTTCCTGGGGCGTGTTACAGACACCCTCGTGGGGCGTGCATCGGGAGGAAGATTGATCGAGATCGGCTTCGGTCCGCAGGTCTGTGGCCAACTGAGCGCGGGTGCCAGCCGCGAATGGCTGGTGCCGGACGGTCGGGGCGGATACGCCATGGGCACGGTCAGCGGGCTGCGTACCCGCCGATACCACGGGCTGCTGGTGGTCGCCGGGGACACCCCGGCGCTCCGGCGGCTCGGGCTGGCCAGCCTGGACGCGGCGATCACCCTCCCGACCGGCACCCAGGTCCGGCTGGCCACCCACGAGTGGCACTCCGGCGTGGTCGACCCGCGCGGCTTCGAGCTGCTCGAACGCTTCGACCTGGTCGACGGGCTGCCGCGCTGGCGGTGGCGGATCGGCGACCTGGTGATCGAACGCGAGCTGGCCATGGCGTACGGGCGGTCCTGCGTCGCCGTCGTACACCGGCTGATCTCCGGCGGCCCGGTACGGCTGAACCTGGCCGCCGCCTGCACCTGGCGCGACGTGCACGGCGAACGGCGTGCGGACGGGCCGGCGCCCCGGGTCGAGCAGGTCGCCGACGGGGCGGTCGTCGAGGGGGCGTACCGGCTGTCCGGGCCGGGCTGGCTGCCGGCCGGTCAGTGGTGGCACGGGGTGCACCACCGTGAGGAGGCCGTCCGGGGACTGCACCCGGAGGAGGACCTCTGGCACGCCGGCACCTTCTCCGCCGAGTTGTTCGGCCCCGGCGACACGGTGTCGGTGCTGGCCTGGGCGGACGAGCTGGGCGAGCAGCCGCCGCCGGCAGTGGAGATCGTCGCGCAGGCGCGGCGGCGCAACCGTCAGGTGGTGGCGGCGGCGAAGCCGGCCGACCCGGTCGACGCGACCCTGGCCCTGGCCGCCGACGCGTTCGTGGTGCGTACCGGCACCGGGCCGGACGTGGTGGCCGGTTACCCGTGGTTCGGCGCCTGGTCGCGGGACACGATGACCTCGTACGAGGGGCTGTTCCTGCACACCGGTCGGGCCGACGAGGGCCGGGAGCTGCTGCGGTCGTACGCGGCCACGCTGTCCGAGGGCATGCTGGCGAACACCGCCGACACCGGCCGGGTGGAGTACAACACCGCCGACGCCACGCTCTGGTTCCTGCACGCGGTGGCCCGGCACGTGGAGCTGACGTCGGACACCGATCTCGCCGACGAGCTGCTGCCGGCGCTGCGCGCGGTGGTCGACGGCCACCTCGCCGGCACCCGGTACGGCATCGGCGCCGACCCGGTCGACGGGCTGCTCACCCAGGGCGCCGCCGGTGAGGCACTGACCTGGATGGACGCCCGGGTGTACGGCATCCCGGTGACGCCCAGGGCGGGCAAGCCGGTCGAGGTGAACGCCCTGTGGGTCAACGGGCTGGCGGCGGTCACCGAACTGGCCGGACTGGCCGGGCAGGATCCGGGTGCCGCGCCACGGGCGCACGCGCGGGCGCTGGCCTCGTTCCGGGAGCGGTTCCCGACCCCGGCGGGCTGGCTCTACGACGTGGTCGACGCACCGGCACCGACGTATCCGCTGGGTGGCGCCGTCTTGCACGACGACGACCTGGTCCGCCCCAACCAACTGCTGGCGTGGTCGTTGCCGTACGCGCCGCTCGATCCGGACCCGGCGACCGTACGGCTGCTCGGGGCGGCGCTGCTGACTCCGCTCGGCCCGCGCAGCCTGGCCCCGGACGGTCCCGGCTTCGTGGGCCGGCACCGGGGCGGCCCGGCCGAGCGGGACGGGGCCTACCACCAGGGCACGGTCTGGCCCTGGCTGCTCGGCCCGTACGTGGACGCCGCCCGTCGGGCGGGTGTGCCAACCGGCGATATGTTGATCGGCATAGATTCACATTTGCCCGAATTTGGCCTAGGCTCGGTGAGTGAGACGGCAGACGGCCTGCCGCCACACACCGCCACCGGCTGCCCGTTCCAGGCCTGGTCGGTGGCCGAAGTGTTGCGGGTCCGTCGCAGCTGACCGCACCGCACCGCACAGTTTCACCTCACCGTCACCGGACGGCAACGCCCACGACCCCCGGTCAATACGCATCTTCCACGTTCCGACGCACATATTTCATACCGTCGAGCAAAACCTCATTCGTGCGCTGGACAAAACTGACCGATCGCCGTTACATGACCGCAACGGCCGCGTCTTCGCTGGTTATCTCCGTACCGGCAGGATTGGGCCAACCCAAAGGACGCGCCACGGCACCCGCTCAGGTGTCCACTGGAGCCTGCGCCGAAACAGACTTGGAGGGCCGGTCCATGTCACCGAACGCCGAGGTAATAGACATCCGGTCGGCTCGTAAGCAGCGGATTCTGATGCTCTCGTGGGAATACCCACCCGTCCTCGTCGGCGGACTCGGCCGACACGTACACGCCCTCTCCGTCGCCCTCGCCGCCGCCGGCCACGACGTCACCGTCGT
>NZ_JBFAPP010000018.1:0-170045 GCF_040676775.1 Micromonospora sp. NPDC049523 | reverse complement strand
ACCCTTCCCCCCCGGGGTGTCCTTCGCGGCGCCGGGGGGGGGTGTGGGTGCCCCACCCCAGGGTGGCGTCTTCTTCCGTCACCCCCCCCCCCCCCCCCGGACGCTGCGCTCAGGTTCGGGGCCGCAGGCCGGTGGCGGGGCTGATGGAGCCACCGGCCTGCGGGTTTTCCCGTGGAACGCCAACTGCGCGGGAGACGTTCCGGGGGTATTACAGTCCGGCGGCGTGCGCGGCGGCGGTGCCACCGACCACGGGCAGGACGATGTTGCTGCTCTTCAGCGCGACCGCGATGTTGGCGCGGGTCTGGTCCGCCTGGCTGGAGTACTGCGGGTAGCTGCCGACGATGATCACGCCGACCCGGTGACCCGGCTGGAAGACGTAGTCCTCCGGCAGCAGCGGGAAGCTGAAGTTGTACGCCTGACCCGGCACCAGCGGCACCGCGGTACGGATCGACTGCCGGTTCTGGGCGTCCATGACACCCTTGGTGACCAGCTCGTAGTCGGCCGTAGCCACCCGCTTCTGGGTCTGCTTGTAACAACCGTCGTCGGTCGGGCTGCTCTCACCCCAGCAGTCGGACGTCTCGAGGGTGATGATGCCCTCGCCCGAGGCGCGGTGGTTGACCCGCTCGGCGGTGCCGTAGTCGACCAGGATGGCACCGAAGTTGGTGTCGGTCTGGTCGGCCGAGGCACGAAGCTGCACGACCGGCGTACCGGAGACGTGCAGCGGCGCGGTGAGCGGGGCGGAGAGGAAGGCCAGCCGGTTCGGCTGCACGGCGTCCGGGTTCAGGATCATCGTGTTCTGGCTCTGCGTCGGGCTGTCCGTGAACGTGCCGTTGACCGGCTTCGTCGTCGGGACCAGGCCGAGGCCACCGGCACCGGTGGTACCCGGCTGCAGGAAGACCTCGGTGTCGGCCTTACCCGGCACCGGCCAGTCGGCGTACGTCTCCCACACGTCGGCGGAACGCTCCAGGTCGACCCGGGGCTCCTCCATGATGCCGTTCTGCACACCCTGGAGCCAGAAGTCGAACCAGCGGTGCAGGGTGTTGACCCACACCTCGCGGCGGGAGTCGAACGGGTCGACGTGACCCTCCTGCGACAGCCACAGCTTGCGCGGCACGTTGTTCTCGGCCAGCGCGTACCAGAACTTGCTGAAGTGGTCCGGCCGTACGTTGTCGTCGTTCAGGCCGTGGTAGAGCAGCACGCTCGCGGTGACGTTCGGAACCTTCTTGACGTAGCTGCGCTCGTTCCAGAAGGAGGTGTAGTCACCGGTCTCGTCGCCGTCGACGGCGGCCATCGCGTCCCGGGTCGGCTTGCAGTAGTCCCGCCGCTCCGGGTTGGTCACCGTGTTGGCCAGCGACGCCACGTAGCTGTTGCCCCGGGTGATGACCCCGTTGCTGCGTACGTAGTCGTAGTACTCGGTCGGGCCGCTGATCGGCACGATGGTGGTGAGGCCCTTGACCCCGGTCACCGCCGTGGACATGGCCAGCGAGCCGTCGTACGACTTGCCGATCATGCCGGTCTTGCCGTTGTGCCAGTCCGCCTTGACGACCTGACCAGCGGCGTTACGGGCGGTGGCCCGGCCGTTCAGCCAGTTGATCGCCTGCTTGGCGCTGAGGTTGTCCTCGTTTGCGTTGGTGGTCGGGCAACCGGTCGAGTTGTTGGTGCCCACCATGTCGAGCAGGATCACCGCGTATCCACGCGGCACGAAGTAGTTGTCGTAGAACAACGGCCACTTGTCGTTCAGGCCGTCGCCATCCAGGTCGGCCTTGCACTCGGACTCGTTGCCGCGGCAGACGGTCGAGTAATAGGGGCTGGCGTCCATGACAACCGGCACCTTGAGGCCATTCGCGGTCGCCTTCGGCCGCATGACGTCGAACGCGATGATGTCGCGCAGCCCGTCGTTGTCACTGTCGAAAGTGGAGTCGATGAAAAGTCGTTCCCGGATGGCGTCCGCGTAGCCGAAGACCGGCTGCGTCACGCCGTCCTGTACGACGATCGCGGGGGTGTCGATGGCGAGTGCCTGTGGCGCCGCCCCGACGACGGCGAGCGCGGCCACGGGGAGCACGGCGATACCCGCGCGCCACAGCCTGCTGATGCGACCCATGCAGTTCTCCTTTTAGGTCAGAAGCTTCGGTAGGTTAGGCGGCGGCCTGCACGGATCGCCATCTTCACCTGTAGGAATTTGTTCGTGCACCGTTCGACCCCGCGACACCACGGAGCGTCTCCACGACATCCGGGCGTCATTTCTACGAGTGACGAACACCACGAGTGATCTTTTCCAACAGATGTTCAGCGGGCAGGTCGGCCCGTTCGTGGCAGGGTGTTGATCTGCCCGGGCAGCGGGCGCGCATCTAGTCACGCAGGGAGTTACCGTGGTCCATCCCGACCTGCAGGCCGAGAAAGTAGACCACGAGCCTCACAAAACTGCCATTCCCGGCCAACACGGCCGGGGCGCTCCGGTCCGGCGGGAGATTCCCGCGCATCCCGCCGGACCGGGCGCCGGCTGGCGACCGCTGCGCATCGCGATGATCGGCCAGAAGGGCATGCCGGCCACCTACGGCGGGATCGAGCGGCACGTCGAGGAACTCGCCAGCCGGCTGGCCGACTACGGCCACGAGGTCACGGTCTATTGCCGGGAGAGCTACGGCAGCATGCCGCTGGACCGCTACCGGGGCGTACGGCTGCGCCAGGTCCGTACGGTGGCGAGCAAGCACCTCGACGCGATCGTGCACGCCGCCACCTCGACGATGGCGGCGATGCGCGAGCGGCCCGACATCGTGCACTACCACGGTCTCGGACCCGGCCTGGTCGCACCGCTGCCGCGCTGGCTGTCCCGGGCGCGGGTGGTGCTGACCGTGCACGGGCTGGACAACCAGCGCGACAAGTGGGGTGCCGGCGCGCGGGCGGTGCTGGGCAGCGCCCACTGGATGAGCGGGTACGTCCCGCACCGGCGGGTCGCCGTCTCCCGTGGCCTCGCCGCCCACTACGAGACCCGGTTCGGCCGCCCCACCAGCTACATCCCGAACGGGGTGAACGCCGCCCGGCCGCTACCGGCCCGACAGATCGGGGCCCGGTTCGGGCTCACCCCGGGCGGTTACCTGATCCTGGTCGGCCGGCTCGTTCCGGAGAAGGCGGCCGACCTGCTGATCCGGGCATTCCGCCGCAGCGACACCCGGATGCGGTTGGCGATCGTCGGCGGCTCGTCGTTCACCGACGACTTCGTGGCGAAGCTGCGCCGCGAGGCCGAGGGGGACGAGCGGATCGTCTTCACCGGCTTCGCCTACGGTGACCTGCTCGCCGAGCTGTACGCCAACGCCGCCGGCTTCGTCCAGCCGTCCCGCCTGGAGGGTCTGCCGTTGACCCTGCTGGAGGCCGCCGCGTACGGGCTGCCGGTGGTCGCCAGCGACATCGCGCCGCACGTGGAGGTGCTGGAGTCCGACGCACCGGGGCGGCGGCTGTTCCGCGACGGCGACGAGGACGACCTGCTCCGGGCGCTCGCCCCGCTGCTCGCCGACCCGGCGGCCGAACGGGCCGGTGCCGAGGCGCTGCGCGACCGGGTGACCGGCATGTACAGCTGGGACACCGCCGCCCGCGAGCTGGAACAGCTCTACCTCGAACTGGCCCGGGTCCCCGGCCGCCGGGCCCGCGCCCGGCTCGCCGCCCGAGCACCCGCCGCCTGACTTCCCGGGCCGCCGGTGCCGCCCGGTGCCGCCCGGCGCCTTCCGGTCCGCCCGGCGCCGCTTCCGTCTTCTCGCCGACAAGGCATCTGCCCTGCTCAGCGGGGTCGGTGCCGGTCAACCCGGGGGAGGATGCCCCGGTCGGCGTAACGGCCCCTTCTGCCGGACGAGTGACCGGGGCTAGATTGAACCGATCTTCGTGCCGGGAGGACCTGGGCTTCGTCCGGGGAGGAATGGGATGGCCGCGCCCGGCAGCGGTCGGGGCAGCGTCGATTCGGCTTCAGTGGGACCGGTGGAACAACACACGCAGCAGTTGGTCGGCGTACGCGACGGCGGTGCGTCGACCGTCGGAGTCGATCCGATCCGGGGCGGTACGGCAGCCCGGCTCCTCGTCGGCGGGGCGGCCGTGGTCGCCGCGGTCATCGCGGTGGTCGCCGGTCTGTCGCTGGCGGACGGTGACCGCAAGGGTGTGGTGCTGCCGATCGCCGCCGTCGCCGGGATCGCGGTGGCGGTGCTCGCACTGACCCGGTTCGCCGGGTACGTGCTGCTGATGCTCGCGGTCCGCTCCTGCGTCGACCTGTTCAAGCTCACCGGACCGAGCGCCGGCCAGGCCGCACCCGTGGAGAGTGGCCGGGCGACCGACCCGTCCACCCTGCTCGCCGTGCTCTTCCTGCTCGCCGCCGGACTCTGGCTGGCCGCCCAGTTCAGCCGGCAGGGGCGGCTGCGCGGCTCGCCGATGGGCTGGGCCATGCTGCTGGTCGGCGCGACCAGCCTGGTCAGCGCGCTCGGCGCGGCCGTACCGTCGAACAGCCTGCTGGAAGCGCTGCGCATCCTCACCGTGGTGGTGATGTTCGTGGTGCTGGAGCAGCTCATGCCGGACACCGCGGCGATCCGCCGGGTCCTGTTGGCCTGCTACTTCTCGCTGGTGCTGGCGCTCGGCTACACCGTGCTGCTGTCGCTGCTCGGGCACCCGCCGGCCGAGGTGAAGGGCAGCTTCACCCGGATCAGCGGTACGTTCAGCCAGTCGACCACGTTCGGGCGTTACCTGATGTTCATGGTGATCTTCGGGTTCGCGGTGTACCGCTTCCTGAGTCGCCGAATGCGGGTCGTACTCGGGGTGATGCTCGGGTTGTCGCTGGTCTTCCTGCTGCTGACCAACACCCGCAGTGCCATCCTCGGTGCGGCGATCGGACTCGTCGTGGTGGCCGTACTGCACCGCAGCAAGCGGATGCTGGTGACGCTCTGCGTGGTGGCGGTCGCCGGGGTGACCCTAGTGCCGGCGGTCGGCGCCCGGTTCGCCCAGCTCGCCGACTCCCGCGCGGTCGGCGGTGACCCGACCGGCAACACCCTGGCCTGGCGGATCGGCTACTGGACCGAGATCGTCACGCTGGCCAACCGCAACCCGTTGACCGGCATCGGGCCGAACATGACCCAGCGCGAGACCGACGAGGCGAAGAAGCCGCACAACGACTTCCTCCGGGCGTACGTCGAGACCGGGCTGCTCGGCCTCGGCGCGTACCTGGCGATGCTGCTCGGTTTCCTCTACACCGCCCGTACGGCTCTGCGGCGGGCACCACCCGGCAGTTTCGAGCGTGGTGTGGCGGTCGGCTTCGCCGGCTGCGCCACCGCGTTCGTGGCGGTCAGCGCCGCCTCGAACGTCATTTCCAACGTGGTCACGCTCTGGTACTTCGTCGCCTTCGCCGCGGCGGCCAGCGCCATCGCGCGCCGGCCGGCGACCGAACCGGCCAGCGCGAAGCCACGCAGCACACCCGTCCCGTCGCACGCAACAACAGCATTGGGGTAACAAGCGTGGAGATCGTCGACTACCTGCGGGTCGCCCGGCGGCGGCTCTGGGTACTCGTGGGAGTGCCGGTGCTCGCCACCGGCGCGGCGGCCGGCATCGTGCTGCTCGCACCCCAGCAGTACAGCGGCACCGCGTACGTGGCCGCGCCGGCCCTGGTCGGCGGTGCCGCCGGTACGCAGTACAGCGGCACCCAGGCGGCCAACCAGTTCGTGGCGGCGTTCGGTGCGGCGGTCACCTCGCCCCGCGTACTCGCCGACGTGGCCGCCGACACCGGGGTGGCACCGGAGCGGCTGCGCGACGGGCTGACCGTCACCCAGGTCGGTGCGAGCAGCCAACTCGAAGTCCGGTACGCCGCGGCCAAGCGGGCGAACGTGGCACCGGTGCTCACCGCGACCACCACCCGCGCGCTGGCGTTCCTCTTCTCCTCCCAGGTCGGCATCGCCACCGGGGAGGTCGAGGCGGCCAACGCGGACGTGACCGCGGCGACCAAGGCGATCGGCGACTGGGAGAAGCTGAACAAGGTCTCCCAGCCCGACCGGATCTACCAGGCCACCCTGAGCGAGCTGACCAGCCTGCGGCAGCAACAGCTGTCCATGCAGGCGGTCGGCAACAGCCGGGGCGCGGACGCGGCGGCCAGTGCGATCAGCGCCGCGCAGAAGAAGCTCGACGAGCTGGGGCCGAAGCTGCCCGACTACCAGGCGCTGCTCGCCCAGCGGGACGCCGCGACCGGTGCGCTGTCCCAGGCCAGGCAGGGGTTGCAGGCGGCTCGGGCGCAGACCCAGGCCGCCGACCCGGCCCAGGTGACCAGCATCGGGCAGGTGCACGCGGTGAGCCGGATCAGCGAGCTGATCCGTACCGCACTGCCGGTGGCCGGTGCCGGGGTGCTGCTGGGGGTGCTGCTGGTGGGCGTACTCGAACTGCTGTCACGGGGTCGGGCCGCGCTGCGCCCGACGGCCCGGCCGACCCCCGCCCCGGCGGCCATCGGCGCGACGGTCGACGCGCCGTCGGCCCCGCCGGTGCCGGCCCCGGTCGACACTGCCACCTCGGTCCGGTCGTGACCGGTCGGGACCGGACCGCCGGGTGAGCGGCGAGCTGACCGGCCGGCCGCCGGCCGAGTCGGAGTCCGGCGACCAACAGGTACGCGGAATGGCCCGCGGCGGAGTGCTGAACCTGGCCGGGGCGATACTGAGCCAGGCGGCGCTGTTCCTCATCATGCTGCTGCTGGCCCGGGTGCTCGGCCTGCGGGAGGTTGGCCGGTACGCCCAGGTCTACGCGGTGCTGTCGCTGCTCGGACTGCTCTCGCTCTCCGGGTTCCGGGCCGGGCTGACCCGGTTCGTCGCGGTGCACCTCGCCGACGACGACCCGGCCGCGATCCGGGGCACCATCCGGCTCGGTGTCGGCATCTCGGCCGCGGCGTCCAGCCTGATCGCGGTCGGGCTCGCGCTCGGCGCACCATGGCTGGCGCAGGCGCTCAACGATCCGCAGCTCACCACCGGGTTACGGCTGGCCGCGCTGACCCTGCCGGCCGCCACCGTCTGCGAGGCGGCGCTCGCCGCCACCCGAGGCTGGCGCACCCAGCGGGCGTACGCGCTGATCGGTCAGGTCTACGAGCCGGCCGCCCGGCTGCTGCTCACCGTGCTGGCGCTGGTGGTCGGCGCCGGGCTGACCGGGGCGTTCTGGGCGGTGGTGCTGGCGAGTTGGAGCGCGGCCGGGTTCGCCCTCGTGGCGCTGGCCCGGATGTTGCGCCGGGTGGCGGCCGCGCGACCCGCGTACCGGCCCACCGAGCTGTTCCGCTTCTCCACCGTGAGCTGGGTGTCGTCGCTCTCCTCCACCGGGCTGATCTGGGTGGACACGCTGCTGCTCGGTTTCTACGGCAACGACGACATCGGCGCGTACCACGTGGCGACGCGGCTGGTCACGGTGGCGGTGTTCGTGCTCGCGCCGATCAACGCGTCGTTCGGCCCGTACCTGGCGCACCTCTACCACCAGGGCCGGATGGACGAGGTACGCCGGATCTACGCGGTCGCCACCGGCTGGGTCGTACGCCTGTCGCTGCCGGCGTTCGTGGCGCTGCTGGTCCTGCCGGAACAGTTGCTGCACCTGGTCAACGGGTCCGCGCTGGCCGGTGGCGCGGCGGTGACCATCGCCCTGGCGCTCGGTCAGCTCGTCAACGCGGCGACCGGCCCGTGCGGGACGCTGCTGAACATGTCCGGCCGGGTGTCGGTCAACATGGTCGACAACCTCGCCGCGCTGGTGCTCAACATCCTGCTCAACCTCTGGCTGATCCCGGCGTACGGCATCCTCGGCGCGGCGGTCGCCTGGGCGGTGTCGCTGGCCGCGGTGAACATCGCCCGGGTCTGGCAGGTACGGGTGCTGGTGCACGCGGTGCCGGTCACCGTCGGCATGCTCAAGGGCCTGGCCGCGGCGGTGCTCGCCCTGGGCGCCGGCTTCGGCGCCCGGTGGCTGGTGCCCGGCTGGGGCGCCGAACTCGCGGTCGGGCTGGCCGTGATCGCGCTGGTCTACCTGGGGGCGGTGCTCGCCCTCGGGCTCAGTCGGGAGGACGTGATGGTGCTGCGCGCGGTGACCCGTCGAGGCGGCCGCCGTGCCGCCGGTGCCGGCGGCCCGGATCGCGGTGGCCCTAATGCCGGTGGCCCGGATGCCGGTGGCCCGGACACTGGGGGTCCGGGTGCCGGTCGGGCCGGGGCGACCGAACCGGCCGGGGTCGGGTCGTGACCGGGGTCGGCGTGGCGGGACCGGTCGGGGTGCGGTCGTGACCGGGGTCGGCCGGCGGCTGGTGACCGACCGGTTGCGGCGCGGAGTGCGGGCGGCGCGGGCGTGGGGACGGGCCAGCCGTCCGGGACCCTCGGGGCCGCTGCCGGATTTCCTGGTCATCGGTGGTCAACGTTGCGGCACCACGTCGCTCTACCACTACCTCGCCGCCCATCCGCTCGTACGCGGCGCCACCGGCAAGGAGCTGCAGTTCTTCAGCCTGCACCACGGTCGAGGGCTGCGCTGGTACCGGGGCCACTTCCCGACCCTCGCGCCAGGTGAGCGGAGCTTCGAGGCGAGCCCGTACTACCTGTTCCACCCGAGCGTGCCGGCCCGGATCGCGGCGGACCTGCCCGAGGCGCGTTTTGTCGCCCTGTTGCGCGACCCGGTGCAGCGCGCGTACTCGCACTACCTGCACACCCGCTCGTACGGCGCGGAGCCGCTTCCGTTCGCGGACGCACTCGACGCGGAGGAGGAGCGGCTGGCGCTGGCACTGCGCGACGGCCCGGACACCCGTACCGCCCACCGGGCGCTGCGCAACCACTCGTACGTCGCCCGTGGACGCTACGCGGAGCAACTCGAACGCTGGTACGCGCACATCCCCCGGGAGCGGATCCACGTCGCCTACACCGAGGACCTGCACACCGACCCGGCCGGCACGTACGCCGAGATCCTGCGCTTCCTCGACCTGCCGCCCTTCACCCCGGACACCTTCACCCGCCACACCCGCCGCGTCGACTCCGGCCCCACCGAGCTGACCCCCGCCCTAACCACCCGCCTGACCCGCTACTTCGCCCCCCACAACACCCACCTATCAACCCTCCTCGAAACCACCCCACCCCCCTGGCCCACCCACTGACATTCGTTGATCATGAAGTTAGCGACCTCTGGAAGCCCTCGGAGGCGCGCTAACTTCATGATCAACGGCGTGGGGTGGGGTGGGGGTGGGGCGGGGTGTCGGGTTTGTTGCAGGGGTGGGGTGCAACCTGGGGGGCGGTTAGGGCGTGCTATCACCGTGGGCGTGGTGCGGGGGTGAAGCTCCGAGCTGGACGCGGTCACTGACGGGGGGAGTGCCGCCGCCACCGGCTCGACGGGGGTGGCGGCGGTCACCGACCTCTTTATGATCATTACTGGGTCACAGAAACGCGACGGAAGTCCACGGGGGACAGATGCGTACTTCTGCGCGATCCGGGCTGGACGCTGCACCCAGCGCCGACCCGGCCACGGAAACCGGCGGCTCCACGCTGCCCGCACATGTTGTCGTACTGATCGCGGCGCTCTCCGCCGGTGTGGTCGCCCAGGGCGGCTACTACCCGGCCGGGCGAGGGCTGGTCACCGTACTGGTGGCGGTCGCGCTGGTCGCCGCGCTCTGGCTCCGGCCCCGGGTACGCCGTGACGCCTGGCCGGTGGTGGCCGCCTGCGCCGCCCTGGCCGGCTGGATCCTGGTACGGGCGGTTCTCGCCGACGCGTACCCGGTGGCGCTCGGGGCGGTCGCCACGCTCGGCGCAGTCGCCGCGGTGGTGCTGATCCTGACGCGTACCACCCTGGTCGAGCGCGAGCGGTGCGTCGAGGCCCTGATCGGCCTCGGGGTGCTGGTCGCGGTGACCGCCTGGATCGGGGTGGCCTACCGGGTGCCCCGGTTCGCCGTGCTGGTCGAGGGCCGACTGTGGCGGGGCGCGTCCACACTCACCTACCCCAACGCCGCCGCGGCGTTGCTCGCCCCGCTCGCCCTGCTCGCGATCGCAATGCTGCTCGCCCGACCGGACGGTGGCGTTGCGGCGGCACACGCGGGGCGCGAACCGGGCGCCCGATCCCAGGCCGCCAGGGTCTGGTCCGCCACCGGCAACCAGCAGGTCCTGGTCGCCGAGCGCGGGCGCGGGATCGCCGGGTCGCTGGTTCGCGCCGGGGCGGCGTACCTGCTGCTGGTCGGTACGGGGGCGGCGCTGAGCCGGGCCGGGTTGATCGCGTTGGCTGCCGGGTTGGTGGTGCTCGCCATCGCCGCCGGCCCGTGGCTGACCATCTCCCGGGCGGGTCCGCTGATCCTGGGCGCGGGGATCGCCGTCGTCACGCTCGTACCGTCGACTCCGGCCGCCGGTCAACCACAACCCGCGCTCGCGATGTTCGGGCTGGTCGCCGGAGCCCTTGTCGTGCTCGGCTCGGTCCTGCTGCCGGTCCGGGTACGGGTGGTCGCGATGATGGTGGCCCTGCTGGCCGGTGGGCTCACCCTGCTGAGTCAGTGGGACTCCGAGCACCTGCGGGCGGTGCTGGCGAGCCGGGGCAACTTCAACTCGCCCGGCCGCAGCGGTGCGGCGACGGCCGCGTTCGACCTCGTCGCGGCCAACCCGTGGATCGGCACCGGGCTGGGTCAGGCCCGCTTCCTCTGGGTGACGCCCAACGGGAACGGCGCGCTCGCGCTCTACGCGCACAACGAGTATTTGCAGCTTCTCGTCGACCTCGGCGTGGTCGGCGCGCTCGCGTTACTGGCACTGTTCGCGGCGATGGCGTTGGCCGTCCGCCGGGGCGGTGCGGACCAACACCGGGCCGGGATCAGGGCCGGTGTATTTGCCGCACTCACGGCGTTCGCCGTGCACAGCGGTTTCGACTTCCTGTGGCACATCGCGGTTCTGCCGCTCGTCGGCGCACTGCTCGTCGGGCTTGCCGCACCGGCCACCGGGGAGATCCATCCCAGTTCAACCGTAGTAGAGGAGAAGGCATGAAGATGTCCCGCTTCCGGGCGTCAGCGCTCGCCCTGGTGGCCATCGCGGTAGGCGGCGTGATCGCGTTCGCCCTGCCGGCCGGCGCGGCGGTCAGCGTGCAGTCGGAGTCGCCCTCGGTGGCGGTCGTGAGCCTCGGCGCGAAGGCCCGGCTCGACGCGAACGGCGCGGTGGTGTTCGCGCCGGTCAAGGTCGCCTGCACGCCCGGTGGGAGTGCCTACCTGGTGGTGGAGGTCACCCAGGCGGTGGGTAACGGCATCGCGAAGGGCGAGAAGGTCTTCACCGTTCCGGAGTGCACCGGCGACCAGCAGAAGATCAACGTGGCGGTGACCCCGGACCTGAAGCCCTACCGCAAGGGTGTCGCGTTCGGATCGGCCCGGCTCGACGTCTGCGACCAGACCGGCTGCAAGAGCGTGTACGACGAGCGCAAGATCGAGATAGTCAAGTAACCCAGTTCCAGGATCCGTAGAGCGGGGGTCGTGCCCCGGGACCGCTTCATGGTCCCGGGGCACGGTCGGTTCCGGCTAGCGCTGATGCCGCCGGCCCGGACCGATGATCCTCGGTACGTTCAGCGCAGGCCGGCGAGGATCCGGTCCACCGGCTGGTCGGCGCGGAGCAGCAGCGGAGTGGCGCCGATCGTGGTGCCGGCACCGCCGGCCGCCCGCAGCGGTGCGCCTACCGCGCCGCTCTGCCCACCGGGTGCGGCCGGCACCGTGACCGGCGTACCGGACGCGGACCAGAGCACCAGCGTGCTGGCGCCGCCCCGGACGAAGGCGACCCCGTCGAGCTTGCCGGCCGCGGAGGCGGGCAACGGGGTGACCGTCGCGTCCCGGGCCGCCTCGGCCAGGCTCGCCATCATCGCGCCCGCCTCGCGTTCGGTGCCGTTCGGGTCGAGCAGCCCGTACCGCACCTCGCTGCCGGCGGCGTTGTTCGGGTTGTAGGCCAACGGCAGCCAGGCGATCTCGCCGATGCCACCGGCGACCAGCAGGGTGACCGTCTTGACCATCTCGGCGGCCCGGCTGGCCGGATCACCGTCGCCGTCGCGCCAGAACTGGCCGACCTCCCACGCCTGGATCGGCATCCCGGCGGGAGTCTGCGCGCGCAGGTAGTCCAGCAGCGGCGGCACCCCGTCGAAGTGCTCGTAGAAGTGCAACTGCCGGACGTCGACCGTACGGTCCGCGAGCAGGGTCTCGGTCGCGGCCAGGAACCGCAGGCTGCGGGTGTTGGTGTCGGTGCCGAGCGCCTTGCGTAGCGCCGCCTCCCCGGTCACCGCCGGGATCTGCTGGCCCCGCGTGCCGACCCGCCGCTGGAAGTACGCCTGGTAGGCGGCGACCGCGTCGGGCACCCGCCCGGCCTTGAGCAACCGGTCGGCGACGCCCATGCCGTACGCGACGCTGCTGATGCCGGAGTCGACCACCAGTGCCTGCGGATCGGTCGCGCGGATCGTCTCGGCGGCGGCCTTCACCAGGCGTACGTAGTCCTCGGGACTGCCGGCCCAGTAGCTCGGCGCGTTGACCTCGTTCTCGATCGCGTACTCGCGCACGCCGTACGGGGCGTAGCGCGCCACCACCGCGCCGACGAACCGCTGGTACGCGGCCAGGTCGGTCGGCATCGCCGACTCGGTCTTGTTCGCCGCTCCCCGGGTGTACGCCGCGGTGCCCCCGGTCGCCCAGCACACCCCGGTACGGATCTTCAGGTGCAGCTTGATGCCGAGGTCACGACTGCGGGTGGCGATCCGGTCCAGTTCGGCCCAGTCGAGCTGCCCCGAGGTCCGCTCGATCTCGCACCAGGTCAGTTCCTCGTAGGTGGCCGAGCCGCCGATCTTCGCCAGGTACGGCGCGAACTGGTCGTACCGGGACCAGTCCCAGTGGGCGCCGAACGGGTTGCTCACCCCGCCGACGGGTCGGCCCGGCCCGGTGTCGCCGGGTGCCGGCGTACCGGAGGGGGAGCCGTTGCCCGGCGGTGCCGGCGGTGGCGCCTGCTCGCCGTCGGAGGTGCAGCCCGCGCCGACCAGCACCACCGCGGCGAGTACGGCGGCGGCCAGCGCACGCACCCGGCCCCGCCCCACCCGCGTCATCGGTAGCCCAGGGCGCGCAGCGTACGCCCGGAGAAGATCCAGACCAGCAGGCGCAGGAACGGGTCCAGTTCGCGCCGGTAGGTGCCCACCCGCGACGGGTAGATCGGCGCGGCCACGTCCGCCGCCGCCCGCCGCTTGTCCGCCTCGGTGGTGTACTTCTGCGCCACGTCGTGCTGCTTGCTGTCGTAGTCGAGGATGCCGTCCTCCCACGGTTCGCCGAGGAACTCGAACAGCCCGCGCATCGCCTTCTCCGGCTCGGTCACGGTCTGCTCGTAGCGCAGCTCGTAGTAGCGGTCCGCCGGCAGGGTGGCGCCCACCGCGCGGGCGGTACGGATGTAGCGCGGCCACTTGACCACGCACTTCACCGCCGACCAGTAGCCGAACCGCTTGCGGTGCGAGACCACCACGTCCCGCCCGTCCCGGATCAGGTGCACGATCTGGGCGTCCGGGAAGACCTCGGTGACGAAGTCCAGCGACATCGCGTACAGCGGGGTCTTGTCGGCCCATCGGGTCTTGCCCCGGGCGGCGGCGTAGTCGGCGTGCACACCGCCGAAGAACTCCCGGATCCGGCGCAGCCAGTCCTCGCGCGGGAAGCCGAAGCGGGCCAGCCGCTCCCAGTCCCGGCCGACGATCCGTTGCAGGTCCGGCAGGAACCGGGTCTCCGGACCGCAGCTGATGCCGGAGTGCGAGTCGAGCACGAGCCGCAGCATCGTGGTGCCGGACCGCTGGCAACCGACCAGGAAGATCGGCGCGGTGTTGGGTTCGGGCTCAGCCACGGTCGGCCGCCTTCCGGTCGGATCCAGCATCAGCGGCGACGGGCACGCCCGGTCGAATGTCGGCGGCACTCGCCGCACGCGGCCCAGCGTCGGCGGCGGGGGCGAGCCGGGTGGCCAGCTCGTCGCAGAGTGCCCGCACCCGTGGCTCGATCGGCAGCCGCCGGTCGGCCGACCCGTGCTCCGGTGCGCCGTGGGAGCGGCGCGGGGCGATGTGCGCGTGCAGCCGCGGGTGGTAGGGGAAGTCGAGGAAGGCGCAGAGTCGGCGGAGCTGCGTCTCCGGATCGGTCACCAGGGAGTCGTACCGGCACAGCAGCACGTCGGCGCGTTCGGACAGGCCCAGCCCGAAGTAGAGCGAGTTGCGTACGTACCAGAACAGGGCGGCGCCGCTGTGCGGGTCCAGCCGCTCCGGTTCGCAGTCGCGGACCAGCTCCACCGTCGCGGCGTCCAGCCGCTGCCCCTGCCACCGCCCACCGATGCTGCCGTCGGCGATGGCGCGCAACGCCCGCAGGTTGGCGTCGCCGAACTTCGCCACCTCGGAACGGGCCCGGTCGTCGACGTCCCGGTAGACCCAGAGCGCGCGACCGGGCGCCAGCCCCGGCAGATCCAGCAGCTCGTCCACCCGGTGGCTCTCACACAAAGGCTTGACCAGGACGTACGCGTGCCGGCTGCGCCGGATCGTCGCGGTCAGCACGTCGTCGGGACGGAGCTGGAAGCGGTGGAACAGGGTCTGGTCGTTCTCGTTGCGTACCTCGACCTCGGGTGCCGAGTCCAGCCCCCGGACCAGCATGTTCGTGCCCGAGCGTTGCAGCCCGACCAGGTAGACCGGCATCGCCTGGCCGGGTACGCGTCCGGCCCGGCGCCGCCAGCGTCGTTTCGCCAACGCGGTGCTGATCCGGTCGACCGGATCGAGCCGGTCCTCCTCGACCAGCCGCCCGATCCCCTCCGTACGGGCCCAGCGCAGGTGCCGCGCCACCCGCCTGGCGGTGTACGCGAACGCGGAGACCTCGTCGTCGGCTGCCACGGTCCTCCTCGCTCGGGCACCGGCACTACCCTGCGGGAAAACGGGGTACGGCCGGCGGCGGAGCCAGGTTATCGGGAGATCATGGCGGGAGGCCAGGCTGCGGGCCGTACGGGCACACAAAGATCATCCGTTCAGGCACATGACAAATGTGAACTGGACTCGCCGACCAGCCCTGCATACCGTGAGCCCTGGTCGGGGCAGGCAGACCCCGATCACCACCCCCGGGCCGGGTTCGCCCGATCGACGTGAGCGGGCCAAGTCGATGCGTGTGCTGCATGTGAACAAGTACCTCTACCGCCGTGGCGGCGCCGAGGGTTACCTGCTCGACCTGGCCGCGTTGCAGCGGGCAGCCGGCGACACGGTCGCCTACTTCGGCATGACCCACCCGGAGAACGAGACGCCGCTGCCGTACGCCGGGCACTTCCCGGCCGAGGTGGAGTTGGAGCCGGCGCCGAGCGGACTGCGCCCGCGCGCGACGGCCGCCGCCCGGATGTTCTGGTCACCGTCGAGCCGGCGGGGGCTGGCCCGGGTGATCGAGGAATTCCGGCCGGACGTGCTGCACCTGCACAACATCTACCACCAGCTCTCCCCGTCGGTGCTCGCCGCCGCCCGGTCCGCCGGGGTGCCGTGCCTGCTGACCATGCACGACTACAAGCTCGCCTGCCCCAGTTACCAGCTCCTCGACCAGGGGCGGCCCTGCCAGGCCTGCGTCACCGGCGGCCCGTTGCAGGCCGCCCGGCGACGCTGCAAGGACGGCTCGCTGTCGCGCAGCGCACTGCTCGCGGTCGAGTCCTGGCTGCACCGCGAACTGCACGCGTACGACCCGGTGCAGGTCTTCGTCAGCCCGAGCGAGTTCCTGGCCGACGTGATGCGGCGTGCCGGGGTGTACCCGGACCGGTTGCGGGTGGTGAACCACTTCGTCGACCTGACCGGGATCGCGGCCAAGGAGCAACCCGGCGGCGGTGTGGTGTTCGCCGGTCGGCTCGCCCCGGAGAAGGGCGTCGACGTGCTGGTCGAGGCGGTAGCCGCGCTGCCGGACGGGGTGCCGGTCGACATCGCCGGCGACGGTCCGGCCCGCCCGGCGCTGGAGGCGCTCGCGGCGCGGCGGGTGCCGGGCCGGATCCGGTTCCACGGCCGGCTGGACAAGGCCCGGCTGCACGAGTTGGTCCGGTCGGCGGCGGTGGTCGCGGTGCCGTCGCGCTGGCACGAGAACCAGCCGATGGCGGTGCTGGAGGCGTACGCCTGCGGGGTCCCGGTGGTCACCACCGACCTGGGCGGCCTGCCGGAGCTGGTCGAACCGGGTGTGGACGGGACGACCGTCGCCGCGGACGACGCCGCCGCGCTCGCCGCCGCGCTGGGCGAACTGGTGGCGGACCCGGTGCGGGCGTTCGAGATGGGGCGGGCCGGTCGGGCGAGGGTGGCCCGCGACTTCGCCCCCCAGCTTCACCTGGACCGGATCCGCGAGCTTTACCACCACGCCGCCAAGACCGTGCCGGCCCGGAACCGGCGGGTACCGTCACCGGTCGGTGCCGCGCCGAGCGGTGCGAATGCGACGAGGGACGGGGGAGCGGCCCGGTGAGCGCGGTCCGGGTCCTCTACCTCGCCGGCAGCGGGCGCAGCGGCAGCACCCTGGTCACCACCGTGCTGGGCCAGCTGCCCGACTTCTTCGCCGCCGGTGAGCTGCGTTACCTGTGGCGCCGCGGCATCCTGGACAACCGCCCCTGCGGGTGCGGGTTGCCGCTGGCCGACTGTCCGATCTGGACCGCCGTGCTGCGGGACCTGCCGGACGCCGACCCGGCGGGCATCGCCGGCCGGCTCGCCGACCGGCTCCGGCTGCGCCGGCTGCCCGCGCTGCTGCGCCGGCACCGCCGGGGTCGCCCGCCGGTGCCCGGTCACCCCGACGACGACCAACTGGCCCGGCTGTACGCCGCGATCGCCGAGCACGCCTTCCTCGACGCCCCGGGCGGCGTGATCGTCGACTCGTCCAAGCTGCCGCCGTACGGCGCGCTGCTCGGCAGCCTGCCCGGCGTCGAGCTGTACGTGCTGCACGTGGTCCGGGACCCGCGCGCCACCGCGTTCTCCTGGCGCCGTCGCCGGGGCCTGGACGGCGGCACCGACGACCGGCTGATGAGCCGCCCACCGGTGTGGAAGGCCGCCCTGCTCTGGCTGGTCTGGAACAACACCACCGTACGGCTGTGGGGTTCGTCGGGCCGGTACCTGCGCGTGCGGTACGAGGACTTCGTCGCCGCCCCGGCCGACACCACCGCCCGGATCATCCGGTTCGTCGGCGGTACCCCGGGCGAGTTGCCGTTCCCGACCCCGGACACGGTCCGGCTCGCCGCCACCCACTCGGTCGCCGGCAACCCGTCCCGGCACCGGACCGGCGTGGTCGGTGTGGTCGCCGACAGCGAGTGGCTCTCCAGGCTCTCGACCAGGGCGTACGTCACCGTGACCGGGCTGACCGGCCCGACCCTGCGCCGGTTCGGCTACCCGCTGCGCCGCCCGGCCGCCCCGGCCGCTGCTCCCACGGCCGCCGTTGCACCCGAACCGATCGCTGTTTCCCCCTCACCCGCCACCCGGCAGGAAGGCTGAACGATGCTCTCACTGGTGGTGGGCACCGGCCGGTGCGGTTCGACGCTGGTCCAGGAACTGCTCTCCCGGCACCCGGCGGTCGGCTTCGTCTCCGGACTGGACGACAAACTCGCCCGGCTCAACCCCAAGGGTCGGTTCAACGGCGCGCTCTACCGGCGCTCCGCGCCGCGCCCGGCCGGCATGACCTCGCTGCGGCACAGCCGCCGGCTGTTGGAGCGGGGCCGGCTGCGGGTGGCGCCGTCGGAGGCGTACCACCTGCTCGACCGGCATGTGCTGGGCGGTTTCTCCCGGCCCTGCCGGGACCTGCTCGCCGAGGACCTGACCCCGTTCGTGGCCCGTCGGCTGCGCGCCTTCTTCGACGACCGGATCGCCCGGCAGGGCTGTGAGCAGTTGGTGCAGCACGTGACCGGGTGGCCGCGGACCGGCTTCCTGCACGCGGCGTACCCCGACCTGCGGGTGGTCAACGTGGTCCGGGACGGTCGGGCGGTGGCCAACTCCTGGCTGCAGATGGGCTGGTGGGACGGGTGGCGCGGGCCGGACAACTGGATCTACGGCTCGCTCCCGGACGACCTGCGCCAGGAGTGGGCCGAGTCCGGCCAGTCGTTCCAGGTGCTGGCCGCCCTCGGCTGGAAGATGCTGATGGAGGCGTTCGCGCAGGCCCGGCTGCGGCACCCCGCCGACCAGTGGCTCGACGTCCGGTACGAGGACCTGGTCGCGCAGCCGCGCGAGGAGGTCGGTCGGATGCTCGACTTCCTCGGGCTGGACTGGTCACCGGCGTTCCAGAAGGGCTTCGCCCGGTACGACTTCCCGTCGGGACGGGCTGCGGCGTACCGGGACGAACTCAGCCCGGCCCAGCTCGGCGCGGTGGAGCGGGTGCTGGAGAAGCCGCTGGCCGAGTGGGGCTACCCGATCTGATCCGTGGCGGCCCCGGTCGCCGGCCGGGGCTCAGTTCGGGCCGGTGTCGAACCGGCGGATGGTCAGCGGCATGAAGATCACGATCAGCAGCACGGACCAGCCGATGGTCGCGGTGATCGGGTGGGCGAGCGGCCAGGCGGGGTCGACGGCGACGCTGGCCGGGTTGCCGAAGAGTTGACGGCAGGCGGCGACGGACGCGCTGACCGGGTTCCACTCGGCGACCGTACGCAGCACCGGGGGCATTCCCTCGGTCGGCACGAAGACGTTCGAGATCATCGTGACCGGCA
This sequence comes from Micromonospora sp. NPDC049523, assembly GCF_040676775.1. Lineage (NCBI taxonomy): Bacteria > Bacillati > Actinomycetota > Actinomycetes > Micromonosporales > Micromonosporaceae > Micromonospora > Micromonospora sp. NPDC049523. Next base: position 151,416 of record NZ_JBFAPP010000018.1, on the reverse strand, counting down.
TGATGAGCGGGCCGAGCTTGGCCGCCGTCTGCACGTTGCGGATCACCGTGCCGAGGAAGAGCCCGACCCACGAGATCGCGAACTGCAAGAGCATCAGCAGCCCGAAGCCGGCGAGCGCGGATCCCGGACCGGTCTGCACCCGCCAGCCGACGACCAGTCCGGCACCGGCCATCACCAGCAGGCTCACCGCGTTGGTCAGCAGGTCGGACAGGGTCTGTCCGAGCAGGATGGACGACCGTTCGGCGGGCATCGACCGGAACCGGTCCATCACCCCGAGGTCGCTGTCACCGACGAGCGTGATCATCGCGGTGACCAGGGTGGTCACCGTCGACATCACGAACAGGCCGGGCATCAGGTACGCCCGGTAGTTGGCCCCCTCGGCGATCGGGATGGCGCTGCCGAAGACGTAGCCGAAGAGCACCACCGCGGTCAGCGGGAAGGCGACCGTGCCGACGATCTGACCCGGTGCGTGTTTGAGTTGCAGCAGGTTGCGGTGGCAGACGGTCAGGATGTCGCTGATCCGCCAGCGCAGCCGGGCCAGCCCGAGTGTGTCCTGCACGCCGGTGCCGATCGTGGTCATCCGACAGTCTCCTTGAGCGTCGCGCCGTCACCGTCCCGGCTGGCGTCCGGCGGGTTGCCGGTCAGTCTGAGGAACACCTCGTCCAGGGTCGGGCGGCGTACCGCCACGTCCTGCGGGTCCACGCCGGCCTGGTCGAGCAGGCGTACGACCGCGGGCAGGGTGAGGGTGTCGGCGCCGATCGGCACGCTGAGCAGTCGCCGGTCGGGGTCGACGTCCGGTGTCGCGCCGGCCAGTCGGGCCAGCACCGCCCCGGTGGATTCGAGTTCGTCCGGCGTACGGACCACCACGTCGATCCGGCCGCCGAGTTGGGCCTTGAGCGCGTCCGGGCTGCCCGAGGTGACCACTCTGCCGTGGTCGACCACCGCGATGTGCTGCGCCAACTGGTCGGCCTCGTCCAGGTACTGCGTGGTCAGCAGGACGGTCATGCCGTCGGCGACGAGTTCCCGGATGGTCTGCCAGATCTCGTTGCGGCTGCGCGGGTCGAGCCCGGTGGTCGGCTCGTCGAGGAAGAGCACGGCGGGGGAGACGATCAGGCTGGAGATCAGGTCCAGCCGGCGGCGCATGCCCCCGGAGTAGGTCCGGACCAGCCGGTCCGCGGCGTGCGCGAGGTCGAAACGGGTGAGCAGGTCGTCGGCGCGGCGCTTCGCGGTGGCTCTGGTGAGGTGGAAGAGGCGACCGAAGATCTGCAGGTTCTCCCGGCCGGTGAGCCCCTCGTCCAGGGCGGCGTACTGGCCGGCGAGGCCGATGCGGTGACGTACCCGGACGGCCTCCCGGACCACGTCGTGGCCGGCGACGAAGGCGCGGCCGGCGTCCGGCCGGGTGAGCGTGGCGAAGATCCGGACCGCGGTGCTCTTGCCGGCGCCGTTCGGGCCGAGTAGCCCGTAGACCGTGCCCGCGGGCACCGCCAGGTCGAGGCCGGCGAGGGCCTGTGTGGAGCCGAAGCGCTTGTGCAGCCCTTCCGCGACGACAACCGCGTCGCCTGTTGCCCGTGCCACGGAACCTCCCACTGGGTACGCCGTACGCGGTTTGATGTCTGCACGCTAGCTAACCGGGTACGCTGTACGCAAGTGGGTACGGGAGAATCGACCGCGATCGACACGACCCCGCACGGCGGCGACACCGGAAGGCACGTTGGTGGCAACAGGCGACAGCTTCGATGGCGACTCCCGGAACGGGCCGGCTCCCGAACTGCCCACGTCGGTACGGGTCAGCCTCCCCGCCCCGCCGTCCTCGCGTGGACCCGCGCCGACGTACAGCCGGGCGCAGGTGGCCGCCGCCGCGATCGCCATCGCCGACGAGCACGGCATCGAGGCGGTCTCCATGCGTCGGGTCGCCGCCGCCCTCGGCACCGGCCCGATGAGCCTCTACCGCTACGTGGACAACAAGGAAGCCCTCTGCGAGCTGATGCTCGACCACATGTTCGGCGAGGCGGAGCTGCCCGAACCGACCGGTGACTGGCGTGCCGACCTGGCCGAGGTGGCCCGGAGCCTGCGCCGGGCACAGCTCAGCCACCCGTGGCTGGCCCGGATCGCCGCCGGCCGGCCGGCGATGGGCCCGAACATGCTGGACATCTTCGAGTACGGGATGTCCATCCTGGACCGGCTCGGCCTGGACACCGCCGACATGCTGGAGATCTTCGCCCTGGTCAGTAGCTGGGTCGGCGGGTTCGTGCAGGAGGAGGTCGCCGAGCAGGCGGCCCGCCGGGACCGGGGGATGGACGAGCGGGAGTGGCAGCGGAGCATGTCCCGCTACCTGGAGACGCTGACCGGCGGCGGCAACTACCCGTACTTCACGCGGGTGGTGCGGGCCGGCGCCGACCGGGACTTCGACACCCGGTTCGAGCGCGGACTCGACCGGATCCTCACCGGCATCGAGGCGACGCTGCCGCGTTAGCCACGCCACCCCCGCGCAGGCCGGAGAACCGTACCGGGAGATCTTGGCATAACCTATAGGGAACGTACGTTTTGTTCACCTGGGGAGGTTGTGCGGATGGGAAAGCTTCGAGGCACCCGGCGGGGTGCGGCACTGGTCATGGGCGCGGCACTGGCGATCAGCGGCCTGGCCGGCTGCGCCAAGGACGACACCGGCGCCACCACGGCTGACGGCGTCAAGCTGGTCGAGGCCGGAAAGCTCACCACCTGCACCCACCTGCCGTACTCGCCGTTCCAGTCCAAGGACGGCAGCGGCAACGTGGTCGGCTTCGACGTCGACCTGGTCGACCTCGCCGCCAAGAAGCTCGGCGTCACGCAGAAGATCGTCGACACCCCGTTCGAGGGGATCAAGTCCGGTGCCGACCTCAACTCCGGCAAGTGCGACGTGGCCGCGGCGGGCATGACCATCACCGACGCCCGCAAGGAGGTGCTGGACTTCAGCACCCCGTACTTCGACGCCACCCAGGCCCTCGTGGTGCCGGTCGGCAAGCCGTACAAGACGCTGGCGGACCTGGCCGGCAAGCGGCTCGGCGTGCAGGGCGCCACCACCGGCGAGGACTACGTCAAGGCACAGGTCGCGCAGCAGGGCCTGAAGATCGAGGTGGTCTCGTACAAGGACCTCGGCGCCGAGCAGCAGGCGCTGGCCACCGGCCAGATCGAGGCCGCCGTCGGCGACCTGCCGGTGTGGAACGAGTACGTCAAGGCCAACCCCGGCAAGGTGGTCGTCGCGGGCGGCTTCGACACCGGCGAGCAGTACGGTTTCGCGGTCAAGAAGGGCGGCGACCCGAAGCTGCTGGCGGCGATCAACGACGCGCTCGCCGCGGCGCGGGCGGACGGCAGCTATGACACGATCTACGAGAAGTGGATCGGCGCGAAGCCGGCGAGCTGACCGGGTCCGGGAAACAACATCGCCCGGTGGCGCACGCCGCCGCGCGATCTGGGGGAGGCATGGCAGAACCAGAGACGCTCGCGGTCGGGAGCGGGGCAGCACCCGCCCCGGTCCCGCCGCCGGCCCGGCGCCGCCGGCTCGGCCGCCGCCAACGGCAACGGCTCGGACGTACGGCCGGATACCTGGTCTTCGTCGCGCTGCTGCTCGCCGTGGTGGCGGCGGCCGACTGGGGCACGCTCGCCGACGCCTTCTTCCGGCTCGACGTCGCCGGGGAGATGTTCCCCGAGGCGATAACCGTCGCGCTGCGCAACACCATCGTGTACACCCTGCTGGCGTTCGCCTTCGGGCTGGTGCTCGGCCTGGTGCTGGCGCTGATGCGGCTGTCGTCGGTCGGTCCGTACCGCTGGTTCGCCACCGGTTACATCGAGCTGTTCCGTGGCCTGCCGTCGCTGCTGGTCCTGTTCATGGTCGGCTACGGTGTGCCGCTCGCCTTCCCCAACCGGGAGATCCCCGGCGGGGTGTACGGGGCGGTCACCATCGGTCTCGGGGTGACCGCCGCGGCGTACATGGCGGAGACGATCCGGGCTGGGATCCAGGCCGTGCCGAAGGGACAGTTGGAGGCGGCCCGGACCCTGGGCATGTCACACGGCCGGGCGATGGTCTCGATCGTGCTGCCGCAGGCGTTCCGGATCGTGATCCCGCCGTTGACCAACGAGATCATCCTGCTCACCAAGGACACCTCGCTGGCGTACGTGCTGGGCGTCACCGCGACCACCATCGAGCTGACCAAGTTCGCCGGTGACGCCCTCAACACCAGGGTCAACCCGACCCCGCTGGTGGTGGCCGGTCTGCTGTACCTGGCGATCACCCTGCCGCTGTCACAACTGGTCCGGTGGCTGGAACGCCGGGCCGCGAAGGAGAGGTGACCCGGCGGTGCCCGCGATCGAGATTCGCGACCTGCACAAGGCGTTCGGCAAGCTCGAGGTGCTGCGCGGCATCGACCTGTCGGTGGAGACCGGCGAGGTCGTCTGCGTGATCGGACCCTCCGGCTCGGGCAAGTCGACCCTGCTGCGCTGCGTCAACCTGCTGGAACAGCCGACCAGCGGATCGGTGCACGTGGCCGGCGTCGAGGTCACCGATCCGGACTGCGACATCGACGACGTACGCCGCCGCATCGGCATGGTCTTCCAGCAGTTCAACCTCTTCGGCCACCTGCGCGTACGGGAGAACCTGACCATCGCGCAGCGCCGGGTGCTCGGCCGTACGCGCGCCGAGGCTGACCGGATCGCGGCGGTGAACCTCGACCGGGTCGGCCTGGCAGACAAGGCCGACGCGTATCCGGCGCAGCTCTCCGGCGGGCAGCAGCAGCGGGTCGCCATCGCCCGGGCGTTGGCGATGGATCCGCAGCTCATGCTCTTCGACGAGCCGACCAGCGCACTCGACCCGGAACTCGTGGGGGAGGTGCTGGCGGTGATGCGCGGACTCGCCGCCGAGGGCATGACCATGCTGGTCGTCACGCACGAGATGAGCTTCGCCCGCGAGGTCGCGTCCCGGGTGGTCTTCATGGACGGTGGCACGGTTGTCGAGTCGGGCCCACCCGACGAGGTCTTCGGCGCGCCGCGTGAGCCCCGTACCCGGGAGTTCCTGCACCGGGTGCTGGAACCGACCCGGGTCAGCGAGGCCGAGATCGGCGCCCACGCGCCGTCCGGGAGCTGACCCGGCTCGGGACAGGTCAGCGCTTGCGGGCCACACCGCCGTAGACCGAGACCGCCACGTCGCTGGGCCGCTCCCCGGTCCCGGCGGGGCCGAGGTCGGGGCGCCAGTCCGGCAGCACCCGCACCCCCGGCTCGACCAGGTCCAGGCCGTCGAAGAAGCGTTCGATCTGCGGCTTGGGGCGTACCTGCATGGTCACCCCGGTCCTGCGGTAGATCGCCGCGACCGCTTCCCACGCCTCCGGTGCGAAGTCGCCGGTGAGGTGGGTCAGTGCCAGGTAGCTGCCGGACGGCAGCGCGTCCAGCAGCCGGTTCGCCAGCGCGTACGGGTCGTCGGAGTCGGGCACGAAATGCATGATCGCGATCAGCAGCAGCCCGACCGGCTGGTCCAGGTCCAGCGTCCGGCGCAGCTGTGGCGAGTCCAGGATCCGGTCCACGTCGCGCAGGTCGGCGTCGAGGTACTCGGTCCTGCCCTCCGGCGTTCCGGTGAGCAGGGCGCGGGCGTGTGCGAGCACGATCGGATCGTTGTCGACGTAGACGATCCGCGAATCCGGGGCGATGGCCTGGGCGACCTGGTGCACGTTGGGTGCGGTCGGGATGCCGGTGCCGATGTCGAGGAACTGCCGGATGCCGGCCTCCTCGGTCAGGTAGCGCACCACGCGGGACAGGAAGGCCCGGTTCTCCCGGGGCGGGACCCTGCTGTTGCCGTTCGCCTTCAGGCCCTGCTCGGCGGCGGCCCGGTCGGCGGCGAAGTTGTCCTTGCCACCGAGCAGGTAGTCGTAGACCCGGGCCGGGTGCGGTCGGTCCGTACGCAGGTCGACCGCGGGCTTGTCCGGCCGCTCGGGATTCGGCTCCAGCTGGTCCCTGTCCGTCATCTCGTGCCCCCCGTGGTCATCGCGCGGCCGTCCCGGATCAGGATCCCGTCGCGGGTATCGGGCTCAAGCTACCCGAGCCCGGACGCGGCTGCGTCCGAAGTGGACCGCCGCAGACGGAGGTAGAGCAGGGCACCGGCGGCCAGGAGCAGCGGCCAGAGCAGGTACCAGCCGGTCATCACCAGCAGCGCGGTGACCGCCACCAGGGCGAACAGCGCCGAACGGTGCGCCCGGGTGCCGCGCGGCAGCAGCCGGAGCGCGGCGGCCGTACCGAGGGCGTACACCAGGACGAAACAGCCGGTGGTGAGCAGCACCAGCGGCTTCGGGCCGATGCCGGCGGCGACCGCGACCGCCATCGCCACCGCGGCCAGCACCGAGACCACCAGCAGGCTGCGCCGGGGCACCTCGCCCGCGCTGCTGCCCCGGTCCAGCCACGCCGGCAGCGCGCCGTCCCGGCCGAGCGCGGCGCCGAGCTTCGCCGCACCGGCGAAGTACGCGTTCATCGTGCCGAGGGTGAGCAGTAGCGCGGCGACGGCGGCGAGCAGGTGGACCTCGCCCCCGATGCCGAGGGCAAGCAGTTCCGCCAGCGGTGCTTCGCTCTCACCGGCGGCGGGGCCGAGCACGAGCACGGTGGCGCCCGCGACACCGAGATAGAGCACCCCGACCACCACGACCGCGATGGTGGCCGCCCGGGGCAGGTCACGCTTGGGCCGCCGGAAGTCCGCCGCCAGGTGGGTGATCGCCTCCCAGCCGGCGAAGCTCCAGACCAGCAGGGCCGCCGCCGGCCCGACCGCCAACCAGCCGTGCGGCGCGAACGGGCGCAGGTTGTCCCAGCGCAGGTGCGGCAGTGCGGCCAGCACGGCGGTCAGCAGGAGCGCCACCAGCAGCGCGGCGAGCACCAGTTGCACCCGGCCGGAGACCCGTAGCCCGAGCGCGTTCGTCACCGTCACGACCACGATCAGGATCGCCCCGGTGACCGCCGTGGTGGTCCCGCCGCCGCCCAGCGCGGCCGCCACGTAACCGCCGGCGAACAGCGCCGCGGCGGGCGCGCCGGCTGGGACCGCGAAGTAGAAACACCAGCCCACGATGGCCGCCGCCCGCGGCCCGAAGGCATTGCGGACGTACGTCGAGACGCCGCCCGCGTCCGGGTAGCGCGCGCCCAGCGCGGCGAAGGTCGCCGCGAGTGGCATCGACAGTACGACCAGGGCCAGCCAGGCCAGCAGCGACGCCGGTCCGGCCGCCTCGGCGGCCAGCGCGGGCAGGGCGATCACGCCGGTGCCGAGCACCGCCCCGACGTAGAGCGCGGTGCCCTGGGCGACGGTCAGCCGACCGCCGGTTCGTACGGTGCTGCTGTTTTCGATCAACGAGTCGGTCACGGGTCCAACCTGCTGCACCCGTCGATTACCGGCCAGTGGCAGGAATGACGATCTGCGGTACGTTCCTGCCATGAAGTCATCCCACGTGGTCGCCCTCGTGGTCACCGACGCGATTCCGGTGTTCGAGTTCGCCGTACCGTGCGAGGTCTTCGGCATCGACCGGTCCGACCTGGTCGACCCCTGGTACGACCTGCGCCTGTGCGCGGCCGAGCCCGGCCCGCTGCGGACCACCCTCGGTCTGCGGGTCGAAGCCCCGTACGGGCTCGACGAGCTGGCCAGCGCGGACACCGTGGTCGTGGCCGCCTGCAACCGGGCGGTGCAGTTGCGCCCACCCGCGCCGCTGCTCGACGCGCTGCGCCAGGCACACGACCGGGGCGCGCGGATCGTCTCCATCTGCAGCGGCGCCTACGTGCTGGCCGCCGCCGGCCTGCTCGACGGGCGCCGGGCCACCACCCACTGGATGAACGCGGTCGACTTCGCCCACCGCTACCCCCGGGTACGCGTCGAACCGGACGTGCTCTACACCGACGAGGGTGACCTGTTCACCTCCGCCGGCACCGGCGCCGGCATCGACCTGTGCCTGCACCTGGTCCGCCTCGACCACGGCACCGCCGTCGCCAACGAGGTGGCCCGCCGGATGGTGGTGCCCCCGCACCGCGACGGCGGCCAGGCCCAGTACGCCCGACCGGTCACCCGAGGGGAACCGCACCCGGACCTGTCCCCGCTGCTGGACTGGGCCCGGGGACACCTGGACCGACCCCTGACCGTGGCCGAGTTGGCGCACCGGGCCCACCTGAGCCCGCGTACGTTCGCCCGGCGGTTCCGGGACACGGTCGGTACCAGCCCCTTGCAGTGGCTGGTCGAGCAGCGGGTACGGGTGGCCCAGGAGTTGCTGGAGACGACCGACGAACCGGTGGAACGGATCGCCCGGGTGGCGGGGTTCGGCAACCCGGTCAGCCTGCGCCGGCACTTCCGCCGGGTCACCAGCGTCTCGCCGCAGACGTACCGGCACGTGTTCCGTACGCACGACCGCTGAGCTCCGGTGCCGCCCTCCGCTCGATCGGGAGGGTGGCGCCGGTCCGGGTCCGGCTCAGGTGGCCGACGTTCTCCAGCCACCGCAGATGTGGCCTTCCTCGGTTGCGTGCACGTGGACGGGTACGGGGGCAGCCTGGTTGCCCCGTCTTGAGTGGACCTTCGGTAGGTCTTGAATGACCAGGTGGGCGGGCCCGCGCCCGGCCGGGTGGTCGCGGCCGGGCGCGGAGTCGTCGCGGGGGATCAGGCTCCGTAGAAATACCAGGACTGGGCCCCGCTGTAGTTGCAACCCCAGAGCTGCAGCCGCTGTCCGGCGGCAAAATTGCTCGACGGGACGTCGATGCAGAACTGCAGATCGCTGTGGGTGGCAAGTTGCAGGCCGCCATTCCAGCCCGACGACCAATGCCACCGCTGGGAGGCGCTGCCATTACAGGCATTTACCTCCATCAGTACGCCCCAGCCCCGTTCGCCGTCGAAGTCCAGGCACAGGTTGCGGTTGTAGCCCGGGTGGAAGTAGGCGCCGCCCTCGCGGGCGTACTCCAAGACCCAGAGTTGGGCGTCGCTCCTGTTGTCCGGCCACAACTGGACTGCCGCACTGGCCGGGCCGGATCCGGAGACGTCCAGGTACAGGTCGCTGGTCGCCGCCTCCAGCAGCCGGTAACGCTGCCAACTGGGTGGGAAGGCGGGGTCGACCGCACTGGCCGGAGCGACCCCGCCGACCAGCGCCGACAGGACGAGTAGGACGCTGGCGAGCAACATTCCCGCAACGCGCCTTCGAGTGAGCATGTACGACCTCCGGATCCGCGCCCGTACGAGCAAGGGGCGGCCGAAGGCAGGTCAATGCCGTGGTGTCAACGAAAGCCCCGCCCCGTACGTGGCTCGTTGATGACTGCAATTGACGCTACCCGATGGAGCATTCGCCGGAGTTTCCTTTCGATGCAGGCCGAAGCGCTGGACTCTGCGCCGTAACCGCTACCGCCGCATCAACGCGAACACTCCCCAACCAAGGTGTTCGCGTACGTAGCGGACGTAACGCAGCGGATCGTCGGTCAACTCCTGGCGCAGTTCCCCGGCGAGTTCGTCGTCGGGGTTCCCGTCCAGCCAGGTACGCAGGTTGAGCCAGTGTGCGGCGGCGTACCGGTCCCAACTGTCCTGGCTGGCGAGCACCATCTCGACCAGGTCCCAACCGCTGTCCCGGAACAGGCCCACCAGACTCGGCAGACTCCGGAACTCGTCCTTCGTCCGGGCGTAGCAGGCGCGGACGGTTTCCTCGTCGGGCGGGTCGATCCGCCAGTACGGCTCCCCGACGAGCAGCATTCCACCGGGCCGGAGGCTGCGTTCCAGGAGTTGCAGGGTGCCGGCGACGCCATCGCCGATCCAGGTGGCACCGATGCAGGCGGCCACGTCGACCGGTGTCGCGGCGACGTACCCCGCGGCGTCACCGTGCACGAAGTCGACCCGGTCGGCCACGCCGAGGCTGAGCGCGCGGACCCGTGCGGCCTCGGTGGAGACCGTACTGATGTCGACGCCGGTGCCGGAGATGCCGTGGTCCCGGGCCCAGGTGCAGAGCAGTTCGCCCCGGCCGCTGGCCAGGTCGAGCAGCGACATGCCGGGGCGCAGGCGTACGGCCTGCCCGAGGGTGGCCAGCTTCTCCGAGGTGAACGGGTTGAGGATGCGAAGGTCGCCCTCGCGGATGGTGAAACTACGTGGAAGATCCATTTCTGAGACTCCTGACGTCCGAGGTGTGGGTGAACTGGCGCTGAGGCTGGTCGGTCCGGATCAGCACGCTGTTCGCCGGCATCAAACGCACCCACTTCGGAGGTCGGGACAAGGGCGCCGCCAGGCTAGCCAGCCCGTCGGGCCGAGCCAACCGAATAAACCCGCGACCTTTTGAAACCGACGGACGGTGGCAGGCGTGTTTGGGGGGTGTCGGCGAGGGTGACCTGCCCACACGGTGTCCCTGTTGATAGCCCGGCAGAGAGTTGCGGGGCGGTGTGTGAGGAGTAGGCCATGCCCAAGGTGAAATGGGTTACCGGCGCGACGATGCTGGCGTGCACGGGTGCGCTGGTGGCGTGCCAGACCGGATCACCCGCAGGTTCGACCGCATCCGCCGGACCCTCGGTCTCCTCGTCCGCGACGCCGACCGTCGCGCCGACGCCGTCCTCGACGCCGTCCTCGACGCCGTCCTCGGCGCCGTCGTCCGCCGCACCGCCGCCGGCGAACACGAACGACCCCCTGCTGTCCGGCAAGCGGGAGATGACGATCGTGCGGGTGCAGGCGACCGAGGGCGGGCTGGCCCTCGACGGTCGGCTGGCCGAGGTCGACGACGACAGTGGTCGCCAGCGCTTCGTCGCCACCCCGCTCGGTGGGGACAAGTACCTGGTCAAGTCGTACACCAAGGCCAACAACCACCCGGCCGCCGACGAGCCCACCTGCTGGCAGGTCTACAACCCGAAGTCTTCGGAGCCGCTGACCGTCGAAGGCGCCGCGTGTGACCCGAACAACAATGCCCAGGGATTCACGATCACCGTCAAGGGCAAGGGCGCGTACGCGATCAGCCACGAGTCGGCCTTCCTGCAGTTCTCCCCGTCCAGGGGCCTGATCCTGGAGGAGTTGGGCGACGCGCCGCTGCTGAGCACGTTCCGGTTCGTCGACGTCGGCCCCGCCCGTACTCCGGCCGGTGGCTGAGCAGGTTCGAGCGCGCCGATGGTCGCGGGAGGCGACGGACGAACCGCCTCCCCGGCCGACGGCCGCGCTCGCCGTACCCCCGTGCCGGCCGTGTGCCGTCGGGCGCCTACCCTCTTCGGCGGGAGTCGATGTCGGGCTGGCGAATACCGAGGTCGCACGCTGGGTAAATGGGTCCCGGAGGCGGTTGTCCGGTCGGGGCGGGAGTACATGGCACATGCGTAACGCCGAGGAGTTCGACGACTTCTACGCCGCATCCTCCAGGCGCGTGCTGGGCCAGGTGTACGTGATGGTCGGCAACTACGCCGAGACCGAGGACGCCGTGGCCGAGGCCTACCTGAGGGCCTGGGACCGGTGGAGCAAGGTACGTGAGTGCGACAGCCCGGAGGCCTGGGTGCGCCGGGTCGCGTACCGGATCGCGGTCTCCGCCTGGCGCAAGGCCACGAACCGGCTGCGGGCGCATCACCGGGACGCGACCGAGGAACACGTCGACGCCATCAGCCCCGACCATGTAGCGCTGGTGCAGGCCCTGCGCAAGATCTCGAAAGACCAGCGTAGGGTCGTCGTCCTGCACCATCTTGTCGGTCTCAGCGTCGCCGAGATCGCCGTGGAGACCGGGACATCCGCCAACACGGTCAAGACCTGGCTCGCCCGGGGCCGCCGGGCCCTGGCCGAACACCTCGACAGCTCCGAGCAGTACGTCATGGATGGGGAACGGCCATGATGCCCGACGACCACCTCGACGATGCACTGCGCTCGCTCGCCGCACACGCCGCGCGTACGGGCCGGCTCCCGAACGTCGCCGCCGACGTCCGGCAACGCGGCGACAAACGCCGCAAACGCAGGTACGCCGGCACGGCGGCACTCGGCGTCGTACTGGTGGGGCTGCTCACCGCGGGTATCGCGGTGAGCCAGCCGAACGCGGGTCCGCAGCTCGGTCCACCCGCGGGCCCTCCCGCATCCGCCGGCCCCTCCACGTCGCCCACCGCGTCGCCGACGCCATCGTCCGTGCCGCCGACCACCCCGGCGGGTACGGCCGACCCCCTGCTGTCGGGTACGCGTGAGGTCACGATCGTGCGAATGCAGGCGTCCGAGGGCGCGGTGGCGCTCGACGACGGGCTGATGGAGGTCGACGACGACAGCGGTCGCCAGCGGTTCGTCCCGAAACCGCTCGGCGGGGACCTCTACCAGGTGCTGTCCTACCCCCGGGCGAACAACCACCCGGCGGCCGACGAGCCGTCCTGCTGGCAGGTCTACAACCCGAACTCCGGCCGGTCGCTGACCGTCGAGGGCGCTCTCTGCGACCCTGACAACCCGGCTCAGCGGTTCACCATCACCGCCCACGGCAAGGGCGTGTACGCGATCAGCAACCAGGGCGCGTTCCTCCAGTTCTCGCCCACCAAGGGGCTGATCCTGGAGGAGTTGGGCGACGCGCCGCTGCTGAGCACGTTCCGGTTCGTCGACGTCGGGCCCGCCCGTACCCCGGCCGGTGGCTGACCGCGTCGAAGCGCGCTGTCGGGTTACGGGGTGGGCAGGGTCGCGCGGTCGGCGGCCTCCCGGCCGGACTCCCAACCCTCCCGGCTGTCGACCCTGCTGCCGCGGGCCCGGACGGTCTGCGGGAACACCTTCCGCATGGTTTCGCGTACCTGCTCGTCGCGGGCGGCGAGCACCGGCAGCAGGTTGACCGGTTCGGCGGTGCCGATCTCGTCGGTGTCGCGGGTCGCCTCGGTCAGGGCGGCCTTGGCCGCATCGGCCAGCCGTTCACCGATCCGGATCGCGAACGCCACCAGGAACGACTGGCGGAACGCCTTGAGCCTGGCCCGGCCGGCCTTGCCACCCGGCGGCTCGGCCCGCGCCATCGACCGGTGCGCCTGCACCAGCAGCGAGGTGTAGAGCAGGTCGACCGCGTCGATGTCGGCGTCGAAGCCGAAGACCGTGCTGAAACCGAGTTCCGGCGACCAGACCGTGTGGCAGCGGTTGGCCCGCGCGACGGCGTCGAGCAGGGAGGCCTTCTCTGCCTCGTACGGGTGGTCCACGCCGATCCGGCGGGCGTACGGCACCACGGCGGTGTCACCGGCCCGAGCCAGCAGTAGCGCCTCGTCGAGACTGTGCCGGGTGATCAACTCCTGGGCCTTGGCGGTGTACGCCTCCGCCTCCGCCGGATACGTGCTCGACTCGGCCTTGGCCAGCAGTGCCCGTACCCGGTCAAGCAGGCGCTCGTCGATCCGCCCGCTGCCGCCGACGCTGCCGGACCGGCGACCGGGTTGCGGCGCGGTTCCGGGTGGCGGCACGAGCACCTCGATCGGCGGCAGCTCGGCCAGGATGGTGAGCAGGGTCAACACCGCATCGAGTACGGCCACCCGGTCCGATCGCCACCGGACGGCGACCTCGTCGAGGTACGTGGCGTCGCTGCGCCACCAGACCCGTGCCTCGAGCGCGTTCGCCTGCGCCAGCCACCGCTCGTCGACGCGCTTGCGGGAGACGTGGCGCAGGTGCGCGGCGATCGCGTCGGTCACCAGTTGGGTGTGCGTCGGCTGCCCCCGCCGGCCCACCACCCGGTGCAGCTCGACCGGCTGCCACCCCCGCCGCCACAGCCCCGCGCACGCCTCGTGCACCACGGCGACGAGCGCCGGATCGACCTCGGCCGGGGGCGTGACGGTCAGCGCGTCCAGCCCGGATTCATAGTCCACCGAGCCGACGACTACCGCCCTGATCCGCTCCCGCACCGTTGTTGTCACCTGCATAAGGCTACGGAGGTCGGCGGGGCGCACTCGCGGCGCGGCTTCGAGCATCTTCATTCGTGCGCTGGCGGCCGGTCGATTCCGGCCAGGATGCTCCGAGTGCCCGAAGTTACCGTCCGACATGCCGCCATTTCGTCGGCTTTCAGCTTTGTTGACGGGCGAACGCCCATAACCCAGCCTGGTCGGCGAGCCGAGCCGTGATCCCGGTGTGCCGGGGTCGGAAAAGGAGCGCAGATGCCGCACTTGACGTTGCACGAGCCGGGAATCCGGGGACTGTTCCGGTTCCGCCCCGAGACGGCCCTCCCGCTCAACGGCCTGGTCGAGGTGCTGCTCTGCGGACCGAGCACGCTGAGCCGGGGCGAGCGCGAGCTGATCGCGGCGTACGTGTCCGCGCTCAACGAGTGCACCTACTGCTACTCCGCGCACGCCGCGTACGCCGCCGAGCAACTCGACGAGGGCATGGAACTGGTCGAGCAGGTACGCGCCGACATCGACGGCGCACCCGTCTCGGCCAAACTGCGGGCCCTGCTGCGCATCGCCGCCGCCGTACAGAAGACCGGACGGGCGGTCACCGACGACCTGGTCAAGGCGGCCCGGGCCGAGGACGCCACCGACCAGGAGATCCACGACACGGTCCTGATCGCCGCCGCGTTCTGCATGTTCAACCGCTACGTCGACGGACTCGCCACCGCACTGCCCGAAGACCCCGACTTCTACACCAACCGGGCGAAGAAGATCGCGGCCGGCGGCTACCTGGCCGTGCTGGAGGAAGCGCGCCGGCAGGGCTGACCGGGGCCGGGGTCACCCCGCCAGGGCGGCCATCCAGGACTCCACGTCGGCGGCACTGCGCGGCAGTGCCGCCGACAGGTTCCGGCTGCCGGTCGTCGTGATCAGCAGATCCTCCTCGATCCGCATGCCCAGGCCCCGCAGCTCCAGGGGGACCAGTTCGTCGTTCGGCTGGAAGTACAAGCCCGGCTCGACGGTCAGCGTCATGCCCGCCTGCAACTCGCCGTCGGCGTACCGGCCGGGGGTGGCTCGGGCGCAGTCGTGCACGTCCAGGCCGAGCATGTGCCCGGAACCGCAGAGCGTCCACCGGCGGTAGAGCTGCCGCTGCGGGTCCAGCGCCTCGTCCAGCGAACAGCGCAGCAGGCCCAGGTCGACCAGCCCGGTGGCGAGCACCGCCATCGCCGCCCAGTGGTAGTCGCGGAACGCGGCACCGGGACGCAGGGCGTCGATGGCCGCGTCGTTCGCGGCGCGTACGAGTTCGTAGACGTCGTGCTGGACCGGGGTGAACCGGCCGCTGACCGGCAGCACCCGGGTGATGTCGGCGGTGTAGCGGGTGCCGACCTCCACCCCGGCGTCGAGCAGCAGCAACTGGCCGGGCTGCACCGGGCCGGTGTTGTCCTTCCAGTGCAGGGTGGCCGCGTGCGCACCGGCGGCGACGATCGAGTGGTACCCGACCTCCTCGCCCTCGGTCCGCGCCCGCCGCCAGAAGGTCCCCTCCAGCCACCGTTCGCCGCCGGGGCCGGTGGCCTGCGGCAACGCCCGTACGACGTCTTCGAAACCGCGGGCGGTGACGTCCACGGCGTGCTGGAGCTGGGCGACCTCCCACTCGTCCTTGATCAGTCGCAGGTCGGCCAGGGCCACCGCCAGGTCGTTGTCGCCGGCCGGATCGGTGACCGGGACCAGGGCGTCCAGATGCGGGTCGATGCCCCGCAGCAGCCGCGCCCGCCGGGTCGTACGCAGCGCGGCCGGCAGTTCGGCCAGGGGGCGGCAGCGCAGGTCCAGGGCCCGGCCCAGGGTGGCCAGGTCGGCACGGGCGCCGTTCCACACCACCCCGGTCGTCCGGTCGGCCCAGTACGCCGTGCTGCCCAACGTCGGCGGCTCGTCGGTGTACAGGGTCGCCTCACCGTCCGGGTCCAGCACCAGCGTCCCGCCCCGGTTCCCGTCCCCGGTCAACCAGGTGTAGTCGGCGCCGGGACGGAACCGGTAGAACTGGTCGTTGCTGCGTACCGGCGCGGCTCCGGCCGGCACCACCAGGTGCTCGCCCGGGAACATGCCGGCCAGCCGGGCCCGGCGTTTCGCGGCCCAGGCGGCCACCTCCGGGTGGACCTCGGCCGGCGCGTCCGGCTCGCTCCACCCGGTTCCCATGAACTCGGCCAGGGCGGCGGGAATGGCGAGATCGTGGCTGCCGGTGTCGAGCGTCTCGGACATGGGGTGGTCACTCCCTACTGTTGCGGGCGGTAGTTGCCGGTGAGCCGGCCCAGCTTCAACGCCAGGTGCAGACAGAGCCGCTCGTTGCCGTCCTTGAGGTCGGTCTCGGCGAGCTGTTCCACCCGTTGCAGCCGGTAGTAGAGCGTGGTCCGGTGCAGCCGGAGCTGTTCGGCGGTGGCGTGCGCGTTGCCGGCCAGGTCCAGGTAGGCCTCCAGCGTCTCCAGCAGGACGTGGTTGGCGTCGTCGCGCAGCAACCGTTCCAGGCCGGGATGCACCCCGGCCACGTCCAGGTGCTGGTCGTCCAGCCGGGACAGCACCCGGTAGATGCCCAGGCTCGCCCATGACACCACCCGGCCGAGCGCGGGTAGCTGGACACCGACCCGGGCCGCCTGCGCCGCCTCCTCGTACGAGCCGACGGCGTCGACCAGGCCGGCCCGGGACCCACCGATGCCGATCACCGTACGGACGACCGAGCCGAGCCCCCGGGTGGCGTGCTGTAGTGCCTCGTCCAGGTGCCGGGCCACCGCCTCCGGAGCGGGTCGACCGGCGACCCGGCCGCCGCAGAGCAGCAGCACTCCGTGGTCGTGCCGGACCAGGTGCAGCGCCTCGCGGGTGCCGAGCCAGCGGCGGGTGGTGACCAGCGCCTGTTCCAGGGCGATCCGGGCCACCTCGTCCGGCACCTGCCCGCGCGGTACGACGAGCTGCGCGACCAGCCCGGTGGCCGCGCCGTCACCGGCGATCACACCCTCTTCGAGCAGCGTACGGACCGCGTGCCGGCGGGCCTCCACACTCTCCACCAGCAGCGTCCGGGCCGCCTCGGTCTCCCGTTGCGAGGCCAGTTCGCCGAGCAGGTTCTCCCGGTACAGCGCGAGCGCCAGGTCGGCCATCACACTGTTCGCGGTCTCGATGTCGGCGTCGGTCATGCCACCGTCGTCGTCGATGAACCAGACGAAACCGAGCAGCAGGTCGTCGTGGCGGATCGGTACGCAGACCCGGGGCAGCAGGTCGAGTTCCTCGCACGCCTCGGTGCGTACCGGTTCACGGGCCTTCATGATGCCGACGTTGCGGAACCAGGCGATCACCTCGGGCGTGGTGTGCCTGCGCAGGATCGAGGCCCGCCGGACGTTGTCCAGCACCCCGGTGTGTTCGCTGTAGACGACGACGCGTTGGCGCCGGTCTTCGATGAGCGCCGGCCGACCGACGCGGGCGGCGACGGCATCGACGATGCGTTGCAGCTCAGCCTGCATGTCATCCCCTGGTCGTCCCTGGTTGCCAATGGGGCAGGTGCCCCGGGAATCCGACCGGAGCCGTTGGACCGCCAGGCCCTACCTTCGCGTTGATATTGGTCCGAGCGCAAGGGCTCGTTACCAAGTCCAGACCGAAAACGGTCCCGACTACCGGCAGAAGTCGGGGCGAACTACCGACAGAAGTCACTGCCGGGCACCCCGCTGTTTCGGCAACTGTCCGAAGACTGGCCGTAACCGTCGTCCTTACGGTTGCCCCGAAGCGCGGGGGAGGAGACGAGATGCCCGACGGGTACGACGTGGTGGTGATCGGCGCCGGCATAGTCGGTGCCGCCTGCGCGTACGCCTGCGCCCGGCGGGGCCTGTCGGTGGCGGTGCTCGAACGCGGCGGCCTGGTCAGCGGGGCCACCGGCTCGGGCGAGGGCAACCTGCTGATCTCCGACAAGTCGCCCGGCCCCGAACTGGCGTTGGCGCTGCTCAGCAACCGGCTCTGGCAGGACCTCGACGCCGAACTGTCCGACCGGTACGGCGACTTCGAACTGGAACGCAAGGGCGGCCTCATGGTCACCCGTACGGACACCGGGCTGGCGGCGCTGACCGACTTCGCGGCCGGGCAGGCGGCCGATGGTGTCACCGTCGAACCGGTCGGCGCCGACCGGCTGCGGGAGTTGGAGCCCGAGATCACCGAAGGGCTCGCCGGTGGCGTCTTCTACCCGCAGGACATGCAGCTCATGCCGGCACGGGCGGCGGTTGTGCTGCTCGCCGCGGCCCGGGACGCGGGCGCCCGCGTGCGGCTGCGTACCGAGGTCACCGCGTTGCGGCGGGACAGCACCGGCCGGGTGACCGGAGTGGTGACGGCCGCCGGTGTGGTCGGCGCCGGGCAGGTGGTCAACGCGGCCGGTGCCTGGGCCGGCCAGATCGCCGGTTTCGCCGGTGCGGCCGTGCCGGTGACCCCCAGACGCGGCTTCATCCTGGTCACCGAACCGGCCCCACCCCTGGTACGGCACAAGGTCTACGCCGCCGACTACCTCGACAACGTGGCCAGCGGTGACTCCGACCTCCAGTCGTCCGCGGTGGTCGAGGGGACCCCGAGCGGCACGATCCTGATCGGCGCCACCCGGGAACTGGTCGGCTTCGACCCGACCCCCAACCCGGAGGCGATCCGCCGGCTCGCGTACGGCGCGGTGTCGCTCTTCCCGGTGCTGGCCCGGATCCGGATCATGCGGCTCTACCACGGTTTCCGCCCGTTCTCGCCGGACCACCTGCCGGTGATCGGAGCCGATCCGCGAGCCCCCGGCCTGGTGCACGCGCACGGTCACGAGGGCGCCGGAATCGGCCTGGCCCCGGCAACCGGTGAGTTGGTCGCCCAGGTCGTCTCCGGTGAACAACCGGAGTTGGACCTCGGCCCGTTCAGCCCGACCCGGTTCGCCTCGGGCGAGGAGGTGGTCGCGGATGTCGCCGCCTGACGACCCGCCCGCCACCGGGTTCGAGATAACCGTGGACGGCGTACGGGTCCCGGTCCGTCCGGGGCAGACCGTCGCGGCGGTGCTGCTCGGCGGCGGCCGGCTGGCCACCCGACGGACCCGGATCGAAGGCCGCCCACGCGGTGTCTTCTGCGGCATCGGGACGTGCTTCGACTGCCTGGTGGTCTGCAACGGCGAGCCCGGCATCCGCTCCTGCCTGTGCCCCGTCGCCCCCGGCGACGTGATCGAGACCGGCGCCGTGATCGAAACCAGCGCCGTGATCGAGACCGGCGCCGTCATCGAAACCAGCGCCGCGATCGTGACCGGGAGCGACCATGGCTGACCCGCAGATCGTGGTCGTCGGCGCCGGACCGGCCGGGCTGGCCGCCGCGCTCGCCGCCGCCGACGGCGGTGCCGGGGTGACCGTGGTGGACCTCGGCGCCCTGCCCGGCGGCCAGTACCTGCGCCAGCCCGCCGTCGCCGGGCTGCCGCCCGCCCGGCACAGCGCCGCCGCAAACCGGCTGCTGGACCGCACCCGGAACCATCCCCGGATCACCTTCCTGACCGGACACCAGGTCTGGCAGGCCACCACCGAAGCGATCCCGCACCTCGACAACCGGGGCGGCCCCGGCTTCACCCTGCGCCTGCTCGGGCCGACCGGGCCGGTCACGCTGCACCCGTCCGCGCTGGTGCTCGCCCCGGGCGGGCACGACCGGGTGGTGCCGTTCCCCGGCTGGGACCTGCCCGGTGTGGTCACCGCCGGTGCCGCCCAGTCCCTGGCCAAGGGGCAGGGCGTGCTGGTCGGCCGGCGGGTGCTGGTCGCCGGGACCGGGCCGTTCCTGCTCACCGTCGCGGACGGGCTCGCCGCCGCCGGAGCCGAGGTCGTCGGGGTGGTCGAGGCGTCCCGTACCAGCCGCTGGGGGCGGCACCTCGGCGCCATCGCCGGCACACCCGGCAAGGTCGGCGAAGCGGTTCGCTACCTGGGCTCGCTGCGTCGACGCCGGATCCCGATCTGGTCCGGCGAGGCCGTGACCATGGTCGAACCGTACGGCGACCGGCTGCGGGCCACCCTGCGCCGGGTGGACGCCGGGTGGCGCCCCGCAGCGGTGACCCGTGCGGTCGCGGTCGACGCCGTCTGCGTCGGCCACGGCTTCACCCCGTCGGTCGAACTGGCCGTCGCGCTCGGCTGCGCCACCCACCACGACCCGGCCGACGGCAGCCTCGTCGTCAGCGTCGACGACAGCCAGGCGAGCACCGTACCGGGGGTCTTCGTCGCCGGTGAGGCGACCGGAGTGGGCGGCGCCGACCTGGCCCGGTACGAGGGCACCCTGGCCGGGTTGGCGGTGCTGCACCGGATCGGCCGGCTCGACACCACCGCGTTCGGACGCGCCGCCGGACCACTGCGCCGCCGGATCGCCCGGCAGCGCCGGTTCGCCACCGCACTGCACAAGGTCTACCCGGTGCCGGATGGCTGGACCCACTGGCTGCGGAAGGACACCGTGCTCTGCCGCTGCGAGGAGGTGACCGTCGGCCGTACCCGCTCCGACATCACCGCGTACGGCATCGACGACCTGCGGGCACTCAAGCTGGTCACCCGGATCGGGATGGGCCGCTGCCAGGGTCGGATGTGCGGGCGGGCCGCAGCCTGCCTGCTGGGCCAGGTCAGCGGGCGGCCGCAGCCGCTCGACACCTTCGCCAACCGTCACATAGCCATGCCGGTGCCACTGGGCACCGTCGCCGAGGAAGGAACAACCCCGTGACAGCTCGAAAGCCGTGGCAGGGCGTCGTGGTCGCCATACCGACGCCGTTCCGCGAGGACCTCTCCGTCGACTTCGACCGGCTGCAGGAACACGTGCGTTGGTTGGCGGACGAGGGCTGTCACGGTGTCACCCCGTGCGGCTCGCTGGGGGAGTACCAGAACCTCAGCGACGAGGAGCGGGCCGACGTGGTCCGCGCCACCGTCGAGGCGGCCCCCGCCGGGTTCGCTGTGGTCCCCGGTGTCGGCGGGTACGGCAGCCGCCAGTCCCGCCGCTGGGCCGAGCACGCCGCGTCGGTCGGCGCGCACGCCGTACTGGCGTTGCCTCCGAACACGTACGCGGCGCGGGACCCCGAGGTGGTCGCGCACTTCCGCGAGGTGGCCTCGGTCGGGCTACCGGTGGTGGCGTACAACAACCCGTTCGACACCAAGGTGGACCTCACCCCGGAGTTGCTCGCCACCATCGCCGAGACCGACGGGATCGTGGCGGTGAAGGAGTTCAGCGGCGACGTACGCCGGCTGCACCGGATCCTCGACCTCAGCCCGCACCTCGACGTGCTGGCCGGTGCCGACGACGTACTGCTGGAACTGGTGGTGTGCGGGGCGAAGGGCTGGATCGCCGGCTTCCCGAACGCGCTGCCGAGGCTGTCGGTGCAGCTCTACGAACTCGCCCGCGCGCAGAACCTGGCCGAGGCGCTGCCGCTGTACGCCGCCCTGCACCCGATCTTCGGTTGGGACAGCCGGCCGGTGTTCGTACAGGCGATCAAGCTCGGGATGGAACTCGCCGGCCGGTACGGCGGCCCCTGCCGCCCGCCGCGCGGCCCGCTCTCCACCGAAACCGAGGCGCAGGTACGCAAGGACATGGCCCGCGCCCTCGCCGTGACCCAGGTCGGTACGAATGCGTAGCCGGATGGTGCTGCACGCGGTCGACTCGCACACCGAGGGCATGCCGACCCGGGTCATCACCGGCGGGGTCGGAGTGCTGCCCGGTGCGACCATGTTCGAGCGCAAGCAGCTCTTCGAGCGAGACCGCGACGGGCTGCGCCGGCTGCTGATGCTCGAACCGCGCGGCCACTCCGCGATGTCCGGCGCGATCCTGCAACCGCCGACCCGGCCGGACGCCGACTTCGGGGTGCTCTTCATCGAGGTCTCCGGCCTGTTGCCGATGTGCGGGCACGGCACCATCGGGGTGGCGACGGTTCTGGTGGAGACCGGCATGGTGCCGGTGGTGGAACCGGTGACCACGATCCGGCTGGACACCCCGGCCGGCCTGGTCACCGTCGACGTCGAGGTACACGACGGACGGGCCGCGGCGGTGACCATCCGCAACGTACCGTCGTTCCTGCTCGCCGCCGACCAGGAGGTCACGGTGGGGGACGGGATCGGGTCGGTCCGCTACGACATGGCCTTCGGCGGCAACTTCTACGCCATCGTCGAGGCCGAGTCGCTCGGCCTGCCGGTCGAGCCGGCGACCGTGCCGGAGCTGATCCGCCGGGGCTTGAAGATCATGGCGGCGATCGACGAGCAGGCACCTCCGGTGCACCCGACCAACCCGGGCATCGACGACTGCCGGCACATCCAGATCGTCCAGCCGGGCCGCGACGGTGCCGACGCGCGCAACGCCGTGGTCATCCATCCCGGCTGGGTGGACCGTTCGCCGTGTGGCACCGGTACGTCGGCGCGGATGGCCCAGCGGCACGCCCGTGGCCTGCTCGAACTGGACACCGACTTCGTCAACGAGTCGCCGATCGGCACCCGGTTCACCGGCCGGCTGACCGGCACCACCACCGTCGGCGACCTGCCCGCCGTACTTCCCACGGTGACCGGCCGCGCCTGGATCACCGCCACCGCGCAGTACATGCTCGACCCCGAAGACCCGTTCCCCGAGGGCTTCCTGATCTGAGTACGGACGGGCCCCTGCCATCGTCACACGTTGGGCAGGGGCACCATTCAGTCACCGAGCCGGTACCAACCGAGCCGGCACGTCCGACCCGGCTACCGTCGGCACCGACGTCGCGCCGCCGGCCGGTCGCAGTGCAATTGCGGTAGGTCTTCAACGCAGGTTCAAGCGATGGTGGAGGACTCGGGAACGCCCTCGACTCGTCGGCGGCGCTGGTGCCGCTCGCGCGCGTCGGCGGCGCGGCCCCAGCGGGTCCGGCTCCACGGCTTCACCACGGACAGGATGGTGGCGGCCCACAGGGCGAGCGTGAACGCGGCCAGGCAGGCCGTCAGGGCGATCCCGGTCCCACCCGGCTCGCCGGCCGGGTCGGCCGTGCGCAGGGAGAGTTCGTCCGCCAGCGCGCTTTCGACCGTGCCGGCCACCAGCGGAATGCTGACCGAGATGGCGAACTTGACGATCACCCACCAGTACCGGACGAGGCCCCACTTCGTGCCGAGCGACACGACCAGGCCGGTGATGATCGACAGGAACATCGACGGAATCGCGACCGCCTGATCGACGACGTGCAGCAGCTCGTACGCGCCGTGTCGCATCGCGGGCGAGGCGGCGGTCGTGCCGACGATTGCCAGCACGGTCATGGTGAGGCCCACACCGAGCCATCCGACGCTGAACCCGACGTGCAGAACAAGCCAGATCTTGCGGGTCCGGGGCGACATTCGGGGGAACTGTGGCCGGCTCAGCGCCAGGATCGTCAACGACAGCGGGATGCCGAGCAGAGCGATCAGGACCGGGATGCTGAATACGAACTGTAGCGGCGCCATGGCCAGATGCAGGACGATCGTGACCCGGCGACCGCGCTCCGGTCCGCGTAACGCGGCTGACACCGACAACCCGGCAGCCAGCGAGTAGCCGACGAGGGCCGCCGTCGGGAGCACGCCTGAGCCGGAGCCGTTCAGGAGCAGCACGACGTTCAACAGGGCGAAACACGTGAAGGCCCAGTGCAATATCGTGACCGCCGCGGGGGTGGTGTCACGGCCGGTCGCGATGCGGGGACCAGAGGGCATGTCGGGATGCATGCTCGAAAACTAGGTTCGCCCGAGCTGTGCGACATCGGTCGATGTGTTCCAGAGCGGTGGTCGATAGTCGGCCGATGCGGCGACGGGCACTACTTTCGGTTGAATCCGACGGTGGAGGCGCAGTGCCGTTGACCTCCGTAGACTTCCGGCATGGGGCTCGGGCAGCGCCGCGTCGTCGACGTACTGCTCGCCGCGGTCTGCGTACTCGCCGGCGCCTGGGACGGTCTCCAGTCCGGCCTGTTCGACGGATCCCCGCTCGTCGACCAGCGGGCGCCGCTGGCGGTCGACGTGGCACTCGGGATACTCACCGGCCTCGCCGTCCTGGTCCGGCGCAGTCGCCCGGTGCTGCTGTACACGTGTGCCCTGCTGTGCTGGGGTGTCGTGGGCGCCTACCCGGCCCTGCTGGTGGCACAGTTCTCCGTCGGCGCCGATGTCCGCTCCGCCCGGCGTCGGGTCGTACTCACCGCCGCCATGCTGGCCGTCGTGGCCGTGCCGTTGTGGCGGGTGGGCGGGGGTGACGGGGCCGTACCGCTCAGCTTCGCGCTCTGCATCGTGCCGGTGCTGGTTGGTCTCTACCTGACTTCCCGTCGGGAGCTGTTGGCCAGTCTGGAGGAGCGCGCCCGGCGCAACGAACGCGAGGAGCGGCTGCGGATCGACCAGGCCCGCGCCGAGGAGCGGGCCCAGATCGCCCGGGACATGCACGATGTGGTCACCCATCGGGTGTCCCTCATGGTGCTGCACGCCACGGCCCTGGAGTCGGCGCAGGGGCGGGAGGCGATGGCGATCGCGGGCCAGATCCAGGGCATCGGTCGAACCGCGCTGGAGGAACTCCGTACGCTGGTCGGGGTGTTGCGCGACGACGCCGCCGCCCCGCTGCGACCGCAACCAGGGCTCACCGACCTCGACGAACTGGTCGCCGCTTCGGTGGCCCTCGGTCTCGCGGTCGAGTTGAGTGTCGAGGACGGGCTACGGGCGCCGGCCCTGGTGGAGCACGCGGTCTACCGGGTGGTCCAGGAGGCGCTGACGAACGTGCACAAGCACGCCGGTGAGGCCAGGACCACGGTCACCGTCGGTTCGGACGGCGACGGCCTGCTGTTGGTCGTCCGAGACGACGGCAGTGCTCCGGCGCGGGACGTGGCTATCGGTGGTGGGCACGGGCTGCTCGGAATCTCCGAACGCGTCCGGTTGATCGGTGGCACGCTCCGCACCCGGCCGCTGCCCGGAGGCGGATTCGAGGTGCTGGCCAGGATGCCGATGGCGGCGACGGCGACGGAGGTGCCGCGATGATCCGGGTGCTGATCGTGGACGACGAGTGGATGGTCCGCGCCATGCTGCGCACGATCATGTCGGCCTACGACGACATCGACGTCGTGGGTGAGGCCGGGGACGGGGACGAGGCGGTGCGGCAGTCGCACGCCCTGCGCCCCGATGTCGTGTTGATGGACATCCGGATGCCCCGCTCCGACGGCCTCACCGCCACCGCGGCACTGTCCCGGTTCGCGGTGCCGCCGAAGGTCGTCGTCCTGACCACGTTCGACCTCGACGAGTACGTCCAGACGGCGTTGCGGCACGGCGCGGTCGGGTTCCTGCTCAAGGACGCCACCGCCGACCAGATGGCCACCGCCGTGCGCAGCGCCGCTGCCGGGGACGCCATGCTGTCCCCGCAGGTCACCCGCAAGCTGCTGCACCGGTTCGCCGAGCCGGTCAGCCCACGCCGCGAGGACGCCGTCCGCCGGCTGGCGGTGCTCACGGACAAGGAGCGGGAGGTCCTGGTGGCCGTCGGCGAAGGGCTGACCAACAGCGACATCGGTCGGCGGCTGTACCTGAGCGAGGCCACCGTGAAGAGCCATGTCAGCCGGATGCTCGCCAAGCTGCAACTGACCAACCGGGTGCAGGCGGCGATCCTGGCGCACCACGCCGGCCTGGTGAACTGAGCGCCGTCCGCGCCCGGGGCCGGGTCAGAAGGTGCTGATGTCGAACCGGGTCGCCCGGGCGCTCACCGGGCCACGACCGATCTCGTTGCCGTCGATGTCGAGCGCCCGGTACGTGCCCTCGCTGGTCAGCCTGTCGCCGTCCACCCGTGCGTGGTGCAGTGCCCGAACCTCGCCGTTGTAGCGGTGTGGCAGCCCCTTCAGGTCGTCCGGCAGCACCTGCCACAGGGTGAAGGTGACCGTACGCCGTCCGGTGGCCTCCCACCGCCCAGTGGCGATGTGGATGCCCTCCGCGAACGACAGGAAGAAGCCGCCGGGCAGGAAGGTGAACAGGCCGACCTCCTCCTCGTGCGGCAAGGTGACCACACCGCGCCAGGTGCCCAGCACCGGGCTGCCGGACACCCCGTGGCCGGACGGGGCCGCCTCGGCCGCCCCGCTCGCGCCCACCGCGGCGCCGATCGCCAACGCGCCGACCCCGGCGCCCGTACCGACGGCACGCCGCAGGAACCGCCTGCGGTCAACGTGACCTTTCATGGGAAACACCTCACCGATCGCTCGTACGGATTGGACCGAGATCGACCGTACGGTGATGGTCCGTTCTCCCACATCGATCCTTGGAGTGCGAATCCCCTTGTCCTGCCCGCCCTTCGGCTGAGCCGATCGACTGAACCTCGGACCTGCGCGCTGGCGGCGTTGTTCGCCGTACCCCCGGGCGTCCCTGTGTCGTGGTCGTCGTCGCGCGATGACCTGGCCTGTCTCGGTGCCCGGCGATCGCCCATGTGACCAGGCGAATAGCGGTACGCCGATGGTCCGTTGACCAAGGCATCGACCTCCGCCGACCCGCCCCGACGCAGCGTCGAACGTAACGGCCCGGTTGCTCCTTCAGGTGTCGAAAGACGCTGGTTGACCTGCCGACATCTGCACGGTGACCGGGAAGTAGCGATGCTTCTACATTCGTTGCGCGGCGCGGACCCTTCGGGGGCGCCCGGCATCCTCGGCGCCTCCCGCGTCGAACCCCCGCGACGAAGGGCGACTACATGCACCTTCCGTTCAATAAGAGAAACGCACGGCGTTCCATCCTGGTCGCCGCGGTCACGTCCGCACTGGTCGTCTCCGTGGCAACGAGTGGCGCGTCGGCGGCTCCGGCGAATCCCGCCGGCGGTACCGGGCCGTTCCAGGTCCTCGACCCGCAGAACTGGGAATTCCCGGACACGATGACCTGGGACGACTTCAAGGCCGCCCCGGGCACCAATTGGAACGACCCGACGGTGCGCGGCTCGGTCCGTAACTTCAAGATCGCGCTGGTCACGCTCGACTACGTCGACCAGCCGTTCGTCATCACCCAGCGGGCCCGGTCGTCGGTCTTCGGCAACCCCCAGTCGACCGCGCAGAACATCCCGCGCGACCAGGTGCCGCAGTTCTACCAGGACTTCCTGAACAAGCCGAACGACCTGAACAAGGGTCACACCCTGCACGAGTACTGGATGCAGGACTCCAACGGCCGGTACGGCGTCGACCTGAACGGGTTCGGCCCGTACACGATGCCGGCGAAGTCGTACCAGTACGGCATCACCAACGACATGAACCCGGGCATGTGCCCCGGTGGTGAGACCTGCAACCGCAACATCCGTACCGACGGTCTGGGCGCCTGGCGCGCGGCCGTCGGCGACGAGGTCGCGGACTCGTTCGAGCTGGTCTTCATCCTCGGTGCCGGTCAGGACGAGTCGTCGACCTGGCAGGAATTCGGCCAGATGATGTTCCAGACCAAGGAAGACGTCCCGGACGCGTGGGGCCCGCCGGACCCGGCGATGCCGAACTACGCCAAGACCCGGTACGTCGACTGGACCTCGTGGAAGTCGGCGGCGACCATCTGGCCGAACGCCGGTGGCGGCTCCTCCACCCAGGCGGAGAGCTCCGGCATGGGCACGTACGCCCACGAGCTGAGCCACCTGCTCAGCATCGGTGACAACTACAACAACCCGTACGGCACTCCGCTGCGCCGGGCGTACACCGGTGTCTGGAGCATGATGTCGCGCGGGTCGTTCAACGGCCCGGGCGGTCCGCACACCCGTTGGCAGATCCCGCCGCTCAACGGCGGTTCGATGGGTTCCCTGCATACCCTGCGGGACAAGCTGAAGATCGGTCTCCTCGGTGAGGAGCACGCGCTGCGGCTGTCCCGTGAGGCCCTGGCCTCGTCCGGCCTCGTGGTCGCCGAGATCAAGGCGCGTGCTGTCGACGCCGGCCCGAAGGGTCTGACCGGCATCAACATCGCGCTGAACAAGGACCTTCAGCCGGCCTGCAACACCTCCACCGACCCGCTCTGCGACGGTGGCAACTTCAACAACTACACGGTCGAGGTCGTGGACCGGATGGGTGCGGACTCGTTCACCCCGGACGCCGGTGTCATGGTCAGCAAGACCAAGAAC
Source organism: Micromonospora sp. NPDC049523 (assembly GCF_040676775.1). Classification (NCBI taxonomy): domain Bacteria; kingdom Bacillati; phylum Actinomycetota; class Actinomycetes; order Micromonosporales; family Micromonosporaceae; genus Micromonospora; species Micromonospora sp. NPDC049523. Next base: position 123,588 of record NZ_JBFAPP010000018.1, on the reverse strand, counting down.
GCGGACAGCGCACCGTTCCAGTGGGTCATCGATGCCAACCCCCAGGACATCGACATGATCGACTTCTACCAGCCGAACGGCACCCCGCAGAAGATCACCATGGGTGACTACCGGCAGCTGTCGGACGCCCTGTTCCACGCGGGCACCAACTCCGGCAGCGAGTACGAGTACGTCGACGGTCCGAACCGGCTGCACTTCTACGTCCTGGACATCAAGCGCAACGCTGACGGCATCCTGTCGTACACCGTCGCGGTCCAGTCGCTGGACGGCAACGGCGGGCCCAGCGCCCACGGTGTCAACCTCGGCAAGGGCGAGGTGACCAGCGCCGGTGCGCCCACCAAGAAGGGCGTCACCTGCTCGTTCGACCTGACCAACACCGGCACGTACTCGGCCGGCGGTCAGCAGCACCCGGAGGACGTGAGCGCATACCTCAAGTCCGACGTCTACCGGCTCTCCACCGAGGTTGCCGGTAAGGGCTGGCGGTCCGAGCTGCCGAACGCACTCGCCACCGCCCAGTTCGGCAAGTCCACCACGGTCAAGGTCTCGGTTGCCGCCAACAGCGACGCCGCCGCGACCGGGTTCGTCAAGCTGACCGCCACCTCGGTCAGCGACCCGAGCAAGACCGTCACCAAGCAGTGCCGGGTCGAGAAGTCCTGACCGATCGTCAAGACTGATCACCGGAACTGACCACCGGACAGGTCGTCGGGTCGGGGTACGCCGATGCCGACCCGACGACCTGCGCCGGGCACCAACCGACCGAGGAGAGACGATGCGGCGACGGACCATCGGGTACGCCCGACCGGCGGCCCTCGCGCCGCTACTGCTCGGCGTGCTCCTGGCCGGAACCGGGCTGACCGCCTGCTCGGACGAGCCCGAGGCGGCCTCCGCCACGACCGTACGGGTGCTGGTGCGGGACATCAACATCCGTGAGGAAGGGGTGGACTGTGCCGGAACCGGGCCCTACCTCTTCATCCACAACAAGGCGTCGTACCGGGTCGTGGACGGCGACGGCGAGACCCTGAACGAGGGCAAGCTGCCGCCCGGCACCTCGGTGCGTACCTTCCAGGAGGATCTCGAAGTGGCGCGCATCCCCACCTACTGCGAGTTCGCCATCCCGGTCTCGGTGCCCAAGCGGGACCGCTACCGGCTGGTGGTCGACGATCGCGCCCCGATCGACCTCACCGCCAACAACGACGAGGGACCGGCGCTGGTCGCCGTGGTGCCGTCGTGAGGCGATTCCTCGACCGTACGGCGCCGTCCGGCCCGGCGTCGCGCCCCACCGGACCGTCGCGTACGGCGCTGCTGCCCGCGCTGCTGCTCGTGGCCGCGCTCGCGCTCGGCGCGTGCTCCGGTCCCGCCGCGGAGTCCGCCGCCGGGGAATCCTCCGCCCCGGCGGCGGCCGGCGGCGCGAACACCCTGCCCGGCCCGGTGCCTGCCGGGCTGGCACTGCGCCCGGCCCCGTCCGGCGCGCCCGCCGCACCGGCCTTCACCGGCACCCTCACCGACGGCAGCCCGTTGACCGTCGCGAATCTCTGGGCCGAGCGCCCGGTGGTGCTGGCCTTCTTCAGCTCGTGGTGCACCGCCTGCGCCGAACGACAGAGCGCACTGAGCGACCTCGCCCGCAGTTACCGCGACCGGGTGGTCTTCGTCGGCGTGGTCAGCGAGGACGAGCCCGCCGACCTGGAGCCCTACCTGCGCGAACACAAGGTCGCGTTTCCGGTGGTCTTCGACCCGGCCCAGACGATCTGGCAGTCGTACGCGGTCCGCGAGCCAGGCGCGGTGGCGGTCGTGGCCAAGGGCGGCGCGCTGCTGCGCGGCTGGCCCGGTGGTCTCGACGCGGCGGCACTCGACGCCCAACTGCGCGAGCTGGTCATCGCCGGCTGAGCTGACCAGCCGGCTGGGTTGACGAGCCGGCTGAGCTGACCAGCCGGCTGGGTTGACGAGCCGGCTGGGTTGACCAGCCGGCTGAGTTGACGAGCCGGGTGTGGTGGACGTCAGGCCGACCGGCGTGACGACGGGGTGGAGAGGGATCACGGTGCAGACGACCGGTTTCGACCAGGGCATGGACCCGCAGACCGGGACGGCGGTCGGCGCCCCGGTGGCGCACAGCTCCGCCCAGCGGGTGGAGCGGGTCGCCCGCGCGGCCGCCGCTGCGGCTCCCGTACTGGCTGCGCTGTTGCCGGCCGAGCGGGCCGGGTTGCTGCGCGCGGTCGGGGCGGCGCTCGAAGCGGGCCGCGACGAGCTGGTCGCGCTCGCCGACCGGGAAACCGGGCTCGGGCCGGTACGCCTTGGCGGCGAACTGACCCGCACCACGGTCCAGTTGGAGTTCTTCGCCGCCGCACTGGAGGAGGGATCGCTGCTGGAGGCGGTGGTCGACCCCGCCGACCCGGCGGCCCTGCCGGCACCCCGGCCGGACCTGCGCCGGATGCTGGTGCCGCTGGGACCGGTCGCGGTCTTCGCCGCCAGCAACTTCCCGTTCGCGTTCTCGGTCGCCGGTGGCGACACGGCCAGCGCGCTCGCCGCCGGCTGCCCGGTCGTGGTCAAGGCCCATCCCGGCCACCCCGGACTCTCCGTCCTCAGTGGACAGATCGTGGCCGACGCGCTGACCGCCGCCGGTGCGCCCCCGGGGTCGTTCGCCGTCGTGCACGGCACCGAGGCCGGGCGGGCACTGGTCACCCACCCGGCGATCCGGGCGGTCGGCTTCACCGGCTCGGAGGCCGGTGGCCGGGCCCTGTACGACCTGGCGAACGCCCGGCCGGACCCGATTCCCTTCTACGGCGAGCTGGGCTCGCTGAACCCGACCGTGTTCACCCCGGCCGCGACCGCCGCCCGGCCGGCGGAACTGGCCGCCGGGTTCGTGGCCTCGTTCACCATGGGCGCCGGCCAGTTCTGCACCAAGCCCGGCCTGCTGTTCCTGCCGGCGGGTCACGGGCTGGAGCCGGCGCTGCTCGACGCGCTGCGCGCCGCCACGATCGGACCACTGCTCAACTCCCGGATCCGCGACGGTTACACCGCCGTCGCCGCCACGCTCGCCGGTGTGCCCGGCGTACGGGACCTCGCCCCGGCCGACGACGCGGAGCGGGACGGCTACCGGGTGCCGGCCCGGCTGCTCGCGGTCTCCGTGAGCGACCTGCTGGCCCGCCCCGACGAACTGCTGACCGAGTGCTTCGGCCCGGCCGCACTGCTGGTCGAGTACGCCGACCACGCCGAACTCCTCGCGGCGCTGGCGGCGCTGCCCGGCAGCCTGACCGCGAGCCTGCACGCGGAACTGCCCGACGACGACGTGCTCGCCCGGCACCTGGTCGAGGTGTTCACCGCCCGCGCCGGCCGGATCATCTGGAACGGCTGGCCGACCGGGGTGGCGGTCACCTGGGCGATGCAGCACGGCGGGCCCTGGCCGGCGACCACCGCCTCGATCCACACCTCGGTGGGCCAGACCGCCGCCCGACGCTTCCTGCGCCCGGTGGCGTACCAGGGGCTGCCGCAGGAACTGTTGCCGGTGGCGCTGCGTGACGGCAATCCGCTGGGCATCGTCCGGCGCAGCGACGGCGTACTCGGTGTCGACACGACCGCCCGGTGACGTCACGCGGGCTCGCGGGACGGTAACGGCCTTGCGGGCCTGGTTAGGCTCGGTTCGGAGGGCTCGGACCCGGTAGAGCCGACGGCACGGGGAGTGGCGTGATGACGGACACGGACGATCTGGTCGAGGTGACCTCGCACGACGAGCTGCGCGAGCTGCTCGGCGCACCGCTGCAACGGGTGGCGGAGAAGGCGCGTACGTCCCTGCACGACTACGACCGGCAGTGGCTGGCCGCGTCACCGTTCTGCCTGATGTCCACCGCTGGCGGTGACGGCACCTGCGACGTCTCGCCCAAGGGCGACCCGGCCGGTTTCACCCTGGTCCTGGACGACACCACGATCGTGATCCCGGACCGGCTGGGCAACCGGCGGGCCGACGGTTTCCACAACGTGATCGACAACCCGCACGTCGGGCTGGTCTACCTGATCCCCGGCCGGGGCGACACGCTCCGGATCAACGGCCGGGCCCGGCTGGTCCGTGACGCCCCGTTCTTCCCCCGGCTCGCGGTCAAGGGGCGGGTGCCCGTACTGGCCATGGTGGTGGAGGTCGAGGAGATCTTCTACCACTGCTCGAAGGCGTTCCTCCGCTCCGACCTGTGGCGGCCGGAGAGCTGGCAGCCCGAGGTGGTGCCGTCGCGGGCGTGCATCGCCAAGGCGCTCGAATCACCCGACCAGTCTCTCGAAGAGCTGGAGCGTTACTACGGCCCGGCGTACGCCGAGCGGCTCTACGGCTGAGCCGGCGCGTCACCGGCCTGGCCGTACGGTCACGTCGGGCTGGTAGATCCGGTACTCGGCGAACTCGGTCGTCCGCGCCCCGATGCCGCGCTCCCGGAGCAGGTCGCGGAAGGCCTGGTCGGCCGGTTCGAGCCGGCCGAACACGAACGCCGGCCGGTCGGCCGCGTGCACCTGGCGCGGGTACGCGGGGTAGCGGTCCTGACCGGGCCGCAGGCTGTCCCCGAGTACGGCACAGATCACCCGTTCCCGGCTGTTGAAGATCAGCCGGTTGCAGGTCCAGTAGTCGCCGTAGACGCGGGTGATGCCGGCCCGGCGCAGTACGGTCGCCAGTTCCCGGGACCGACCCTCCTCGGCCCTGATCGTGGGCACCTCCCTGATCAGGTCGATCGTCGTGTAGAGCATCGTGGCCGCCAGCACCGCCAGCACCCCGCTCGCCAGGACCCCGGCCACCCGCGCTCGTCGTCGGCCCCGCCGCACCCAGCCGGCGGCGAGCCAGAGCGGCCAGAGCACGGCCGGCAGGGACAGTTGCAGGATCGACAGGTACCGGGCGCTGGCCAGCGGTGCGGTGGCCGCGAGCGAGCTGCGGGCGTACCCGGCCAGGGTCAGGGCGGCACCGGCGAGCAGGGCGAGCTGGGTGACGTACCGCAGCCGGCGGGCGAGCGGCGTGCGCCCGGCGGCGGAGTCGCCACGGTGACCGGCGGTCGGTTCGACCGGTGCCGGCCGGCGCAGGCAGAGTACGGCGAGCACCGCCGCGACCAGCAACAGCAGCGGGTAGAGCGCCCCCCACGCCATCTGCCATCCGGTGCAGGCGGTCGGTAGGCAGATTCCGGTGGCGAGCGGGATGCCGACCAGTACGCTGCCGTGCAACTGGTCGAGGGTCGAGGTGTCCCCGCCCTCACCGGCACTGACCTGGGACAGCACGGACAGCGAGTCCTGCCCCGGCGGGGCGTACACGTTGTCCAGGATCAGCGGCAGTACGCCGAGGACGAATCCGGCGATGAGCAGCAGTCCGGCCCAGCCGAGCAGTTCGCGGGCGTTACCGATCAGCAGCACGATCGCGGCCACCGCCAGGTACGGCAGGATCAGCCAGTCGTCCCACACACAGAGCCCGGTGACCAGGCCGAATACGCCGAAGGCGAGCCAGCGGCGGCGGACGATCCGGCGCTCGCCGAGGGCCAGCGCGATCAGCAGCAGCAGGGCGACGGCGGGTTTGACCTCCGGTCGTCCGCCGACCGCGGTGAGCTGGTCGCGGATGACCCGTTCCGAGCCGAGCGCGAACAGCCCGACGGTGAGCGTGGCGAGCCAGGGTGAGTAGAGCCGCCGGGTGAGCCGGTACATCAGGTAGACGAAGGCGGCGTAGAGGAAGATCAGCGGCAGTCGGAGCAGTACCCAGCTCGGTTCGAAGGCGGCGAACAGCGGCGCCGCGAGGTACGACTCGACGACGCCCATGTAGTGCTGCCCGTAGAGGAAGATCGGCCACTCCCGACCGGTGGCGATGTGCGCCGCGGCGAGCCCGAAGGTCGCCTCGTCGCTGTTCCCGCCCGGCACGGTCAGCAGCATCAGGACCAGCCGGTAACCGATGCCCACCAGCCCGAGTACGAGGGCCACCAGCCCCGGCGCATCGAGCCACCGGTGCCGCCGTTCGGTCTGCTCCACTGCCACTGACACGACCAACGCCCCCGTCGTCGTCCCGCAGGCAGTGTCGCACGATGAATAGGGTGAAAACCGTTCATCTCGGCAAAACGGGCAGGTCCGGGGAATTTTTGATCATTGCGCCCGCCGCTCGCATGGCCGGCGGGGACCGCTTATGGCAGGGTGTCAGGGGTGTCGCTCGTACCCGCCCGATCGTCGGCCGTGACCCGGCGCCCACACCGGGCGGCCCGGGTCGAGGACGCGGTGCACGAGCTGTTCGCCCGCCGGTTGCGGCAGCGGGGATGGCCGCCCACGATCGTCGCGTACGCCGGTTACGGCGGCCAGGGCTGGCTGCGGGTGATGGGCCGGATGCTGCTCACCCGGATCGACCCGCGCGCACCCCGACCCGCCGAGAAGGTACGCGGCTGGCGCAGCTTCGTCACCCTGCCGGTGAAGGACGCCCCGGTGCTGATCGAGGCGGGCGGCAGCCGGCACGAGGCGCGCACGGACCGCAGCGGCTTCATCGACGCCGTGATCAAGGCCGACCTGCCGCCCGGCTGGGGATCGGCGAGGCTGACCAGCCCCGGCGCCGAACCCGTCGAGGCACCGGTACGCGTGGTCGACCCGGAGGCCCGCTTCGGCATCCTCTCCGACATCGACGACACGGTGATGGTCACCGCGCTGCCCCGGCCCCTGCTCGCCGCCTGGAACACGTTCGTGCTCGACGAACACGCCCGGATGGCCGTACCCGGCATGGCGGTGCTCTACGAGCGGCTGGTCACCGCCCACCCCGGCGCCCCGGTGTTCTACCTCTCCACCGGCGCCTGGAACGTGGCTCCGACGCTGACCCGGTTCCTCTCCCGGCACCTCTACCCGGCCGGCCCGCTGCTGCTCACCCAGTGGGGGCCGACGGTCGACCGGTGGTTCCGCAGCGGGCGGGAGCACAAGCGGGCCACCCTGGCCCAGTTGGCCCGCGAGTTCCCGAAGGTCCGCTGGCTGCTGGTGGGCGACGACGGCCAGCACGACCAGGAGATCTACGCAGAGTTCGCCGCCGCCCACGCGGAGAACGTGGCGGCGGTCGCGATCCGCCGGCTCTCCCCGACCCAGTCGGTGCTCGCCGGTGGCCTGCCCGGTCACCACAACGGCGACCCGCGCGCCTCCGGACTGGCCGGCCAGCCGTGGCTGTACGCCCCGGACGGTGCCGGCCTCTGGCGCCTGCTCCGGGACACCGAGATCACCTAACCGTCGACCGGGCCGGCGGTCAGCTTTGCCCGTACCTTCTCGGTGTCCGGGTGACTGATCTCGGTCATCACGTCGAGGGCCTGCCGCCACACCGCGTACGCCTCGTCGGGCTCACCGGCCGCCAGGTGGTTGTCACCGAGGCGGTGCAGGCTGTTCGCCTCGTACACCCGGTCACCGGTTTCCCGGCGGATCCGGATCGCCTCCCGGTAGCAGTCGGCCGCGTGCGCGTACTCGCCCAGGTGGTGGTGGGCGTAACCGAGACTGTCCCGGGTGGCCGCCTCACCCTGCCGGTTGCCGACCTGCTGGAGGATGACCAGCGCCCGCCCGCAATAGTCGATGGCCAGGTGGTGGTCGCCGCGCAGCACGTGCACCCAGCCGACGCTGTTGAGGGCGTGAGCCTGGCCGGGGCGGTCACCGGCCGCCGTGTAGTGGTCGAGCGCGGCCAGGCTGTGTGCGAGGGCGTCGTCGTACCGCTCCTCCTTGTACGCGATGCCGCCGAGGCGACGGTAGGTGTCGCCCTGGCCGATGTGGTGACCGAGGTCGGCGAAGAGGGCCACCGCGCGGGTGAGCTGCTCCCTGGCCTCGTCGTACCGGCCGAGTTCGGTGTAGGCCAGGCCCAACTGGCTGCCGACGTGGGCCAGCCCGAGGCGGTCCTCGTGCGGGTCGAGCGCTGCCTGCGCGGTCTCCTGCGCGCTGATCCAGTCGGCGAAGTGTCCGCGCCGGTGCAGGAACGGCACCATCGCCCAGGTGAGCTGCCAGGCGTGGCGGGGGAAACCCTCGGCGGCGGCCCGCTCGACCGCGGCGAGCAGAACCGGGCGTTCGGCGGTGAACCAGGCCCACGCGGCGTCCACATCGGACGGCGCCTCGGCTGTGCTGCCAGGCTGGGGCCGAGCGACGGCGGACGACGACCCCGGTGCGTCCGCTGGCGCTGCCAGCGGCGGACGCTGGTAGGACAGCAACCGGTCCGCCGCCAGGGCGCTGTGCAGGTAGTGGTCGAGCAACCGGTGCCGGGCCGCCCGCCGCTGCACCGCGTCGTCGCTTGCGGCCAGTTCCCCCGCGTACGCGGCCAGCAGGTCGTGCATCGTGTAGCGGCCGGGCACGGGCTGGACAACCAGGTTGGCCCGGACGAGTTCGGCGAGCAGGGCGCGGGCCTGCCGGATCGGCACGCCGGCCAGGCTCGCGGCGGCCGGCAGACCGATCTCCGGCCCGGTCCTGGTCCCGCCGAGCAGCCGGAACAGCCGGGCCGAGTCGGCACTCAGCGCGTGGTACGACCAGGAGAAGACCGCCCGCGCGTCGACCGCGTCGTCCGGATCGGCGAACCCCTCCAGCCCGCCCTCCTCGTCGTGCAACTCGGCGACGATGCTCGACAGCGACAGCGCCGGTGCGGTGGCGACGCGGGCGGCCACGATCGCCAGCGCGAGCGGCAGTCCGCCGCAGCGGTGCAGGATCGCCGCGGCCGCCTCGGGTTCGGCGTCCAGCCGGCGGGCGCCGACCCGGCGGGCCAGCAGTTCCCACGCGTCGGTCGCCGGCAGGATGTCGAGCACCAGCGGATGCGCGCCGTCGGCGGCGACCAGCCCGGAGAGCTGGTTGCGGCTGGTCACGATCGCCAGGCAGCCCGGGCCGCCGGGCAGCAGGGGACGTACCTGCTCGGCGTCGCGGGCGTTGTCGAGCAGCACCAGGACCCGGCGCCCGGCGAGCAGGCTGCGGTAGAGCGCGGTCTGCCCCTCGACGGTGCGCGGTGACTGTTCCGCGGCCACCCCGAGCGCGTCGAGCATCCCGCGCAGCGCCTCGGCCGGGCTCATCACCGAACCCGTCGGGTCGAAGCCGCGCAGGTTCACGTAGAGCTGCCCGTCGGGATAGCTGGGCGCGACCTGGTGGGCCCAGTGCACCGCGATCGTGGTCTTGCCCGTACCGGCCATGCCGCTGATCATGCTGACCACCATGGCCGTCGACGCGGCACTTTGCTCGGGGGTGAGCGCCAGGGCCCGGCGCAGCTCTCCCCGGCGTCCGACGAAACTCGACAGGTCGGGCGGGAGCTGCGCCGGGCGTACCACCGGCCCGTGCGGGGTCGGCCGATCGGCCTCCGGCGTGGAGTTGCCCCGCTGCTGTTCGAGCAGCGTCTCGTACGCGGAACGCAGCTCGGTGCCGGGGTCGATGCCGAGTTCGTCGGCGAGCGCGGCCCGGACCCGGGCGTGGACGGCCAGCGCCTGCGCCTGCTGTCCGGACGCCACCAGCAGCAGGATCAGCCGGGCCTGTAGCGGTTCGTCCAGCACCGCCCGCTGCGCCGCACGCGCGATGTCGGTGACGAGTTCGTCCGCCTGCCCGCACCCGAGCGCGCAGTCGGCCGCCTCCCGAGCGGCGTCGAAGTACTCCCGGTCGAGTTCGCCGAAGACCGGGTGCGTACGGACGGCCGGGTTGACGTTGCCGGCACACGGCCCCTGCCACAGCCGCAGCGCGGCGGCGAAGTGCGGCACCGCCGCCGCCGTACGCCCCCGGCCCACCTCCGTACGCGCCTCGGTGATCCGGCGGCGGAAGTCGAGCAGGTCGACGCTGCCGGCGTCACCACTGAGCTGGTAACCCCCGGCTGACCGGCCCACCCAGCGGCCGTGTTCCCGAGGGCCGAGCGCGGGTTCCAGCAACCGGCGCAGTGTCCCGATGTGTCCGTGTACGGCGTTGACCGCGGTGGGCGGCGGGTCCTGGCCCCAGAGCACGTCGACGATCTCGGTCAGGCTGACCGGCGTCCCGACCCGGGCGAGCAGTACGGCAAGCAGCGCGCGTACCTGCGGTGCGCCGAGTTGGACCTCGTCGTCGCCCCGCCAGAGCCGCACCGGCCCGAGCACGGCGAGGCGTACCGGTGCTCCGCTTCGATGGTTGTCCATTGTGGTCATCGTTCAGTGGCCGGACAGCTTGGCCAGCACCTGGTCGATCCGGGGATGGCCGACCTCAGCCATGATCACCAGCGCCCGGTGCCAGGCCGAGAGGGCCCCGTCCAGCTCACCCCGGGCAAGCAGGGTGTCGCCGAGCCGGTCGAGACTCGCCGCCTCGTAGGTCAGGTCGCCGATCTCGCCGCGAATCCGGATCGCCTCGTCGTAGCACTGTGTGGCCTGCGTGTACTCGGCCAGGCGGTGGTGGACGAAACCCAGACTGTCCCAGGTGGCCGCCAGACCGCGCGGGTTGCCGACCTCCTCGAAGATCACGAGCGCGCGCTTGCAGTGGTCGGCCGCCGGTTCGTACTCGCCGGTCTGGGCGTACGTCCAGCCGATCGCGTTCAGCGCGTACGCCTGCCCGTTCCGGTCGCCGACCGAGGTGTAGAGCGCGAGCGCCTGCTGGGCGTGTCCGAGCGCCTCCTGCTTGCGGTTCTGCCGTTCCCGGATGTCGTTGAGATAGCGGTGACTCACCGCCTGGCCCACCCTGTCCCCCAACTCGGTGAACAGCCGCAGCGAACGGGCGAGCTGGACGCTCGCCTCCTCGTAGCGGGCGTGCCTGACCAGGATCGAACCGACGACCCGGGTCAGGTACGCCTGCCCGGTCCGGTCGTCGTCACGTTCGGTCGCGGCCAGCACGCTCACCATCGTCGGCAGCCAGCCCTCCCAGTGTCCGCGCAGGACGAGGAACGGTTCCAACGCCCAGGCGAGCTGCCAGGCAGGTCCGGCGAGCCCGTCGGCGGCGGCCCGCGCGATCGAGGCGACCAGGGTGTGGCGTTCCGCGACGAACCAGGTCAGCGCCTCGCCCGCGGAGCCGATCGGTGCCACGGTGACCGTGGACGGTGCCGGCCCGAGCGGCACCGTCGCCCGCAACGGGGAGAACAGCCGCTCGGCGGCGTACGCCGTGTGCAGGTAGTGGTCCAGCAACCGGTGCCAGCCCTGCCGGCGCTCGGCTTCGCTGTCGTGCTGCCGGGCCAACTCGTCCGCGTACGCGCCGAGCAGGTCGTGCATGGCGTACCGGGAGCCGTCGCCCTGGAGCACCAGACTCGCCCTGGTCAGCTCGGCGAGCAGCGGGCGGACCACCCGTACCGGCACGCCGGCCAGGCTCGCCGCGGCCGGCAGGCTGATGTCGTGGCCGGTGCGGGCACCGCCGAGCAGCCGGAACAGCCGGGCCGCCCCGGGACTGAGGGCGTGGTACGACCACGAGAAGACCGCACGTGGGTCGACGGCGCTGTCCGCGTCGGCGAACACGTCCAGCAGACCCTCCTCGTCGTCCAGTTCGGCGTTGATGCTCGCCAGGGAGAGCGCGGGATAGGTTGCCGCACGGGCACCGACGATGGCGAGCGCCAACGGCAGCCCGCCGCAGCGGCGCAGGATGGCGGCGGTGGCCTCGGGTTCGTCGTCGAGCCGGTCCTGACCGATCCGCAGCGCCAGCAACTCGCGGGCGTCCCGCACCGGCAGGGTGTCGAGCACCAGCGGGTACGCCCCGTCCACGGCGACCAGTCCGGGAAGCTGGTTGCGGCTGGTGACGATCGCCAGGCAACCGGGGCTGCCGGGCAGCAGCGGGCGTACCTGGTCGGCGTCGCGGGCGTTGTCGAGCACCACCAGCATCCGCCTGCCGGCGAGCAGGCTGCGGTACAGCGCGGTCCGACCGTCGAGGCTCTCCGGTATCCGGTCGGGTGCCACCCCCAGCGTTTCGAAGATCTCCCGGAGTGCGTCGTCCGGGCTCACCACCGCGCCGCTCGGACCGAAACCGTGCAGGTTCAGGTAGAGCTGGCCGTCGGGATAGCTCGCGATCACCCGGTGCGCCCAGCGCACCGCGAGCGTCGTCTTCCCCGCACCGGCCATCCCGCTGATCGCGCTGATCACGACGGTCGGTGGCTCGGTGTCCTCCTCGGGCATCAGCGACAGCGCTCGGGCGAGTTCACCCTTGCGCCCGACGAAGGTCGACAGGTCGGGCGGAAGCTGGGCCGGGCGAACCAGACGTGGCGATCCGGCGGCACCCATCGGAGTCTTGTCCGGTCGCCGCTCGCCGTCGGAGGCCGTGCCGGTGCCGTGCTGTTGGCGCAGCACCGCCTCGTACGCCGCCCGCAGCTCAGCGCCCGGGTCGATGCCCAGGTCGTCGGCGAGGGCGGTACGCACCCGCACGAACAGGGCGAGCGCCTGCGCCTGCTGGCCGCTCGCCCCGAGCAGCAGGATCAGCCGGGCCTGCAGGGGTTCGTCCAGCGGGGCACGTTCGGCTATCCGCTGGATGCCGGCGACGAGATCGGCCGCCCGCCCCGACCGCAACGCGCAGTCGGCCGCGTCCCGTACGCCGTCGAGGCACTCCCGTTCGAGTCCACCGAAGATCGGATGCGACCGGACGGCCGCGCTGACGTTGCTGGCGCAGGGCGCCTGCGACAGCCGCAACGCGGCGACGAAGTGTGGCACCGCCTCGCCGTCCCGACCAGCGGCGACGGCGGATCTGGCCAGCCCGAGCAGGCGGCGGAAGTCGAGCAGGTCGATGCTCTCCGGGTCCCCGGCGAGCTGGTAGCCCCCGGCGGAGCGACTCAGCCACCGGCCGTGTTCCCGGGCGCCGAGGGCGGGTTCCAGGATTCGGCGCAGGGAACCGACATGCCCGTGTACGGCGTTCGTCGCGGTGGCCGGCGGGTCCTGCCCCCACAACACGTCCACGATCTCGGCGAGGCTGACCGGCGTGCCGACCTGCGCGAGCAGTACGGCGAGCAGTGCGCGTACCTGGGGGGCGCCGAGTTGCACCTCGGTGCCGTCCCGCCACAGACGCACCGGGCCGAGCACGGTCAGGCGTACCGGATCGGTCTTTTCCTCTGTCACTGACTCCCGCGTCCCCGTTACGGACGGCCCGGGTGGCGGGCCCTCACTTCTTCTTCAGTTTTTCCCTGTGTCGCCCGGCCTACGGTCGACTCCGGCACACACCGGTGGGCAGGTCACCTGCCCATTATCGCGGCGGTCGGGCGCAATACCCCACCGGCCCGCTCTGGAATGTGCCGGGCAGTGGTGTCCGACGACCGCACCCCTGCATCGTCCGTCAGTCCCGACCGGTCGTGCCACGCCCCGGCGTGCACAGACCGGCCATCTAGGGAGAGCGCATGAGCCCAGTTCCGATTACCGATTCCACCCGGCGGCGCCGTCCGCTCATCATCAGCATGCTCGTCGCCCTCGCGCTGCTGCTCGGCGCCGGAGGGCTCGCCGCGACCCCGGTCGCGTCCGCCGCCACCGCGAACCGGACCAAGCCGACCGTGGTGCTGGTGCACGGCGCCTTTGCCGACGCCTCCGGCTGGAACGAGGTGGTACGCCAGCTCCAGCGGCAGGGCTACCCGGTGATCGCACCGGCCAACCCGCTGCGCGGGGTCGCCGCCGACTCGGCGTACGTGGCCAGCATCCTGGCGACGCTGACCGGCCCGATCGTCCTGGTCGGACACTCGTACGGCGGCATGGTGATCACCGCCGCCGCGAACGGCAACCCCAACGTCAAGGCCCTGGTGTACGTGGCCGCGTTCGCTCCCGATGCCGGTGACACCGTCGAGGGGCTGCAGACGAAGTTCCCGGGCAGCAAGCTCAGCCCGGCGGCCCTCGACTTCCGTCCGTACCTGCTGCCGGACGGCAGCCCGAGCGTGGACGGCTACGTCAAGCCGGCCCTGTTCCGCGAGATCTTCGCCGGTGACCTGCCGGCCGCCACCACCGCCGTCATGGCCGCCACCCAGCGTCCCGGCGACGGGCACACGCTGCAGGAACCGGCCGGGGCACCGGCGTGGAAGACCATTCCGTCCTGGTACCTGGTCGCCCGCAACGACAACCTGATCCCGGCCGCCGCGCAGCGCTTCATGGCCGGTCGGGCGAACGCCCACAAGGTCGAGGTCAACGCCTCGCACGTGGCGATGATGTCGAAGCCGACCTCGGTCGTCGACCTCGTCACCGACGCCGCCCGGACCACCGTCCGCTGATCCGGCGGGGACCGGCCGGTCGTACGCCACTCGGCCGGCCGGTCCCACCCGACGCACGTCCCGCCGTCGTTTCGACGGGCGGTCATCCGAACCGACAGCACAGGGAGGCCCACGATGGGCTTTGTCACCACCCCGGACGGCACGCAGATCTTCTACAAGGACTGGGGGAGCGGTAAGCCGGTTGTCCTCTCCCACGGCTGGCCGTTGAACTCGGACAGTTGGGAGGCGCAGGCGCTGTTCCTCGCCGCGAACGGTTACCGGGTGATTGCCCATGACCGTCGGGGACACGGCCGCTCCACCCAGACCTGGCACGGCAACGAGATGGACACGTACGCCGACGACCTCGCCACCCTGATCGACACCCTCGACCTGCGTGAGGCGACCCTGGTCGGCTTCTCCACCGGTGGTGGCGAGGTCGCCCGCTACGTCGGCCGGTACGGCACCGGCCGGGTGGAGAAGATCGTGCTGGTCTCGGCGGTGCCGCCGTACATGCTCAAGACCGACGACAACCCCGGTGGGGTGCCGATCGAGGTCTTCGACGGAATCCGCGCCGGTTCGCTGGCCGACCGGTCCCAGCTCTACAAGGACCTCGCCGACGGCCCGTTCTTCGGCAACAACCGACCCGGCGCGAACGTGTCGCAGGGCATCCGGGACGCGTTCTGGCTGCAGAGCATGCAGGCCGGACACCGCAACGCCCTGGAGTGCGTCGCCGCGTTCTCCGCCACCGACTTCCGCGCCGACCTCGACGCGTTCGACGTACCGACGCTGGTCATCCACGGCGACGACGACCAGGTGGTGCCGTTCGAGGTCGGCGGCAAGGCATCGGCGGAGCGGGTCAAGGGCGCGGTCCTGAAGGTCTACCCGGGCGCCCCGCACGGCATCACCGACACCCACAAGGAACAGCTCGGTGCCGACCTGCTCGCCTTCCTCAACAGCTAAAGGACGACGACCCATGAGTACCGCACCTGACACGATCGTCCTGATCCATGGCCTCTGGGTGACGCCGCGGAGCTGGGAACACTGGATCGAGCACTACGAGAAAAAGGGCTACAGGGTAATCGCTCCGGCGTACCCCGGTTTCGAGGTCGAGGTCGAGGCGCTGAACGCCGACCCGTCGCCGATCGAGGCGGTGACCATTCCGGGCATCGTCAGCCACCTGAAGTCGGTGATCGCCGAGCTGGACCGCCCGCCGATCCTGATGGGCCACTCCGCCGGTGGCGTCTTCACCCAGATCCTGCTCGACCACGGGGTCGGCGCGGTCGGCGTGGCGCTCAACTCGGCACCGACCGAGGGCGTCACCGTGCTGCCGGCCTCGCAGGTGAAGTCGACGTTCCCGGTGCTGAAGAACCCGGCGAACCGGCACCGGGCGGTCGCCTTCACCCACGAGCAGTGGCACTACGCCTTCACCAACACCTTCAGCGAGGAGGAGTCCCGGCAGCTCTACGCGCGCTACGCCATCCCGGGCCCCGGGCAGATCGTGTGGGCCGGCGTACTGGCGAACTTCCAGCCCGGCCACCAGGCGGCGTGGGTGGACTACGCCAACGACGACCGGGCGCCGCTGTTGTTCGTCGCCGGTGGCGAGGACCACCTGATGCCGCCGGCGGTCCAGCACTCCAACGCCAAGCACTACACCTCGAACACCATCACCGAGGTCAAGGACTACGCCGGCCGCTGCCACCTGCTTCCCGCCCAGCCCGGCTGGGAAGAGGTCGCCGACTACGCCCTGGACTGGGCGGTACGCCACGCCCGTACGTCCGACTGATCTTTCATCACGGGGAGATACCGGTGGGGGTGCGCCCGAACAGGGCTCACCCCCACCGGGTCGTTCACGCTATTCGGTCATGCCCATCGGGTCGGATCGGACGAAGCTCATCTCCCAGCCGCTGTCGCCGACGGGCTGACGCTGGTAGAGATGATCCATCTCGGGGGTGGGTGGGTCGCCGTCACCTCGATGGCTCAGCACCCATCGCGCCGGTGGCACCCCGTCCGGGTCGACCGGGAGCTGGTGGATCTCGCCGTCGGCGGGACCGCCGACGAACCGCATGTCGACGAGCGTCATCAGCGCCGCACTCCCTCCGGTCGGACGATGCCTCGTACCCGAAACCGCCGCATCCATGCCGCCACGGTCCGCGCGGTCGCGGGATCACCGGGCACCTGCCGGTTCAACGATCGAGGGCAGGTGCCCGCTCCTACGACTCGCCGGGTTCGCGACCCGTCAGCCGCCCCAGGGGTTCGAGGCCATGTCGTCGATGGCGACCCAGAAGCGGCCCCCGGCAGGCAGGGAACCGTTGGCCCAGAACGACCAGCCGCCACCGTCGTGGAACTCGGCCATCCGGAAACCGGCGCCGAAGTATCGAGCGCAGATCCCGTCCGCCGTCGCCCGGCTGGTGAGCGTGCTGCCAGGCAGCGCCGGGGTCAGCCGCACCTCGCCGTACGCCCAGGCGTGCATCCCGGTCACCGGAACGCCGGCTGGTGCCGCCCGCCCGTCCCGCCGCAGGCAGAGCATCGGCACCGAGGCCGTGGACGGGAGGTCCCCGAGGTACGGGTTGGTGATGCTGTTCGAGCCGACGTGCACCAGGTCGGACGTACGCTGCTCCAGGTTTGCCCAGGTCATGGCGTTGCGGCCGGGGACCGGCGTGGTGTTGGCCAGCGCGTTGAACGCCTCGAAGCTGATGTTCCACTGTTGGTACGGGCCGTTGTTGCAGGTACGGTTCGTGGCGATCTTGGAGCCGCCGAAGTTCTTGTTCGGGTTGTCCAGACAGACGCCCGTGGCCACGTTCCTGATCCGCACGCCTCGAGAGCCGAACGGGGGCATCGAGTTCGGCGCCTCGAACGCGGTGACCGACCACTGCTGGTACGCGCCGCCGTTGCAGGCGATCACGTAGAGCCGGTCGCCGTTGGTGTCCAGACACGACCCGCCGGCGCCGGCCTCCGGCCGGAGGAACTTCCGGTCGGCGGGGGCACCCGGCACCGGGTCGAACCGCCAGTCGTCCAGCCACAGGTCGTCGCCGCAGAGCACCGGCTCGACCTCTTCGAAGTTGTTGCGCATGCAGCGTTGCTGCGCCTGGTTGACGATCGTGGTGACCGGTTGGCTGGCGAGCGCGGTGGCGGGTGGGAGCACCACGAGCGCGGCGACGGCGAGCAGGCCGCCGACCAGGAGCCGTCTGAACAAAGACGACACTGTTCCTCCATCTGGGCGTGGGACATCGCCGGATGGCGGCTCGTCAGGTCGCCACCCGTACGCGGGTCGGTTGGTCGCAGGGGTCGACGGCTCGTCCCATTCCATTGACCGGACGACCGTCCAGTAAAGGATGCCACAGGGCCGCCGAGTCCTGTGTGTACGGGCGGCCCGGGAGCATCGCCGCTGGCTGGCGTGGTGGCGGCCTCGGTGGGTGCGGCGCTGGTCGGAGGGCGATAACGTTCCGGCATGCGACTGCAGAACATCGTCTTCGACTGCCGTAACGCGTACGAGCTGGGCTCGTTCTGGAGTGCCGTGGTCGGTCGACCGCTCGGCGACGACGACAAGCCCGGTGACGAGGAAGTTGTGGTCGAGATGTCGGAGGGGCCGACGCTGTACTTCGCCGAGGTGCCCGAGCCCAAGACGGTCAAGAACCGGCTGCACGTCTGCCTCGAACCGGACCGGCTCCGGGACGGGGAGGTGGAACGGGTGCTCGGTCTGGGCGCGACGATGGTCGACGACCGCCGCCGGCCGGACGGGACGGGGTGGGCGGTGTTGGCCGACCCGGAGGGCAACGAGTTCTGCATGCTGCGCAGCGCGGCCGAGCGTCCGGAGGAATAGAGACGGTGCTTGTAGATACGGATCGGGTACCGGCGTTGTTCCCCGTCCGTCGCGTGTACCGGCCGGAGATGCCAGTCGGTTGAGGCGTCGGGACCGCACGGGTGATGTGGTTCACACCCGCGGATACGACGATGACCGGATGCACCCGAACCAGCCCCGGCCGTTACCGCAGCAGATGTACGTGCCGGTCATGCCCTTGGTCGTCACGGTGCGACCACCGACCTCGGGCCTCGCCGTCACCTCGCTGGTGCTCGGCATCTTCGGTGTGCTGGGAGGCTGGTGTCTGCTCGGCATTCCCTGCATTCTCGCGGTGATCTTCGGGCACTTCGCGCTGTACGGAATGCGAGACGGAAGAGTCGGTGGCAGGGGACTGGCCATAGCCGGACTGGTGCTCGGCTACCTCGTCGTAGCCCCGGCGATCGTCCTCACCATGATGGGCGGACTCGGAGCGCTGATCGGGAGTGTCGAGCGGGCCGAGCCTGCTCCGGCAGCGGCGGTGTCCTCATGTCTCGTCTCCGACGGGACCGCGACGGTGGCGTACACGGTCACCAACAAGTCGAGCGACAGCGCCGGCTACCGGATCAAGGTCACCTGCTCATCGAGTTACCATTCGGGCCTGCGGACCAATCCGTACCGCCCTCGGACAATGTCCCGCTGATGGCTGCCGGACGGTGAGGACGGTGGACGAAACGCTCAATCCTGAGCCGGTCCGGTGCGCTCGATCCGGCCCATCTCCTGGGCGATACGAGCCTCGTCGAGGCCCGACCCCGCATACACCGCCCAGACGTGGAAGATCAACCCGATGCCCCAGCCGAGGATCGACCACAGCGGCCAGAAGAACTGGTCCGGCGTGTAGGCCCACCACACGATGACCTGGGTGAGATTGGCCAACAGGTAGACCAGCACGTGGGCCTGCACGCCCATTTTCTGGTGCAGCCGGCGGATGGCGCGTGCCCGTACCGGGTCTGAATCGGCAGGGTTCGTGGAATGTTGGGTTTTCATTTCGGTGTCCTCGCATCTCGAATTGTTCGGCGGAAAATGGTTCCTGTGGTCACGCCCTGCGGGTGATCACCAGGTCTTCGGTGGGCAGCGTCTGGCAGGCGAGTCGCCAGCCCTGGTCGATCTCCTCGGTGGAGAACATCCCTCGGGTGTCTGTCTCGTAGCTGCCAGACAGGATCAGGACTCTGCAGGTGCCGCAGGCGCCCTCGCCGCACGATTGCGGGAACGGGATGTGGGCGGCGTTGGCAGCATCGAGAACCGTCTGCCCGGGCGGGCAGGCGAACGTGCTGCTCTGGTCCCGCTCGGTGATCGTGTAGCCCGTGACGCCGGCCCGTTCGGCGGCGACGGCGATGGCGTGGGCCCTTTCCCGGCGGGTCTGTTTGCTACGGCCCGACACGAAGGCCTCGGTGTGGACGGTGTCGCGGGGCACGTCGAGTCCGGTCAGCAGACCGAGCACGTCCTGCATCATCGGCGCCGGACCGCAGAGGTGTACGCGCGCGACGTCGGCGACGTAGGGGCGGAGCGCCTCGAGGTCGATCCGGCCGCGCCGGCCCTGCCACCCGGGACCCGGCTGGGTGAGGAAGACGGCCACCTCGAGCCCGGGCAGCCGGGCCTGAAGCTGCCTCAGCTCCTGCCGGTACGGGATTTCGTCCTCGGTCCGGCAGCCGGCCAGCAGGACGATGCGGCCGTCATAACCGGCGTCCGCCGCCACGGCCAGGACGCTGATCAGGGGGGTGATCCCGACGCCGCCGGCGATCAGCAGCAGCGTGCCGCGACCGGTGTCGCGCTGGGGGTCCCAGGTGAACTCACCGAACGGCCCGCTCACCCGCAGAGCCTGCCCGATCTCCAGGTCTTCGTGCAGGAAGGTGGAGCCGAGGCCGATCGGATCCCGCTTCACCCCGATCTCGACATGGTCCTTCGCGCCCGGACCGCTGGAGATCGAGTAGGACCGCTCGATCGGCTCGACCGCCACCGGCAGGTCGATCTTGAGGTATTGGCCCGCGGCGAAGGAGAACGGCACCGGGCCGCCGTCCATCGCTACCAGCCGGATTTTCCGGATCGTCGGTGTCGACGCCTCGATCTCGGCGACGCGCAGGTAGCCCTGCCAGGTGTTGGTCGGCTCGCGTACCGGGTTGCGGGCGAAGATGGATCTCCACATCGCCCCGGTCTGCCTCGGCCGCAGCACGGCACCGGCCGCGACGAGTCCTCCGGCCAGCGCCCCGACCACCCCGGAACCCCAGGCATCCTGTCCGGCCACGACCAGGCCCCGCACTGGCGTGCGCGCCCCTGCCAGTGGCGAGCGCAGCCGTTCCGGGGTCGCCGCGAGGCCGTAGAAGGAACCGCGGACGCTGTGCTGGTAGGTCTCGAACGACAGCGGTGTGGCGAGTTCGGCGAAGGCGATGGTCTCCCGGATGCCGGGCCACCGTTCGTCCAGGCGGTCGATCAGTCGCCGGGTCAGTTCGTCCTTGAGCCTGTGGTAGTCGTCCGGCCGTTTGTCGTCGAGGGTCCCCTGCCACCGGTCGAACGCCGCCGGATCGACGAGTTCCAGCAGCTCGACGGTGTGGTGGCGAGCGGCCGGGTTGTTGAGTGAGGCGAAGGAGACGTAGAGCGTGCCGTCACCGAGCTGCCGGTGGAAACCGTCATGACCGTCGAGGTCGGGCATGAACCAGTGGTTCTCGCCGTGCAAGCCGAACGCGGCCGGTGACCGGTCCAGGCCCAGGAACAGCATGATGGCGGACGGTTCCGCCGGCAGGTTCGCGACTTCGCGTTTCCACTGCGGCTCGGCCGCCGACCCCAGCAAGGCGTACGTGTTGCGGACGCCCGCCGCCGAGACGACGGACGGGGTCCGTACCCGATAGTTGCGTCCGGTGGCGAGGTCCTCCACCTCGACCCCGGCCACCCGGCCCCGCTCCAGGACGATCCGCTGAACCTGTTGGCGGGTCCGCAGCTCGACACCGTATCGCTCGAGGATCTCGAGAACGATCCGGTTGAGCGCCTTCGGGCCGCCCACGGGATGCGCGGTGCCCGCCATGAAGAACGTGGTCGGCACCGCGGCGTGGTAGCCGAAGGCGCTCGACCCGGGCGGCGTCCCGTAGAGCCCCCACCGCGCGGCCAGGATCGCCCGAAGCTTCGGGTCCCGGAAACTGCGGGCCAGCTGGTCCCGCGACGACCGGTACGTCGCCGGGAACAGCCGCTCGACGATCGGGAACCCGAGTCTGCGCACCGGCGCGGGCATCGACGAGAGAACATTGCGCCCGGCGAGGCCGGCCATCGCCCACCGCACCGTACGGAAATAGCGATCGATGGCCTCGGCCTCGGCAGGGAACCGGTCCTTGAGCCGGGCCCGGAACTGTTCTCGGGTGGCGGGTACCGCGAAATCGAATCCGGGAAAGTGCAGCACGTCGTAGTCGTCCGGGAGCGGCCAGAGCTGCACCCGCCCGTCGGTCATGAAATCGAGAAACGGACCGGCGTTCACGCTCATGTAGTGCAGTCCGGTCCCGAACTTGTACCGCCCTTCGCGGGAGAACTCGTGCGTCATCCCTCCGAGGGTGTAGTGCTGTTCCAGGACGAGGACCCGTTTCCGGCCGAACTGCGCGAGCATGCGGGCCGCCGCCAGACCGCCCATGCCCGATCCGACCACGACAGCATCGGCTTCTTCCTGCGCGGTCAAGGTCACCCCAGCTTCTCGGTGGATGATCCGGTGCCCCGGTAGGAAAGCCGGGATCCCGTTGCGTCCGAAGATAGGTAGCCCTAGTTGACAGCGACTGGAGGATCTCTGAATCGTGCCGTCACGTCGACAGCTGTTCCAGTAGCTCCTCGGCACGGCGGGCGAACAGGAAGACCTCGCGCTCGGCCGACAGTGTCCTGGCCCGCTCGGCAGCGGCCCGGACGGCGGCGACGGGCTCGCCGTGCGCCTGTAGCAGCCGCGCCCGCAGCAGCAGGAGCAGGCCCTCGGCATAGCGCTGGCCGTACGTCTCGACGCACCACTCGGCCTTGGCCAGCGCCGCGGCGGCTTCGGTCGGCGTCCCGGCCGCCAGCATCATCTCGGCGAGCAACACATACCAGGTGACCAGGCCGGAGCGCGGCGGGTCGAGCAGCGCCTCGGCGATGATCTCCTGAGCCTCCGCCGCCGCCCCGGCCGGATCGTCGCCGGTCACCGCCCGCGCCCAGCACCGGGCCAGCCGCGGGTAACTGCCGAGGAACAGGAAGGAGCGCCCCTTATCGACGGCGATCCCCCGCTCCGCCGTCCGCCGCGCCCTGACCGGGTCGCCGGAGAACGCCGCCACCGTGACGTCGAACGCTGCCCAAATGGTGATCGCGTACGGGTCGTCGCCAGCGGTGGCTTCCAGCGTGTCGAGCAGCTCTCGTGCCCCGTCGACGTCGCCGTGCAGCGCTGTCATCAGTGCGAGCATGACCGGGGAGAGCAACTGAAGGTCGTGCCGCAGCGGGTGCTCCGCGCGGCGGGCGAGGTCGTCGAGCAGGCTCCGGCTGAACTGGCTCAGGTAACGGAACGCCTCACCGATGTTGCCGATGTCCAACAGGTGGATGCCCCAGGAGTGCAGGCCGTACGCACGGATGATCGGGTCGTCGGATGCCTCGCCCTGGTCGCGCAGCAGGCGTGCCAGCCGGCCGGCTCGGTCGAGCTGGAGGCCCTGCGAATGCGCGGCCCAGCGGGAGAACAGGAAATCGGTCGCCGCGCGCTCCCGGCCGAGGCGCCGGGCCAGGTTCTCGGCCCGCTCCAGCAGGTCGAGCGCCGAATCTACGTACCCCGACCGCATCCCGACGACCGCGGTGAGCTCCGAAAGGGCGGACAGCTCCAGTTCGGTGAGGCCGGCGGTCCGCGCCAGGTGCGCGGCCGAGTGCAGCTGCCGCTCGGCGGCCTCGAACGCGGACTTGGCCGTCGCGCGGCGACCGGCGCTCACCAGCGCGCCCGCGGTCCGGGCCGGGTCGGCGAGCGGGCCGGCGGCCCACAGGTGGTGGGCGAGACGTTCGGCGACGGACTCGCCAACCGGGTCGGTGTGCTCCAGGGCGTCCGCGACGCGCAGATTCAGCCGGGTCGCCCACCGCGGCTGCGTCGTTCGAGCGACCGACTCGCGTACCAGGTCGTGCGGGAAGCGGAAGGAGAACGGGTCGCCGGGTGTGGGTTCGAACAGGCCGAGCGCCTCCAGGGGTTCGAGCCGGTCGAGGCAGGTCTGGACGTCGAGGCCGGCGGCGCGGGCCAACAGGCCGAGATCGACGTCCCGGCCGATCAGCGCGGCGAGTTGGAGCAGGCTGCGAGCGTCGTCGTCGAGGGTGGCCATCCGGTCGCGTACGACGTCGCGCACGGTGGACGGTACCCCGGTTCGCGCTGCGGCCTCCTCGGTGAGCACGCCACCGTCGGCGAGCAGCCGGGACAGTTCCCGGACGAAGTACGGATTGCCCGCGGTACGGGCGTGGATGCTACGCACAGCGCCGGCGCTTGGAATCTGCCCGGTCTCGCGTCGGACGAGTTCGGCCACGTCCGCCGAGCCGAGCGGGCCGAGCCGGATGCGGCGGTGGCCCGGTACCCGGCTCGCCGCGGCCAGCATCCGCGCCAGTTCCGAACCGGTCGCGGGCGCGCGGTCGCGGAGCGCGCCGACGACCAGGGCTCGGGCCGGCAGTCGGCCCGCCAGGTGACCGAACATCTGCAGCGAAGCGACGTCGGCCCACTGGAGGTCGTCCACCACCAGCACCACCGGCCGCAGCATCGCCACCTGAGCGACGACGCCGGCGACCCGCTCGAACAACCGGAAGCGGGCGCCGCTGTCCGGTAGCACCGGCGTACCCGGCACGCCGCCGCGCGGCTCCAGGAGGCGGCCCAGTTCGCCAGCGCGCCACCCCTCCTGGAGTGCGACGGGCAGGCCCTCGAGGACAGCGCCGACCGCTTGCACCCACGGCCACATCGAAGGTGTCCCATCACCCTCGAGGCAGCGGCCCCAGACGACGAGCGCACCTCGCCGTTCCGCTTCGCCGACGACCTCCTCCAACAGACGGGTCTTGCCGACACCGGGTTCTCCCTCGACGACGACGATCCCCGTACCACCGGCGAGAGCAGACTCGACCGCCTTCCGCAGCACCGAGGACTCCTCGCGCCGGCCGACCAGGCCGGCGACGGGAGGCGTCGCGCATTCCGGCGCGAGTCCGCCGTCCTGCGCCGGCAAGGTCTGCCGCAACACCCGCCGGTGTGCGGCTCGCAGCGCCGGACCGGGATCGATGCCGAGTTCCTCGGCGAGCTGTTCGCGTACCGTCCGATACACCGACAGAGCTTGTGCCTGCTGCCCGGCGCCGGCCAGGATCGAGACGAGGCTCGCCTGCACGTTCTCGTGCAACGGCGCCATCCGGGCGGCCAACTGCAGCGGCTGGAGCATCCGATCCGGCTGACCCCCGGCTATTGCGACCTCGGCGGCTGCCACGCACGCGTTGAAGAACTCGTCGTTGAGCGCCGTGAAGATCGGCATCGCCGTCGAATTGTGGGCGAGCGAGTCTCCCGCGGGCCCGTGCCAGAGGCTCAACGCTTCGGAGTAGCAGTCGAGTGCGACGTCGTGGCGCTGATCCGCGAGGCAGGCCCGAGCCGCTTCGACCAGTTCCCGGAAGATGACGACGTCCAACACGCCGGAGCCAGCCGCGAACAGGTAACCGTTGCCGCTCCGTTGGAGGTACGAGCCGGTCCCGCGGGCCGGCCGCCCGGGCTCCAGCAACCGCCGCAGCGTACCGACGTACTTGTGGATGATGTTGATGGCGGTGGCCGGAGCGTCGTCGTCCCAGATGAGATCGACCAGCTCGCTCGTGCTGATCGGCCGGCCCGCGCGAGCGAGCAACAACGCCAGCAGATAGGCCTGTTGCCGGGGGCCCGCGTCCAACTCGACGCCGTCGCGCCAGATTCGCAGCGGCCCGAGGATCTGCAGACGCAGCGATCCGCCGCCACTGCCAGGAGGCGAAGACGCCACCACGCCTGTTCCACCCCCGGACCGCAGACGGTTCGTCTGTCGGGTGAACTTCCGTTCACGGGCACTCTGCGCGGTCGGAGTCTGCAAGCGGCGGCCCGCGGGATTATCCCTCAAGTTCGACCTTGGGCTGATCTACCCGGTTCGTCTCCCGGCACCTGCAGCGGCGTGATGTGGCTGGTCCTCACAGCTGGCTCCGCTCCTGGATGGACTGGCCAGAGGCCTGACGCTAGTGAAGATAGGGCGGAGCACTGGACACGCTGTGTACGAACACTGAATCCGGGATCGTCCATGGCGACTCGGCACGGTGAGGCCGTGGGACAGGGCGGTCAGCCGATGTCTGCCGCGGCCCAAAGGGGCGATCTCGAGTTCGGCGGGAAGCGTTCGGAACGGAGCGAAGAGATGGGTCTCGCCCGCGGTGGAGTGCGAGTACGCCCGTCAAGCGGTTGCTCGTACCGCGGTCGGTGTTCACCGCGAGCCTGCGTCAGGCGCGCGGTGAACAGCAGGAGCAGCTACTCGGGCTGCTCGGCCGGCATCGCGCGACCAGGGGCTCCGAGCTGCCGGTTCACCGACCCGACAAGGCGCTCCGGGCGTCCGTCACGCCGCGGTTGGCCAGCGCGTCGGCGCGTTCGTTGCCGGGGTCGCCGTTGTGTCCCTTCACCCAGAGCCACTCGACCCGGTGTGACTTGACCGCCAACTCCAGGCGCTGCCACAGGTCGGCGTTCTTGACCGGCTGCTTCGCCGACGTCTGCCAGCCGTTGCGCTTCCAACTCGCCACCCAGCTCGTGATGCCGTTGCGGACGTACGTGCTGTCGGTGTGCAGGCGTACGGTCACCGGCCGGTTCAGGCTCTCCAGTGCCTGGATGGCGGCCATCAGCTCCATCCGGTTGTTCGTGGTGGGCGCCGACTCGCCGCCGTACAGTTCGCGCTCGTGCTCGCCGTAGCGCAGCACCGCACCCCAGCCGCCCGGACCGGGGTTTCCGCTGCACGCGCCGTCGGTGTAGATCTCCACGACCTTCTCGGCCGCCTGGTCCGTCATGCCGGCAATCTACCGGTCCCGCCCGGTCCCGCCGGTCGCACGCCACACCCGGCGCCCGTGGAGGCTAGCCGGGACGGGGGACGTCGACCGGGGTCCGCTCGGCCAGCGGAGCACCGGGGGCGGGCTGCCGCTCGGTTTCGTCCCCGGTCCGTTCGCCGGTGCGGTCGAGCAGGCGCATGACCGGCGTGGCCGCGATCCCGTGCAGTACCACGGAGACGATCACCACCAGGCCGACCGTCGCCCACACCAGCTCCAACTGCGGGATCTCCGCGTGGCTGGCCGCGTACGCGACGTAGTAGATCGAGCCGACGCCGCGGATGCCGAAGAACGCGATCACCCAGTGCTCGGCCGGCCGCCCCGGTGCCCCGCGCAGTGAGAGCCAGGCGACCAGCGGGCGGATGACGAACAGCAGCGCGAGCCCGGACAGGGCGGCGGGCCAGGTCAGCGGCGCCAGCAGGCCGTCGACCACGGCCCCGCCGAGGAACAGCAGCAGCAGTACGGTCAGCAGCCGCTCGATCTGCTCGGCGAAGTCGTGCAGCACGCCGTGGAACTCGTGCGTACGCTCCGAGGCCCGGATTGCCCGTGCGGCGAAGAAGACGGCGAGGAAGCCGTAGCCGCCGACCACCTCGATCAGCCCGTACGCGAGGAAGGTGGCGGCGATGGCGACGAAGCCCTCGGCGTGGCGGGCCAGCCGCAACTGCGACGGGGCCCGGAAGAAGAGCTTGCCGAGCAGCCAGCCGACGAGCAGCCCACCGCCCACCCCGACGGCGATCTTGTAGAGGACGTCCACGGCGAGCCACTGGCCGAGCCAGTCGGCCGGAGCGAGGCTGGTGGCGGCGATCGCGATGGCGGCGTACACGAAGGGAAACGCGAGCCCGTCGTTGAGCCCGGCTTCCGAGGTCAGCGCGAACCGGACCTCGTCCTCGTTGTCTTCGACGTCGGTCGGCTCGCCCACCTGCACATCGGCGGCGAGCACCGGGTCGGTCGGCGCGAGGGCGGCGGCGAGCAGCAGCGCGGCGGCCGGCACCAGGCCCGCCCACCACCAGCCGAGCAGGGCGACGCAGAGGATGCAGAGCGGCATGCCGATGGCCAGCAGTCGCCAGGTCGACGACCAGCGTCGCCACCCGGCCCGGCGGTCGATCTTCAGGCCGGCGCCCATCAGGGCGACGATCACCCCGATCTCGGTGAGGTGGGTGGTCAGTTGCGGGTGGGCGAGCGGATCGGGGCTGGGTAGCCCGGTCGGCAGCAGGAAGACCAGCATGCCGAGCCCGAGGAACGCTATCGGCATGGAGAGCGGCCGGTGTTCCACCATCCGGGGCAGGATGCCGGCCAGTAGTGCACCGACCCCGACCAGAGCGAACGCCACGTCGACCGGCTCCACGCCACCACCCCTCCCGATCTGCCCGACGGGCAGGTGGTGCCTAGCCTTTCCCCGGCGCGGCTCCGCTCACTCCTGCAGTGGTCGGTGACTCAGGCCGGTCACCGCGCCCGGGGACCGGACCGGACTCAGGACAGGGCGGCGATCGGGGACTCGGACAACGCGGCGAGCAGGTCGGCGGGGTCGTGGTAGACGGCCACCGCGCCCGCACCGGCCAGCTCGCCCCGGCTGGTTCCGCCGCAGGTCAGGCCGATGCAGGCGATGTCGAGTTGGCCGGAGGCGGCGACGTCCCAGATCGAGTCGCCGACGAACACCACCCGCGAGGCTTCCAGGCCGGACTGCTCCAGCGCGGCGGCCACGATGTCCGGGGCGGGTTTGCTCTCCCGGGCGTCCGCCGACGTGGTCACGGCGGCGATGACGTCGTCGGCGTTCAGCACCGCGCGCAGCGCGGACGCCTCGTGTTCGGCTGCGGAGCTGGCCAGCACCACCCGCAGTCCCAGGCCGGCGCAGGCGCGCAGCAGGGCGACGGCGCCGGGCAGCGGGCGCAGCCGGGGCCAGTACTCGGCGTAGAGACTGTCGTGCGCGTCGCGGATCCGCTGGTCGCCGTCGCGGTCGTGCTCCGGCCCGAGTACGTGCTCCAGCAGCTTGTCCGCGCCCATACCCACCGAGCGGTGGATCGAGGCCATGGGTACGTCGTGTTCGGCCTGCCGCAGCGCCTCCCACCAGCAGACCGTGTGCAGGTACGTGGTGTCGATCAGGGTGCCGTCGATGTCGAAGAGCACACCCCTCGGGTTCTCCATGCCACCCGCTTACCCCGCGGGTCGTCTCCGTACGCCGTCGAGGGCGATGCCGAGCACCCGGTCGCGTTGCGCCTCGTCGGTGAACCCGGTCGCGGTGAGCCCGCTGATCATCCGCAGTACGTCGTCGAAGCTGACGTCCGTACGCGCTTCGCCGGCTGCCTGGGCGCGGTCGAACAGGGGCTCGCCGGCTCCGTACATGGCGACGCGGCAGGAGCGGAACGTCTCCGAGTCCCGGTTGAGCGACTCGTAGATGGCCCGCTTGGTGGCGACGTAGTCGACGAACCGCCGCAGCCACACCACGAAGCCGTCCCAGGGTGGCAGGTCGGCGACCTCGTCGGCGGCCTGGCACAGCTCCTCGACCTCGCCGAGGTAGACGGTGTCGAACAGGTCCTGGCGGGTGGGGAAGTTCCGGTAGAGGGTGCCGATGCCGACTCCGGCCCGGCGGGCGATCTCCTCCAGCGAGGCCGACGTGCCGCTCTCGGCGAAGACCTCGCGGGCGGCGCCGAGCAGCGCGTCGAAGTTACGGCGGGCGTCGGCCCGGTTCGGCCGGCGCACCGCGACCCGGGGTGTTCCGGACGTCTGCTCCGCCACCGTTCCTCCCGGGCTCTGACCGATCCGACGGGCTGTGATCGACCCGACTTGTACCGGAGGCACCCCTCCGTTAATCTGGAGGTGCGCCTCCACTTTAACAGGCGACCCGCGAGCGGACGAGCCTCCTGCGAAGCTCGGTCTGAGATAACCGCAGGCAGCGGGCAGGATCAAGAGGGGATTTTCGACCATGGCCAAGACCTGGCTCGTCACCGGTAGCTCTCGCGGTCTGGGGTGGGAACTGAGCCGCGCCGTCCTGGCCGGCGGCGACAACCTCGTCGCCACCGCCCGCCGACCCGAACAACTCGCCGAACTCGTCGACGCGTACGGCGACCGGGTCCGCGCGGTCGCCCTCGACGTGACCGATCCGACCGCCGCGCACACCGCGGTCCAGGTCGCGGTGGACGTGTTCGGCGGGCTCGACGTGGTGGCGAACAACGCCGGATACGCCGACAGCGCGCCGATCGAGGAAACCTCGGACGAGGACTTCCGCCACCAGATCGAGACGAACCTGTTCGGCGTCGTCAACGTCACCAAGGCGGCCCTGCCGATCCTGCGCCGCCAGCGTTCCGGCCACTTCCTCCAGTTCTCCTCGATCGGCGGCCGGGTCGGCGGCACGCCGGGGCTGGCCGCGTACCAGACCGCGAAGTTCGGCGTGGAGGGCTTCTCCGAGGTGCTGAACAACGAGGTCAAGCCGTTCGGGATCAAGGTCACCATCGTCGAGCCGGGCGCCTTCCGTACGGACTGGGGTGGCTCGTCCATGCGGATCGCCGAGGTGGGCGCGGCCTACGAGGAGACGGTGGGACGGATCCACGCCTACCGCCGGGAGGCGGACGGCAAACAGCCCGGCGACCCGGGTCGGGCCGCCCAGGTGATCGTCGGCGTCGTCGCGCTGCCCGACCCGCCGCTGCGCCTCCTGCTCGGCTCCGACGCCCTCCAGATGGCCGAACAGGCGTCGGTGGCGCGGACCCAGGAGACCTCCCGGTGGGCCGAGGTCAGCCGCTCCACCGACTTCGACGGACAGCACGACCTCAGCCAGTCGTACCTCGCCGCCCTGCTGCCCCGCTGAGCGAGCCGTCAGCGGGGCGCCGGGCGGAGCCAGAGGACACCGAGCGGGGGGATCCGGAGCGTGACCGAGGCCGGCTGGCCGTGCCACGGCATCGGCTCGGCCCGTACGGTGCCGAGGTTGCCCACGCCGGAGCCGCCGTAGCTCTCCGCGTCCGTGTTCAGGGTCTCCTGCCACACGCCGGCCACCGGCATGCCCAGCCGGTAGTCCTCGTGCGGTACGGCGGAGAAGTTCGCCACGCAGACCAGCGGGGACCCGTCGGCGGCGATCCGGATGAACGCGACCGTGTTGTTGGCCGAGTCGTTGCCGACGATCCAGCGGAACCCGTCCGGGTTGGTGTCCTGCGAGTACAGCGCGGGCGCGGCCCGGTAGGCCCGGTTCAGGTCCCGGACCAGCCGCTGCACCCCGGCCCGCACCGGGTCGTAGAGCAGGTTCCAGTCCAGGCCCCGGTCCTCGCTCCACTCCCGGTCGTCGGCGAGTTCACTGCCCATGAAGAGCAGCTGCTTGCCCGGATGCGCCCACATGTACGCCAGCAGCGCGCGGACGTTCGCCAGCCGCTGCCAGGTGTCGCCGGGCATCTTGCCGGCCAGCGAACCCTTGCCGTGCACCACCTCGTCGTGGCTGATCGGCAGCAGGTAGTTCTCGCTCCAGGCGTACACCAGGGAGAAGGTCAGTTCGTTGTGGTGCCACTGGCGGTGGACCGGCTCCTTGCTCAGGTAGGTCAGGGTGTCGTGCATCCAGCCCATGTTCCACTTGAAGCCGAAGCCGAGCCCGTTGGCGTGGGTCGGTTGGGTCACCCCCGGCCAGGCGGTCGACTCCTCGGCGATCATCACCACGCCGGGATGCTCCCGGTAGACGGTCGCGTTCGTCTCCTGGAGGAAGCCGATCGCCTCCAGGTTTTCCCGGCCGCCGTGCTGGTTCGGCAGCCACTTGCCGTCCTCGCGGGAGTAGTCCAGGTAGAGCATCGAGGCGACCGCGTCCACCCGCAGCCCGTCGACGTGGAACTCGGCGCACCAGTAGAGCGCGTTGGCGACCAGGAAGTTGCGTACCTCGCGGCGGCCGAAGTCGAAGACGTACGTGCCCCAGTCGGGGTGCTCGCCGCGACGCGGGTCGGCGTGCTCGTACAGGGCGGTGCCGTCGAACCGGGCCAGCGCCCACTCGTCGCGGGGAAAGTGTGCCGGCACCCAGTCCAGCAGCACCCCGATCCCGGCGGCGTGCAACCGGTCCACCAGGTAACGGAAGTCGTCCGGGGTACCGAACCGTGAGGTCGGGGCGTAATAGCCGGTGACCTGGTACCCCCAGGAGCCGCCGAACGGGTGCTCGGCCACGGGCATGAACTCCACGTGGGTGAAGCCCAGGTCGACCACGTACGCGGTGAGCTGCTCGGCCAGTTCCCGGTAGCCGAGACCGGGCCGCCACGAGCCGAGATGCACCTCGTAGACGCTCATCGCCTCCCGGTGCGGGTGGCGCTGCGCGCGGTCGGCGAGCCACTCGGCGTCGTTCCACTCGTACGACGACTGGTAGATCACCGAGGCGGTCCGGGGCGGAACCTCGGTGTGCGCGGCCATCGGGTCGGCCTTGTCCCGCCAGATCCCGTCCTGGCCGAGGATCCGGTACTTGTAGCGCTGGCCGGGCAGCGCCTCGGGGGCGAAGATTTCCCACACCCCGCTGCCGCCGAGCGAGCGCATCGGCCAGCCCTCGTGCGCGCCCCAACCAGTGAAGTCGCCGACCACGCGTACGCCCCGGGCGTTCGGCGCCCAGACCGCGAAGGCGACGCCGCCGCCCGCGCGGGGACGGGCACCGAGGGCGGACCAGAGCCGTTCGTGCCGGCCCTCGCCGATCAGGTGTAGGTCCACCTCGCCCAGGCTCGGCGGATAGCGGTACGGGTCGTCGCGCGGCTCGCCGTCGACCTCGATCCGGTAGTCCAGCACCGTGCCGGGCACCGTCGCCTCGAACACGCCCTCGTTGTGCACCCGGCGCATCGGGTACCGGTCTCCGGCAACCAGCACCGAGACCTCCCGGGCACCGCGCCGCCAGGTGCGGACCAGCGTCTGCCCGCCGCGCGGATGGGCCCCGAGCAGGGCGTGCGGGTCGTAGGCCACCCCGGCGACGAGCGCGTCCAGGTCAACGTCCATCAGCGGGCTCACTTCGCGGTCTCGGTGGTGGCGGGCATGGTCGGGGCGGCGGTCGGCGGCGGTGGCGTGTTGTCGTGGTGCACGGTGAACACGTGCGCCGGCTGGTTCGGGTCGAGCCCGACGACGTTGTGCTGGCCCCAGTCGTACCGGGCGCCGCTCAGCTCGTCGTAGACGGTGAACCGGTCGGGCCAGTCCAGGCCGAGTGCCGGCAGGTCGAGGCTGAGGTTGCCCCACTGGGTCTGGAAGGGGTCGAGCGAGCAGACCACCAGGACGGTGTTGCCGGTCCGCTCGTCCCGCTTCGACCAGCAGAACAGGGCCGGGTTGTCGCTGTGGTGGAACCGCAGGTTGCGCAGCCAGTGCAGCGCCGGGTTCTTCCGCCGTACGGCGTTGAGCCGGGCGATGTACGGCGCGAGCGACAGTCCCTGCGCCTCGGCCGCGGTCCAGTCCCGGGGACGGAGCTGGAACTTCTCGCTGTCGGCGTACTCCTCGGCACCGGGCAGTGCCTCGTGTTCGAAGAGTTCGAAGCCGGCGTAGATGCCCCAGGAGGGGGAGAGCAGCGAGGCCAGCAGCGCCCGGATCTTGAAGATCGACGGTACGCCGAGCTTCAGCGGCTCGGGCAGGATGTCGGGCGTGTTCGGCCAGAAGTTGGGGCGCATGTAGTCGGCCGCGTCGATCAGCTCGGTGCAGTATTCGCGCAGCTCGTCGGCGCTGTACCGCCAGCTGAAGTAGGTGTACGACTGGGTGAAGCCGATCTTGCCGAGGCCGTGCATGACCGCGGGTCGGGTGAACGCCTCGGCCAGGAAGAGCACCTCCGGGTCGCGTTGCTTGACCTCGTGGATCAGCCACTGCCAGAAGTCGAACGGCTTGGTGTGCGGGTTGTCCACCCGGAAGATCCGTACGCCCTGGTCGATCCAGTGCGTCACCACCCGCAGCACCTCGGCCCGGATGCCGTCGGGGTCGCGGTCGAAGTCCAGCGGGTAGATGTCCTGGTACTTCTTCGGCGGGTTCTCGGCGTAGGCGATCGACCCGTCGGCCAGGGTGGTGAACCATTCCGGGTGCTCGTTCACCCAGGGGTGGTCGGGTGCGGCCTGCAGCGCCAGGTCCATCGCGACCTCCAGGCCGACCTCGGCGGCCGAGGCGACGAACCGGCGGAAGTCCTCTGCCGTACCGAGATCCGGGTGGATGGCGTCGTGGCCGCCCTCGGCCGCGCCGATCGCCCACGGCGAACCGGGGTCGTCCGGGCCGGCGGCCAGGGAGTTGTTCGGGCCCTTGCGGTTGACCCGGCCGATCGGGTGGATCGGCGGCAGGTAGAGCACGTCGAAGCCCATCGCGGCGACACCGGGGAGCCGGGCGGCGGCGGTGGCGAAGGTGCCGTGCTCGGCCGGTTTGCCCTCGCCCGGCGGGGCGATGCCCTCGGAGCGGGGGAAGAACTCGTACCAGGCGGAGAAGAGGGCACGCGGCCGGTCGGTCCAGAGTGGATAGTCGTCGCTTCGGGTGACCAGCCGGCGCACCGGGTACGCCCACAGCAGCTCGGCCAGGTCCAGCGCCGGGGCGAGGCGCTGCTCCAGCGGCAACCCCGGATCGCGCAACGCCACGGCTGCCGCCCGTACGCCGGCTTGGAACTCGGCCGGGACCAGCGCGGACGCCGCGTCCATCAGCGCTGCGCCCTCGGCCAGGTCGTTGCCGAGTTCGGTCGCGTCCTGCCCGGCGGCGGACTTCTTGGTGACCGCGTCCCGCCAGGTCAGGTACGGGTCGTCGAACGCCTCCACGGCGAAGGTCCAGTCGCCGACCGCGTCCGGGGAGATGGTCGCGTGCCAGTGGTCGTCCCAGCCGGGGCGCATCCGGGTGAACGGGCGCGTCTCGCCGTCGGGGCCGGACCAGACCACGTTGCAGCCCAGCGCCCTGTGCCCCTCCCGGTAGGCCTGCGCGGAGACCGGCACCAGCTCACCGACCACCGCCTTGGCCGGGTAGCGACCGCAGGCCACCGAGGGCGTGATCTTCTCGATCGGAAACCGTCCCGTCACGGTGCCCAACCTACTGCCCCGGCAGTCCCGACGCCCGGTCGAAATCCGATCATTCCCCGCCACCGCAGGCCGGACGCTGTTTCCGCTCAGAGGGTGGGCAGCACCGAGCGGTAGACGCCCATCGTCCGCTCCGCGATCGCGTCCCAGGAGAAATGCTCGACCGCCCGGCGCCGCCCCGCTCGGCCAAGTTCCGCCGTACGGGCGGGGTCGGCCAGCAGCTTGTTGATCGCCGCAGCCAGGTCCTCGACGAACACCTCGGGCGCCAGCGGGGTGCCGGTGCCGTCGGCGGCCTGCTCGATCGGGACCAGCAGGCCGGTCACCCCGTCGGCGACCACCTCCGGGATGCCGCCGGTGGCGGTGGCCACCACCGCCGTCTCGCAGGCCATCGCCTCCAGGTTCACGATGCCCATCGGCTCGTAGATCGACGGGCAGACGAAAACCGTGCTGTGGCTGAGCACCTGCACCACCTCGTGCTTGGGCAGCATCTCGGCCACCCAGAACACCCCGGAGCGGCTGGCCCGCAGCTCGGCCACCAGGGATTCCACCTCGGCGGCGATCTCGGCCGTGTCCGGGGCACCGGCGAGCAGGACGAGCTGCGTCTGCGGCGGCAGCGACCTGGCCGCCCGGAGCAGGTACGGCAGGCCCTTCTGCCGGGTCACCCGGCCGACGTAGGACACGCTCGGCCGGTCCGGGTCCACCCCGAGCCGGCGCAGCACGTCGGTGGCCGGGTCCGGGGCGTACTGGCGGGTGTCGATGCCGTTGTGCACCACCCGGACCCGTTCCGGCGCCACCTCCGGATAGGCGCCGAGCAGGTCCCTTCGCATCCCGGCGGAGACCGCGATCACCGCGTCGGCGGCGGCCAGCGCGGTCCGCTCGCACCAGGAGGAGAGCGCGTAGCCGCCGCCGAGTTGCTCGGCCTTCCACGGCCGCAGCGGCTCCAGGCTGTGTACGGTCACCACGTGCGGCACCCCGTGCAGCAGCTTCGCCACGTGGCCGGCGAGGTTGGCGTACCAGGTGTGGCTGTGCACCAGGTCGGTGCCGGCGGTTCCGGCGGCCATGGCCAGGTCGACGCCCATGGTCCGGAGCGCGGCGTTGGTGCCGGCCAGCTCCACCGGTTCCGGGTACGCGGTCACCCCCGGCGGGTCGTCCGGCCCGGTACGCGGCGCGCCGAAGCAGTGCACCCGCAGGTCGGCCAGCCGGCGCAGTTCCCGCGCGAGGTACTCGACGTGCACCCCGGCCCCGCCGTACACCTCGGGTGGGTACTCGCGGGTGAGCAGATCGATCCGGAGTCGTCCGTCGTACGGAGCGGTTTCGGCCACGTTCCGCACACTAGTCCAGCATGTTGCCCGGTACGACTGGTGCGAACGGCCGGGTGTGGTTAGCGTCGGTGCATGTCGCCCAAGGTCCTCGCCATCGTCCTGGCCGGCGGCGAGGGCAAGCGCCTGATGCCGTTGACCGCCGATCGTGCCAAACCGGCCGTGCCGTTCGGCGGTATGTACCGCATGATTGATTTTGTGCTGTCCAACCTGGCCAACGGCGGCTATCTCAAGATCGTCGTACTGACCCAGTACAAGTCGCACTCGCTGGACCGGCACGTGACCAAGACCTGGCGGATGTCGAACCTGCTCGGCAACTACGTCGCCCCGGTCCCCGCCCAGCAGCGCCGAGGCCCCTGGTGGTTCGCCGGCTCGGCGGACGCCATCTACCAGAGCTTCAACCTGATCAACGACGAGAAGCCCGACTACGTGATCGTCTTCGGCGCGGACCACATCTACCGGATGGACCCCCGGCAGATGGTGGAGGACCACATCGCCTCCGGCGCCGGGGTCACCGTGGCCGGGATCCGGCAGCCGCTGAGCCAGGCGGACCAGTTCGGGGTGATCGAGGTGGCCGCGGACGGGCGCCGGATCCAGGCGTTCCGGGAGAAGCCCACCGACGCCCGGGGCCTACCGGACGCGCCGGGGGAGATCTACGCCTCGATGGGCAACTACGTCTTCACCACCGAGGTGCTCTGCGAGGCGGTCGAGCGCGACGCGGCCGACAAGACCAGCCGGCACGACATGGGCGGCAGCATCATCCCGATGCTGGTCGAGCGGGGCGAGGCGAACGTCTACGACTTCCGCGACAACCAGGTCCCCGGCAGCACCGAACGGGACCAGGGCTACTGGCGCGACGTCGGGACGCTGGACTCGTTCTACGAGGCGCACATGGACCTGATCGCCATCCACCCGATCTTCAACCTCTACAACTCGGCCTGGCCGATCTACACCGACCACCCGCCGTGGCCGCCGGCCAAGTTCGTGCACGGCTGGCAGGAGCGTGTCGGCCGCGCGATCGGATCGATGATCTCGCCCGGTGTGATCGTCTCCGGTGCGCTGGTGGAGAACTCCGTGGTCGCCCCGAACGTACGGGTCAACTCCTGGGCGCACGTCGAGGGCTCGGTGCTGATGGAGGGCGTCGACATCGGCCGGCACGCGGTGGTACGCAACGCCATCCTGGACAAGTTCGTGGTGGTCCCCGAGGGGGCCGAGATCGGCGTGGACCTGGAACTCGACCGGACCCGCTACACCGTCTCCGACGGCGGGATCGTCGTCATCGGCAAGGGCCAACGGGTCGAGCCGTAAGGTCAGCTTGTACAGCCCGTGCCACAGCCAGGAGGAGAATCGCCGATGTCGGTCCACGCCCGTGCCGGCCAGCCCGCCGACCCCGCCGACCTGATCGACGTAGCGCACCTCGTCACCGCGTACTACGCCGAGCATCCCGACCCGGCCGACCCCGGCCAGCAGGTCGCGTTCGGCACCTCCGGACACCGCGGGTCGAGCCTGAACACCGCGTTCAACGACGACCACATCGCCGCGATCACGCAGGCGACCTGCGAGTACCGGCGGGACCAGGGGGTCGACGGCCCGTTGTTCCTGGCCCGGGACACGCACGCGCTCTCCGAGCCGGCGCTGGTCACCGCGCTGGAGGTGCTGGCCGCCAACGAGGTGACCGTGCTGATCGACAGCAGGGACGGCTACACCCCGACTCCGGCGCTGTCGCACGCGATCCTCACCCACAACCGGGGGCGTAGCAGCGGTCTGGCCGACGGCATCGTGGTCACCCCGTCGCACAACCCGCCGTCGGACGGCGGGTTCAAGTACAACCCCACCAACGGGGGGCCGGCGGACACCGACGCCACGAAGTGGATCCAGGACCGGGCCAACCGGCTGCTGGCGGACGGGCTCGCCGGGGTCCGGCGGATCCCGTACGCGCGGGCCCGGACGGCGGGCACCACCGACCGGTACGACTTCCTCGGCGCGTACGTCGACGACCTGCCCTCGGTGGTCGACATCGCGGCGATCCGGGCCGCCGGGGTACGCATCGGCGCCGACCCGCTGGGCGGGGCGAGTGTCGGCTACTGGGGCGAGATCGCCGACCGGCACGGGCTGGACCTGACCGTGGTCAACCCGGGTGTCGACCCGACCTGGCGGTTCATGACCCTGGACTGGGACGGCAAGATCCGGATGGACTGCTCGTCTCCGTACGCGATGGCGTCGTTGATCGCCGCCCGCGCCGACTACCAGGTCGCCACCGGGAACGACGCCGACGCCGACCGGCACGGCATCGTCACGCCGGACGGCGGTCTGATGAACCCGAACCACTACCTGGCGGTGGCGATCGGGCACCTGTTCCGGACCCGGACGGACTGGTCGCCGCAG
The DNA here is from genome assembly GCF_040676775.1 of Micromonospora sp. NPDC049523. Classification (NCBI taxonomy): domain Bacteria; kingdom Bacillati; phylum Actinomycetota; class Actinomycetes; order Micromonosporales; family Micromonosporaceae; genus Micromonospora; species Micromonospora sp. NPDC049523. The sequence goes on along the minus strand of NZ_JBFAPP010000018.1, from coordinate 86,022 downwards.
GCGGCGATCGGCAAGACCCTGGTCTCCTCCTCGATGATCGACCGGGTCGCGGCCGACCTCGGACGTACGTTGATCGAGGTGCCGGTGGGCTTCAAGTGGTTCGTGCCGGGGCTGCTGGACGGCTCGGTCGGCTTCGGCGGCGAGGAGAGCGCGGGCGCCTCCTTCCTGCGCCGGGACGGCTCGGTCTGGACCACGGACAAGGACGGCATCGTGCTCTGCCTGCTCGCCGCGGAGATCCAGGCGAGCACCGGTAGTTCGCCGAGCCAGCACTACGCCGATCTGGTCGCCCGCTTCGGCGACCCGGCGTACGCGCGGATCGACGCGCCGGCCAGCCGGGCGGAGAAGGCGGCGCTGGGCAAGCTCTCGCCGGAGCAGGTGACCGCGACCGAGTTGGCCGGTGAGCCGATTACGGCCACGCTGACCAGCGCGCCGGGCAACGGCGCGGCGATCGGCGGGCTGAAGGTCACCACCGAGTCGGGCTGGTTCGCCGCCCGCCCGTCCGGCACCGAGGACGTCTACAAGATCTACGCGGAGTCGTTCCGGGGCCAGGAGCACCTGACCCAGATCCAGGAGGAGGCGCGGGCCCTGGTGACCGAGGTGCTGGCCAAGGCGTGACCCGGCTCACACCTGTTGCCCAAATGTGATCTTTCCTTTTGTGATCTTCGTACCGCTGGTGGGTAAACCCACCCGGTTGGTCCGAGATCACCCGACCGGTACGTGACGCGCCCGTACCGGTCGGAGAGGAAGGAAAAGTCAGGATGAGAGTCACCCGTTGGGGCGCCGCACTGGGGGCGGTGACGATGCTCGCGCTCACCTTCACCCAACCCGGGCACGCGCGCGCCGCCGCCGCTGCGGACACCTGGACCGGCACCTGGGCCGCGTCGCCGCAGAGCGGCGGCACCAGCTTCAACCAGCAGACGATCCGGCAGATCGTCCGGACCAGCATCGGTGGTTCCGCCGCCCGGATCCAGCTCTCGAACGCCTTCGGCGACCGGCCGCTGGTGGTGAGCGAGGTGCACGTCGCCCGGCGTACCTCCGGCTCCTCGATCGACCCCGGCACCGACCGGCGGGTCACCTTCGGCGGACAGCCGGGGGTGACCATCCCGGTCGGCGCGCTGGCGGCCAGCGACGCGGTGGCGTTCACCGTGCCGGCCGGCGCCGACGTGGTGGTCAGCCTCTACCTGCCCCAGCCGACCGGGCCCGCGACCTACCACCAGAGCGGGTTGCAGAACAACTACGTGGCCGCCGGTAACCAGAGCGGCAGCGCGAACCTGACCGGGGCGCAGACGAACGGCAGCTACTACTTCCTGGCCAACCTCGACGTGCAGAACCCGGCCGCCGAGGGCGCGGTGGTCACGCTCGGCGCCTCCATCACCGACGGGATCGGCTCCGGGTTCGACGTCAACCGCCGCTGGCCCAACCACCTGGCCCGCAACCTGGCCTTCGCCGGGCGCACGATCGGCGTACTGAACCAGGGGATCAGCGGTAACAAGCTGCTCCAGGACGGGGCCGGGCAGAGCGCGCTGAAGCGGTTCGACCGGGACGTGCTCAACCAGCCGGGCGTACGTTGGGTGATCTTCTCCGACGACCCGATCAACGACCTCGGCGCGGGCAGTGGCCGGCCGGGGGCCGACCAGCTCATCGCCGGGCTCCGGCAGCTCATCGACCGGGCACACCAGCGCGGGGTCAAGTTCCTCTGCTCGACCCTCACCCCGTTCCAGGGCTCCGGTGGCTGGTCCGCCGAGGGCGAGCAGTCGCGTGCGGCGATCAACAACTTCGTCCGCAGCGCCGGCAGCGGTTGTGACGGCGTGGTCGACCAGGACAACGCCACCCACGACCCGGCCCGGCCGACGTGGTTCCTGCCCGCGTACGACACCGGCGACCACCTGCACCCGAACGAGGCGGGGTTGCAGGCGATCGCGAACGCGGTCAACCCCAACCTGTTCACCGGTGGCGGCACGCCGCCGCCGACCACGCCGATCGGTGCACCCACCGCCTGCGGCCGGCTGCTGCCCAGCCAGGGCCTGACCACCGGCCAGACCCTGGCCTCGTGCGACGGTCGATTCCAGTTGCGCCTGCAGGGCGACGGCAACCTGGTGCTCTACCAGGGCACCGCCGCCCTCTGGTCCACCGGCACGGCCGGTCGCGCGGTCGCCCAGGCGGCGCTGCGGTCCGACGGCGACCTCACCCTGACCGGTTCCACCGGCGAGACGATCTGGCGTACGGCCACCGCCGGCCAACCGGACACCGTCTTCTACGTCCAGGGCGACGGCAACCTGGTGATCTATTCCGCGGGTCGTCCGATCTGGAGTTCCGGCACCGTAGTGGGCTGATCCGAAATCGCAACAGGGGTCGCTTTGTCGTCGCTGGTCGACGACAAAGCGACCCCTGTTCGGTTTTATTTGCCTGAATGTCGTACCGCGCTGTTATAACGTCGGGCAACTGCGACCGGGGACGCGGCGACGGAGAATCGGGTCCCGGTGATGCTTATCCACTGGAGGACGGTTCCTTGAGTTCACATACGGATCTCGCCATCGAGACGTCGGGGTTGGTGAAGATCTTCGGCGACAATCGGGCGGTCGACGGGGTGGATCTCGCCGTACCCGCCGGGACGGTCTACGGCTTCCTCGGACCCAACGGTGCCGGCAAGACCACCACCATCCGGATGCTCGCCACCCTGCTGCGCCCCGACGGCGGCACCGGGCGGGTGTTCGGCCACGACATCGTCCGGCAGGCCGACGCGGTACGCGCCAGGGTCGGCCTGACCGGCCAGTACGCCTCGGTCGACGACGAGCTGACCGGCCGGGAGAACCTGCTCATGCTCGCCCGGCTGCTCGGTTTCCGCTGGGCGACCGCCGGTCGGCGGGCCGACGAACTGCTCGCCGCGTTCGGCCTGACCGAGGCCGCCACGAAGTTGGTGAAGACCTACTCGGGCGGGATGCGCCGCCGGCTCGACATCGCGGCCAGCATCGTGGTCACGCCGGACCTGCTGTTCCTGGACGAGCCGACCACCGGGCTCGACCCGCGCAGCCGTAACCAGGTCTGGGACATCGTGCGGGCGCTGGTCGCCTCGGGCACCACGGTGCTGCTCACCACGCAATACCTGGACGAGGCGGACCAACTCGCCGACCGGATCGCGGTGATCGACCACGGGCGGGTGATCGCCGAGGGGACCAGCGGCGAACTCAAGTCGTCGGTCGGCGCCGGTGCCGTACGCGTCCGGCTGGGCGAGGCCGAGCAGCGTCCGGCGGCCGAACTCGTACTGACCGGGGCACTCGGTGTGCCGGTGGTCCTGGAGTCCGACCCGTTGGCGCTCTCGGCGCGGGTGAACGACCCGGAGCGGGTGGCGGGCGCGCTGGTCGAGCTGACCCGGGCCGGCCTCGCGGTCACCGAGTTCTCGCTCGGCCAGCCCAGCCTGGACGAGGTCTTCCTGGCCCTGACCGGCCACCCGGCCCAGGAGAGCGCGGACGAGACCAAGACGGAGGTGCCCGCATGACCGCCACCACGACGACCACCACCCCGACCCGACCGGTCGACTCCGACGCGCTGCGTACGGTGCTCGCCACCCGGGACCGGCCGCCCCGACCCAGTGCGTTGTCGGCGTCGGTGACCTTCGGCTGGCGGGCGATGCGCAAGATCCGGCATGTGCCGGAACAGCTTTTCGACGTCACCATTTTCCCGGTGATGCTGACGCTGATCTTCACTTATCTGCTCGGCGGCGCACTCGCCGGCTCGCCCCGCGAATATCTGCAGTATCTGCTGCCGGGCATCCTGCTCCAAACCGTTGTCATGATCACCATGTACACCGGCATGACGTTGAACAATGACATTTCCAAGGGCATTTTCGACCGTTTCCGTACGCTGCCGATCTGGCGGCCGTCGGCGATCGTCGGCGCACTGCTCGGCGACGCCGTCCGCTATGCGCTCGCCTCGGCCGTGGTGCTCGGACTGGGACTGGCCCTGGGTTTCCGGCCGGGCGGCGGCGTGTTCGGCGTACTGCTCGGGGTGCTTCTGGTGCTGCTCTTCTCGTTCAGCCTGACCTGGGTGTGGACGATGTTCGGCCTGCTGCTGCGCACCCAGAACTCGGTGATGGGGGTGAGCATGCTGGTGCTCTTCCCACTGACCTTCGGCAGCAACATCTTCGTCGACCCGGGCACCATGCCGGGGTGGCTGGAGGCGGTGGTCCGGGCCAACCCGATCAGCCACACCTCCACCGCCGTACGCGGCCTGATGGCCGGTACGGTCACCGCCGGTCAACTGGGCGCGGTGCTGCTGACCTGCGCGGTGCTGGTCGGGATCTTCGGCCCGGTCACCATGTACCTCTACCGCAACAAGCGGTAGCGCCCGCGGATCAGCGCAGGAAACCCGCCACCAGGCGGGTGAAGGTCTCGGCGTCGTCCAGCCAGGGGTAGTGCGCAGCGCCCGGCTGGACGACGCTCACACCCTTGGGGAAGAGCGCGGCCCCTTCCCCAGCGGTCTCCGGCCTCGGACCGGTGTCCAGATCTCCGGCGAGGATCAGTACCGGGGCGTCGAGCGTCGCGATCGCCGATCGGATGCCGGCCGGGTCGGCCGCCTCCACGGCGTAGTACCGCTCGGCCGCCTCGGGGTGCCGCTGCCCGGCCCCGGCTGCGGCGTGCGCCTGTGCGGCGGCATCCCACCGGCCGTAGGTGAACGGGATGATCCCCTGCCAGTCGTCGTCGGTCGGGTTGCCGGCGGCGATGTTGCCGAACGCGGCCACCGCGTCCGGGTACCACGGCTCACCCGCGCGCAGCGCGACCCCCTCCTGCCGCTGCTCGGCGGCGAACGGGATGCCCAGCGTGAACATGGCCGGTGTGATCAGCAACAGCCGGCTGATCCGGTCGGGGTGGCGGGCCGCGTACAGCAGGGCGAGGTCGCCACCGGCCGAGTGGGCGAGCAGGTCGATCCGGTCCAGGCCCAGGTGCTCGCGCAACGCCTCGACGTCGGCCACCTGACGGTCGGCCCGGTACGTCTCCGGGTCGGTCGGGATGCCCGAGTCACCGGTGCCCCGCAGGTCCAGCCGGTAGAGGGTCCGGAAGGCGCTGAGCCCGCCCAGGTCACCGAGGTACGCCGAGTCGCGCATCGGCCCGCCGGGCAGCACGAGCAGCGGCTCACCCGTTCCCGTGACGTGGTACGCGAGCAAGGTCCCGTCGGCACTGGTGAGGGTGGGCACCCGATGATCCTGTCAGCGCCGTCACCCGTACCGCAAAGGGTTTTGACGCCGACGGGGCGGCCGGCTCGCGCCGACCGCCCCGCCGTGGTGCGTGGTTCCGTTACGACAGCGGCTTCTTGGCGCCACTGCCGAGCAGGTGCGTCAGCGACTTGGCCACCAGGTCGTCACGGGCCGCCGGGGCTAGCCCCTCCAGACCGAAGCCCAGGTAGACGGTGTCCGGGGTGGTCACCACGGAACCCTCCTCGAACGCCGTCTGGCTGCGCGACCAGTCGTTCGAACCGGGGGCGGAACCGGCCGGCGGACCGGCCACCGTCCAACCACCCAGGTCGGTCTCGAACGAGGTCTCCGCGACGGTGACACCGTCCTTGATCACCTTGGTGTCGTCGACGAAGGCACCGAGGCCCTGGGTGGACCAGTCCGACGCGTACGAGATGGAGAGTTCGACCTGCTTGCCGGCGTACGCCGACAGGTCCACCGACCACTCCTGCCAACCGCCGGAGGCACCGGTGGCCGCGTTCCACGTGCCGGTGGTGCCGGTCGGCGAGCAGTCCTCGCCGATGTAGTGGGCGAGCTGCGGGTGCAGTTCGGCCACCCAACCGGACGCGCAGCTCTCGCCGGTGCCGGTGCCGGTGTGGCCGTTGGCGTCCGGCAGCGTGGTCCAGTTGTCGGTGCCCACCTCGTGCGCCTCGACGAACAGGAAGTCCCAGTCCGCCTCGATGTCGTGCGAGATGAAGAAGTTCAACGCACCGCTGGTCGCCCCGGTCAGGTCGACCGTCCGGGTGAGCCGCTTGTACGACACGTCCGCCTGGCCGCTGAACAGGTACCACTCACCCGTGTGCGGGTCGAACGGCGCGCCGCCCGGACGGCCCCAGCCGACCGGTGCGGTGCTGGTGAACTGCGGGAACTGGTCCGGCGGCAGGAAACTCGACGTGGTCAGGAACGACGCCGTGTGGTCCTGGTTGGCCGCCGAGCCCGGCGCGTTGAGGATGCCGTTGAAGCCGGCGAACGGACCGTTGTTGCCGACCACCGGGTACGGGTTGCCGTCCCCGTCCTGGCCGCCGCCACTGACGTACGTGTGCGCGCCCAGGTAGTACTGCTGGAAATCGTTGAGGATCGGCAGGCAGGCGCCGCCCGGCGCGGGACACTCCGGCGGTGCGTCCGGCGCGTAGTAGTACGCACCGTCGGCGGACTGCGCGAAGAGCGCGTTCTTGCCGCTGACCAGGAGCTTGCCACCCTCGTTGAGGTAGTCCCGGACGGCGAACTCGGTTTCGATCGCGGCCTTCGCCGTGGTGCCGGCCACCTGGCCGGGCGCCCGCAGGATCACGTCGTCGCCGGTCTCCCAGACCACCGCGTCGTAGTGCGAGAGCACACCGAGCGGGTGCGGCGCCTTGCGACCACGGGTGTCGAAGTCGTAGACGTCGCTGGTCTTGCCGGCGGCGGTGAGCGCGGCGGCCACCTCGTCGGCGTACTTGGCGCTGGTGCCGGTCTGCACCGGGCTGGGCCCGGTCACGTCCTCGACGGCCAGCACCAGTACGTCGCCACCGATGTCGGTGCTGACCTGGTACGTGAAGTGCTCACTGGCGGTGGGTCCGCCGCCCTTGGGTTTGGTGCCGGTGAACCAGACCTCCACCCGGTCACCGGCCTTGGCGCCGGTCACCGTGCCGCGTACCTCGGCGTAGTAGTCGTCGTGGGTTTCGCCGTACCGCTCGCCACCACGCCATTCCTTGACCTCGACCGACTTCGGCCGACCGCCGTTGATCACGTAGTGCATCTGTACGTTCTTCAGCGAACGCCGGGCGATCGTCGCCACCGGCTGACGGCTGCCGTACGAGGTGTCGAACTTGTCGACCTCGAAGTCCGGCGTGCTGCGGCCGACCACCGACACCGGGTTGTCCGGGGTCGCGGCGGACTTCGCCACGGCGAGCGCGAACGGGAGGTTCTTCGCCACCTCGGCGGCGATCAGGTCCTCGTCGTCGGGGAAGTTGAAGCCGCTGGCGCAGTCCTCGGCCAGCCACTCGTCGTTCGGGTCCGAGTTCGACGCGGTCTCGCAGGTGGTCATCTCGGGGGTGAAGCCGAGCGTGCCGTAGCGGACCGTGGCGTGCGTGTCGGTGTCGCCGTTGGTGGTGTACAGCTCGGCCGAGATGTCCGGGTCGTAGCCGGGGATCGCCGGGTTGGCGTCGTCACCGGCCATCGCCTTGTAGATCACGTCGTCCGGGGTGGGGGTGTCGACCTGCCAGCCGACGCCGTAGAGCAGCAGTTCGGCGGCCGAGTGGTAGTTGATGTAGAACTCGAAGCCCACCCGCCGGAACAGACCGTCGAGCGCCTTCGTCTCCGGCTCGGAGTTCGGGCCGGGACCGCGGTAGGTCTCGCTCGACGGGTCCGACGAGGAGCCCTCGTTGTCGTAGCCCCACTTGTAGGAGAAGTTCCGGTTCAGGTCCACCCCGTCGCCGCTGGTGATCTGACCGTCGCCGTTGTTGTCGCGCAGGTTCTTGCGCCACAGCCGGTTGCCCTCGGTGAAGGTGAAGTCGTACCCGTCCGGGTTCGACACCGGCAGGAACCACAGCTCGGTGGTGTCGACCAGCCGGGTGATCTCCGGGTCGGTGCCGTAACTGTCGAGCACGTGGTGCAGCAGCCGGCGGGTCATCTCCGGGGTGATCCACTCACGGGCGTGCTGGGTGGCGCCGTAGAGCACGGCCGGGCGCTTGCCGTCCTCGACGTTCTTGGCGTTCTTGGTGACCTTGATGGCGAGGATCGGCTTGCCCTGGGTGGTCTTGCCGATTGTCTCGACCTTGGTCAGCTTCGGGAACCGGGCCGCGGTCGAGGTGATCTCGTCCCGGATGCCGCCGGGCTCGCTGTACGACCGGAACGCCGACCAGCCGTTGGCGGACTGCTCGCGCAGCGCCCGGGAGGCCTCCTTGCCGCGTACCTTCTTCACCGCCAGCTTGACGCCCTTGGTGGCCAGCCGGGCGGCCTGCTCCTTGGTGAGCACCACCTGTACGGCGGAGTTGCCGGCCTTGTCGACGCTGCCGACCGCGTGGCCGACGTCGACCCCGCTATCTCGGAGTACGTCGATCTGCTTCGCATCGGCCGAGCCGACGTACACCTCCAGGTTGCTGTTGCCGCCATCCGGCGTGGCCGGTGGCTTCGCACTGACCGGTGTGGTCAGCACCAGAACGCCGACCAAAGTGAACACGCCGGCGATCGCCAGCCGTGTTTTGCGCATTGCGCCCCCTCGTTCGAAGGATCTCTACGCGCGAGCATTCTGTGCCGGCTCAGACGTGTCAATGATTCGATCGGTTGCTCTACGGCGATCGGTGACCGGGTGGTAACCCACTGTTCTGCCATGTCCTGTAGGCACCCGTTCGCGTTACCGTTGCGCGGCCCGATCCACCGTCTCCTGTGGAGGAACCCGTGCCGGCCGACCTCGACGAAGCACCGGCCGGGGAACGGCTCACCGAGGCCGCGCCGCACCTGACACCGCTGGTCGACGGCGAGTGGGCGCTCTGGCGGTCGGTCTGCCTGCGGGGCACGGGTTTCCCGTTCGACCTGCTCGACGAGTTGGCCAGCCCGGCACTCGCGGCCAGCGCCGACCAGTTGATCAGGTCCGGCGGGGCGGCTGCGGTGCCGGCGGAGGCGACCGCGGCGTACCGGGAACGGTTCCGGGTGGCCGGTCGGGGACTGGCGGTGGCGTTGCACCGGGTCGCCGCCGAGCCGCGCTTCCGGGAGGCGGTCACCTGGCAGAACCCGCACGCCGTACGCACCGGACTGGACACCCTGCTGCGCCGCGACCCGGAAACCGTCGTACGCACCGGCCGGCACCGCCGGTACGAGGCGCTGGTCACCAACTACCTGCACCGGTACTGCGCGAAGAACGACACCATCGGCTTCTTCGGCCCGGTCGGCTGGGCCGAAGTCGTCCCCGAACAGGTCATGCCCCTGCGGCACCTCCGGACGGCGGAACCGGTCGCCGCCCGGACGCTCTACTTCGAGCACTGGGCGGTGGCGGCGGTCGCCGCGGCACACGCCCCGGCCCTGCGGCGGTGGCTGGCACCCCGGCGGATGCCGCTGCTCGACGTGGTCGACGGTGCGTTGCGGGTGCCGCTGGCCGACCCGGTGCCGTTGGACCCGGCCGCGGCGGCCGTACTGCGCGCCTGTGACGGCGTACGGCTGCCGGATCGGATCGTGGCCGAGGTGCTGGCCGACCCGACCGCCGGTACCACCGACCCGGCCGAGGTGTTCGCCACGCTCGCCCGCCTGCACGCCGCCCGCTGGATCACCTGGGACCTGGAGGCGCCGGCCGACGACCTGCGGTCGGAGATCACCGTCCGGCGGATCCTGGACCGGGTGGAGGACCCGGTGCTGCGTACCCCGGCGGTCGCCGCGCTGGCCGAGCTGACCTCAGCCCGGGACGCGGTCGCGGCGGCGCGCGGCGACGACCGGGCGCTGCTGCCGGCCCTCGACCGGCTCGACGCCACCTTCACCCGGCTCACCGAGCGGGCCGCCCGCCGCGACGAGGGCCAGGCGTACGCGGGCCGGACGCTGGTGTTCGAGGAGTGCCGGCGGGCCGACGAGGTGACCCTGGGCCCGGCGCTGCTGGAGCCGCTGCGGGCCCCGCTCGGGCTGGTGCTCGACAGCGCCCGCTGGTTCACCTCGGCCGGCGCGGCGCTCTACCGCCGGGCGTTCCGCGACCTGTACCGGCAACTCGCCGGCCCGTCCGGTGCCAGTCCGGTGCCGTTCGCCGAGTTCTGGCTGCTCGCCCACGACCTGCTGGTCCAGCCTCCGGAATCGCTGGTCCGACCGCTGACCCGGGCGTTGCAGACCCGCTGGGCGAAGGTGCTCTCGCTGCCCGCCGCCGACGCTCCCGGTGTCGGTGCGCGCGGTGTCGGGGTCGGGACGCGCGGCGTCGGCGCGGACGGGAGCGACGTTCCGGAGGCACGCCGGGTACACCGGGACAGCGAGGCGCTGCGGGCGGCGGTCCGGGCGGCGTTCCCGGCCACCCGACCGGGCTGGACCGGCGCGGTGCAGCACAGCCCGGACCTGATGCTCGCCGCCGCTGACCCGGCCGCGGTCGAGGCCGGCGACTTCGAGTGGGTCCTCGGCGAGCTGCACCCCGGCGCGAACACCATGCGGTACGCGAGCTGGTTCGCGTACCACCCGGAGCCGGAGCGGATGCGCGCGGCGGTGGCCGCCGACCTGGCGCCGGGCGTGGTGCTGATGGGGGCGACCGAGGCGCAGGGCGGCACCCCGGTGCGTACCGCGCCGGAGCTGGCCGGGCCGGGCGACGTGCGCCTGGTCTTCGCCCCCGACACCTGCGGTTACGACCCGGACCGGGACCTGGTGGTCGGTGCCTGCGAGCTGTCCGATTCCGGTGGTCGGCTGGTGGTCCGTCGACGTCGCGGCGGCCCTGAGTACGAGCTGCTGGAGGTCGTCGCGGACCTGGTCTCGGCCGGGCTGGTGCAGCAGTTCCGGCTGCTGCCGACCGCCCCGCACACGCCCAGGGTGCAGCTCGACCGGCTGGTGATCCACCGCGAGTCGTGGACCTTCGGCCCCGCGGACCTGACGCTGTTCGCCGAGCCGGACGAGGCCGACCGGTTCCTCTCCGTACGTCGCTGGGTCGGCCGGCACGGCCTGCCCCGGTACGTCTTCGTCCGGGTCACCGGAGAGCGCAAGCCGATTCACCTGGACCTGACGAGTCTCGCCTCGGTGGACGTGCTCGCGCGGGCGGTCCGCCGGGCGACCCGGCTCGACCCGGCCGGTGCCCGGGTGACCGTCACCGAGATGCTGCCCGGTCCGGACCAGCTCTGGCTCGCCGACACCGCCGGCCGCCGCTACTGCGCCGAGTTCCGTTTCGTCGCCGTGGACCGGACGACCACCCGTTGAGCTTCGCGTCTCCGCCCCGGTCAGCCGGCCGGGATGACGCAGGAGTCGGACGGGTCGGCGGGGTTCGCGGCGAGGATGTCCTCGTACACGCCGACCTTGTGGTTGATCAGGTCGAGGGACTGGGTGAGCTGGGCGATCTGGGCGTTGACCCGGTCGCGGTGTTCGAGCATGAGGGCGAGGCGTTCGGTTTCGTTGCCGGTGCCCTGCCGGACCATCTCGGTGTAGCGCCGGATCGTCGGCAGCGGCATGCCGGAGGCGCGCAGGATGATGCAGACGCGCAGCCAGGCCACGTCGTACTCGGTGTAGACGCGGCGGCCACCGCCGTCGCGCCGTACGGCCTGTTCGATGATGCCCTCGCGTTCGTAGAAGCGCAGGGCGTGGACGCTGAGGCCGGTGCGTTCGGCGACCTGTCCGATGCTCAAACCGGGGCTTTCGGTACGGACACTTTCCATGCCGCCAAGGATACGAGCTTGACCTAGAGTCGACTCTAGGTCGTACGTTGCCGTCCATGCGTTATCGAATTCTCGGCGGCACCGGCATCGAAGTCAGCATCCACTGCCTCGGCACGATGATGTTCGGCTCCGTCGGCAACCCCGACCACGACGACAGCATCCGGATCATCCACGCCGCCCTCGACCAGGGGATCAACTTCGTCGACACCGCGGACATGTACTCCCTGGGGGAGTCCGAGGAGATCGTCGGCAAGGCCCTGAAGGGCCGGCGGGACGACGTGGTGCTCGCCACCAAGGTCCACTTCCACATGGGCGAGGGTCGCAACCGGGGTGGCAACTCCCGGCGCTGGATCCTCAAGGAGGTCGAGGAGAGCCTGAAGCGGTTGCAGACCGACTGGATCGACCTCTACCAGATCCACCGCCCCGACCCCACCACCGACATTGAGGAAACCCTGTCGGTCCTGGACGACCTCGTACGCCAGGGCAAGATCCGTACGTTCGGCTGTTCGACCTTCCCGCCGGAGGAGATCGTCGAGGCGCACCACGTCGCCGAGCGTCGCGCCCTCGGGCGGTTCCGGACCGAACAGCCGCCGTACTCGATCCTGGCCCGGGGGATCGAGACGTCGGTGCTCCCGGTGGCCCAGCGGTACGGCATGGGCGTGCTGGTCTGGAGCCCGCTCGCCTCCGGTTTCCTGTCCGGTCGCTACCGCCGCGGCGAGTCCGTCGACCTCTCGGTCGGCCGCCCCCGGCTCAACCCGGCCCGCTTCGATCCCTCGCTGCCGGTCAACGTGACCAAGCTGGAGATCGTCGAACAGCTCGTCGAGGTTGCCGACGGCATCGGCTGCACGCTGCCCGAGCTTGCCGTGGCCTTCGCCGTGGCCCACCCCGGTGTCACCTCGGCGATCATCGGGCCGCGCACGATGGAGCACCTGGACGCGTCGCTCAAGGGCGCCTCACTGGTGTTGGACGACGCCACCCTCGACCGGATCGACGAGATCGTCCCGCCCGGCACCAACGTCTACCAGCCCGATGGCGCCTGGTCTCCCGCGTCCCTGACCGACCCGGCCCGCCGCCGACGCCCACTGTCCGACCGCCCGGCGGCCTGACCCCCGGTGGTACGGCTCGGGCGGGGGCATGTTCCCGGGCGGCGGGAGTCGGCGGGGCGAGCAGGTGTCAGCGCGGCGTCGGTTGGGGGAGCGGCGAGCGCTCGTGCTCCTGCCTCGTCCGGGCCGGGGCGGGGCGCATGAGGAAGACCACGACCAGGCCGGCGACGATGCCGACCGCTCCGGCCACGGCGAAGGTCCCCTGGACGCCGGTGACCGCCGCCGCGTGCGCCGCGCTGTCGAGCAGCTCCCGCCCGTCCGGCGGGGCCGCGTGCAGCAGGCCGGGCGTCTGACCCCCGGCGATGCCATGGGCCACCCGACCCGGGTCCGGCACATCACGTCCGGACAGGATGGCCTGCGCGCGGGCGGCGAAGACGCTGCCCAGCACGGCGATGCCGAAGGCGAAGCCGAGCTGGCGGGCGGTGTTGACCGCACCGGCGGCCATGCCGCCGCGTTGTGGCGGCACCAGCGACATGGAGACCGAGCCGAGGATCGGCGTCACCAGCCCGACCCCGATCCCGACCACGGCGAGACCGGGAACCAGCGCCGGCCAGCCGGCCGAACCGTGCACGAGCACGGCGGTGAGCAGGCTCCCGAGACCGACGAGCAGGAGCCCTCCACCGATCACCAGATCGGGCCGCCGCCCGTGCAGGATCCGCCCCAGCACCGCCGAGACGGCGAATGCCGTGATCGACATCGGCAGCCCGGTGAGCCCGGCCCCGATCGCACTCATGCCAAGCACCGACTGGAGCCAGATCGAGGTGTAGGTGAACGTGGCGAAGGCGGCGAACGTCAGCAGCAGGCCGGCGAGCAGCACCGCGACGAACGAGCGGTTGCGTAGCAGGGCGAGGTCGAACATCGCGTACGGGGAGCGCGACTCGAACGCGACGAACCCGGCCAGCAGCGCCACCGCCAGTACGAGCAGCGCCCATACCCCCGTATCGGACCAGCCGTCCTCGTTCGCCCGGATGAGCGCGTACGTGGCGCAGGCCGCGGCAGCGGTGAAGCTGGCCATGCCACCGATGTCCACCCCGCCCCGACCCGGTGCGTGGACGGTGGCGAGCGTGGTCAGGCACAGCACGATGGCGACGGCGCTGACCGGCAGGTTGACGAAGAAGATCCAGCGCCACGACAGGCCCTCGGTGAGCAGCCCGCCGAGGATCGGGCCCACCGCCGCGGAGGCGCCCGACACGGCACCCCAGATCCCGTACGCGGTGCCCCGGTCGCGTCCGGCGTACGCGCTGTTGAGCAGGGCGAACGTGGTGGCGAACATGGCCGCCGCACCGACGCCCTGGACCGTGCGGGCGGTGATCAGCACTCCGGTGTTGGGGGCGAGGCCGCAGAGCAGGGACGAGGCGGCGAAGATCGCGAGCCCGACGACGTACGCCCGGCGGTGCCCGACGAGGTCGGCGATCGAACCCGCCCCGAGCACCAGAGCGCCCAGTGCCAGGGCGTAAGCGTTGATCACCCATTGCAGGGCGCCGAAGGAGGCGTCCAGATCACCGACCATGTCGGGCAGGGCGACGACCACGATGGTGACGTCGATCAGGAGCATGAACGTACCGAGGCAGACCGTCATCAGCGGCAGCCACTTGCGCATGTTGATACCTGTGTTCCTCGCGGCGGACGGGGGCGGAGTGGTCAGCGCTTCGGCGGGGCGAACTCGGGCTGGTCGAGCAGGCGCAGCCAGCTTCCGTCGGCTTGCCGCCGGACGACCTGGGCGCGGGCGCCGCTTCCGTCCCTCGGCGGGGTCGAGGTGAGCGCGATGTCGCCGCTCACCAGCGTCGGCAGCGGCTCCTCCGGCTCGAAGCGGGGCCGGTTGGCCAGCACCTTCGCCCAGAGGGCGTGGATCGCCTCACGGCCCACCGTCAGGCTGCCCGGCGGGTACGCCAGCACCGCGTCCTCCTCGTAGAGGGCGGCGACCCCGGCCGCGTCACCGGCGTTGGAGCGTTCGACGAACAACCGGGTGATGTCCTCGGGGCGGGTGGCCTTCTCGTATTCCGGCATGGTTCCTCCTGGCACGTGGGGCTTGGTCGCACTCCAGCGTGGTCGTCCGGCGAGCAGAAGTCCAACAGATGGATCTGCTAGGAGCTAGAATCGCTGGTTATGGAATTGAGGCAGCTCGAATACTTCGTCGCGGTGGCCGAGGAGCAGAGCTTCACCCGGGCCGCCGAGCGGGTGCACATCAGCCAATCCGGGGTCAGCGCCCAGATCCGCCAGCTCGAACGCGAGGTGGGTGCCGACCTGTTCGACCGCTCCGCGCGTACCGCCACGCTCACCGTCGCCGGGAAGGCAGCACTCGAACACGCCCGCGTCGCGCTCGCCGCCGCCGGGGCGGTCGGACAGGCGGTGGGTGAGGTGACCGACCTGATCCGGGGGCGGCTCACCGTCGGGATGGTCATCGGGTGCACCGTCACGCCGCTGTTCGATGCCCTCGCCTCCTTCCATCGCGCCCACTCCGGTGTGGAGGTCGCACTACTGGAGGACAACTCCGACCGGCTCGTCGAGGGTGTGCGCGGCGGCAGCATCGACCTCGCCCTGATCGGTTGCGCGACCGCCACCCCGGACGGGCTGGAGGCGCTGACGATCATCAGCGAGCGGCTGGTCGTGACGGTCCCGGCCGATCATCCTCTGGCGAAGAAGCGGCGGGTCGCCCTGCGCGACCTGGACGCGTACCCGATCGTCTGCATGCCCGTCGGCACCGGCCTGCGCACGGTGTTCGACCAGGCCTGCGCCGCGCGGGGCCTGCGGCCGGCGATCGCGCTACAGGCCAGCGCCGCGGACGCCATCGCGGACCTGGCCGCCCGGGGACTCGCCGTCGGGATCCTGAGCGCCTCGATGGCCACGCGCTACACCGACCGGCTCGTCGCCCGCACCGTCGACGACCTGGAGACGCCGGCCCTGCTCGCCCTGGTCTGGAAGAACGCGCACGGCCCCGCCGTGCGCGAGTTGCTCGTGCACAGCCGGCGGGCGCTCAGCGGGTGACTCCGGACAGGTCCCGCAGCAGGTCGCCGTCGAGACGCCGGACCTCGATCTCGTCCAGGCCGCGCGCGTGCAGACTGTCGTAGAAACGCTGCGCCGACTCGTTTGTCCGCGTCACCCACCATTCGAGCCGGGCACAACCACGCCGTACGGCCAGGTCGGCGAGGTGTACGAGCAGCGCCCGGCCCAGGCCGCCGCCCCGATGTTCCGGACTGACGTAGAGGTCTTCGAGGTGCAGACCGGGCCGACCGAGGATCGTGCTGTAGGTGGGGTAGAACAGCGCGAACCCGGCCGGTTGCCCGTCCACGGTGGCCACCACGGCCTCGACGAGCGGGCGCGGACCGAACAGCGCCTCGGCGAGGTCCCGAGGTTGGGCGGTGACGGCTTCCGTGAGCTGCACGGCCTCGGCCAGCTCGACCACGAAGCGGTGCAGTACGTCGACATCGGCCGGCATCGCGGGCCGGATGAGCGGTTCGACGGGGGTCAGTTCACGCATGTGGGCATGGTGCCTCCGCCGCGATCAATCCGAAAGCCGGCCCGCTCGGTTCAGGCGACCCCGCTCGGTTCGACCGACGGCGTACGGATGGCGGCGAAGGTGATCTCCGTACGCACCTTGAAGCCCATCGACTCGTAGAGCCGGATCGCGTTGATGTTGTTGCCGGCGACGTGCAGGAACGGTGTGTCGCCCCGGCGACGGATGCCCGCCGCCACCGCCTTGATCAGCCGGCTGGCCAGCCCCTGGCCCCGATGCCCGGGATCGGTGCAGACCGCGCTGATCTCGGTCAGGCCCGGCACCCGCAGCCGCTCGCCCGCCATCGCGACGAGCGCACCGCCCCGGCGGATCCCCAGGTACGTGCCCAGCTCGATCGTGCGCGGGGCGAACGGCCCCGGCTCGGTACGCGCCACCAGGTCGAGCATCTCCGGTACGTCGTCGCTGGTCAGCGTGACCGCCTCCGGATCGTCGGCCGCCTCCACCGCGACGTCGACCAACTGCAGTCCTTCCCCGTGCCAGACCACGTCCCACCCGGCCGGCAGTACGAGTCCGACGCCCGCGACGGCAACCGTCGCGCCGGGCCCGGCCAGTTCCGCCAGGTCGGCCCAGGCTCCCTCGTCGTGCCAGTCGGTCACGGCGGAGAACGGTGAGATGTCCGGCTGGAAACGGATGGCCCGACCGTGCGAGGCGGCGAACCGGGCGTGCCGGTCGACTAGGGAGGACCAGACCGGGTTAGCCGAGATGTCGTGTTTGTCGTTTGGATTGCTCATCACTGCCACTTTTCCCGGTCGGAGGGCCTCATCCAACGCGCAAGGCTATCCGAGTCGGGTGACCTGGACGTACGGGATATCGGAGAGATCTCGGGCACAGCCGGGTGTTGTCGACCGGCCCGGCACCAGTCATTCGGGGCCGGCTGATTACCGACCCCGAATGACTGGCGCCAGGTTCGGGTGTTGAGCCGTCCGGATCGTCGTCGATGGAGGGTGGGTCAGCGCGGGCGGCGCGTGGCGACCGCGCGGAGGATCAGGAACAATCCCAGAATTGCGGCCACCGCTCCACCGACAACCCTGATGGTCACCTCACTCGACGACGGACCCTCACCGGTAGCCAGTGGTGCCAGTATCACGATCGAGACCAGTAGCGCGCTCGATCCCGTCAACCACAGTGCGGGCACCTGGGGACTCTTCGACACGTAACCCTCCTCATCACGGGAACTAGCAATCATCGATCACGTCGTCGATGGCGAACGGGAACGAGAACACCGCCAGTTCGAATCCGAGCACATTCGCCACGATCTGCCAGGTCACCGTGGCCGCGGTGATCGTGGTGAGGCTGGCGAACGCGAGACCGAGTGCGACCGTACTGACGCCCAGCAGCATGGCCGCACGTTGGCAGTCGGTCAACATTCCGGTCGGGTCGATGTTGTTCGTCGGATTGCACGCGGCATAGGCGTACCGGTTGCCGTGCCTGGGGTTGCCGACCCGGTTGAGGTTGTCCTGCTGGGTGAAGCGCCCGGTGTTGGGGTCGTACCAGCGGCTGCCGAACTTGACCATGTCGTCGGAGCGGAGCCCGGCCGCGAAGCCCAGGGCGTTGTCGCGGATCTCGTCGCCGGCGCCGGTGGTGGTGACGGTCTTGCCGTAGGGGTTGTACGTGTAGGCCCCGGCGACACTTCCGTCGTACTTGACGAGGGCGACGACGGAGCCCAGTCCGTCCAGTACATAGAAGTAGTGGTGGACGGTGCCGTTGGTGTCGGCCCGGAAACCGAGCGGGTTGCCCTGCTGATCGCGTTCGATGTAGTGCTTGGTGTACGAACTCGGCACCGTGTAGTACTGCAGGATCGGCATGCCGTTCTGGTCGTTGAGGCCGTAGAAGTAGCGGCCCTGGAACGACGGTGTGGTGCGGTGGGTGAGCTCGATCTGGTTGGGGCCGTTGTACTTGTAGGCGACGGTGTTGAGCGCGGTGTCCTTGCCGCTCGTCATCTGGCCGGCCTCGTTGTAGATCGGTGCCCGGGTCGCGGAACCGGCGGTCTGGTTGCCGGCGCCGTCGTAGGCATAACCGGAGCTGGTTATCTGGTTCGCGGCGTTGAAGGCGAGGCTCTGTGTGGTGGAGCCGTTGAGCTTCACGTTCTTGCGGTTGCCGTTGGCGTCGTACTCGTATTCGTAGGTCTGGCCGTCGATGTTGGTGGCCTTCGTCAGCCGGTTGCCGCCGTCGTAGGTGTAGACACTGACCGCGTCGGCCCGGTGGTGGTCGGTCTGCCACTGCCGTAGGCCGGTGTCGGCGGTGGGGTCCGTGGAGCACGGACTCGTGCCGACCCGCTTGGCGTAGCAGTAGGACACGTCGAACACGATGGAGGCGGTTCCGCCCTGCCAGCGCTTGCTGGTGGTGCGGGTCAGACGTCCCGAATTGTCGAACGTGTTGGCGGTCTGCGCGATCGTGGCGCCCGCGATCTTCAAGGTGGTGGAGGTACGTCGACCCTCGTCGTCGTACGTGAAGGCGTAGGTGCCGTTCGCGGCGACCAGTTGGGTGAGTAGGTTGCGGGCGTTGTAGGTGTAGGAGGAGGTGCCGCGCTGGTCGGTGAGCGTCTTCAGATTGCCGACGGGGTCATAGGTGTAGATCAGTGAGCCCTGGCGGACGACCATGCGGTTGAGCCGGTCGAAGTTGTACGACTGGGTGCCCTGGCCGTCGTCGCGCCACAGCAGGTTGCCGGCGGCGGTGTAGCGGTACTCGACGGCGGGCGTACCGTCGGAATAGGTGATCTTGGTGACCCGGTCCTCGAGGTCGTAGTCGTAGTGGGTGGTACGACCAGCACCGTCGCCGGCTTCGTGGAGGCGGCCGAACTCGTCGTAGGTGAAGGTACGTACACCCAGGGACGTGCCGGTAGGCGGTGTGATCTTGACGAGCTGCTTGTCGGAGTTGTACTCGTAGCTGGTCTTGTTGGTGCCGTTGCCTGGGTCGGTGGAGGACTTCACCGTGCCGTCGGTGTTGTAGTCGACCTTGGCCTCGGCGGCCAGAGCGTCCGTGGTCGTCAAACTGTTGCCCGCGCCGTTGTACGTGTAGGTGCTGACGTTGCTCTGACTGTCCGTCGATGACGACGGCTGGAAGTTCGCGGTCGGGTTCGACGGTGTGGCCGCGTTGGCGTAGGCGTAGGCGACGCTCGCACCGGTCGGCGACGCCGACCCGGTACGCGACTGGCCGCCGTTGGCGTTGTACGTGTTGGTGGTCATCCCGTTGGTGCCGTTCGTCGCACTGGCGACATCCTGGAACGGCGTGTACGAGGTGCTACGGGTCTTGCCCTCCGGGTCGACGGCGTCGGTGACCCGCTTGTTGCTGTTGATCGTGTAGGTCGTCCGGGGCACCGAGGTGACCGGCTGGGACTGGTTGGTGTTGGCGTCGGCGATCAGCGTCTGGGTCGACGACGGGTAGGCCCAGCGGGTGACCGACGCGGCGTTCGGGTCGACCTGCTCGTCGATGATCCGGCGTACGGACGTGACGCGATGGGAGCTGTCGTACGTGATCGTGGTGACGGCGCCCGGGTCGGTGGTGTCGATCCCGCTGGTGATCTTCGTGATCCGGTGCTGCGCGTCGTACTGGAAGCGGACGTCGTCCTGGTTGAGCGAGCAGATCTCGGTCAGGTTGCCGTTCGCGTCGTACGCGTACTCGACGCGGCGGTAGATGCCGCCAGCGGTCTGGTCGATCTTCGAGATGTAGCCGTTGGCGGCGTAGTGGACGGTGGCGAGCCGGGCCCCGCTCGTGCCGCGATCCGACTTGACGGACGTCAACCGGCCGTTGGCGTCGTAGCTGTAGTCGGTGACGTTGTCGTTGCGGTCGAGTGTGCGGTCGAGCAGGCCGGTGGAGGTGAAGTAGAGCCTCCGCCCGCCCTCGTGCTCGGTGAGCTTCCAGCCCGAGCCGTCCGTGACCAGGGTCGCCTTGAACTCGCTCGGGGTGGTGTAGCCCGAGCCGCTGGGCGTGAACCGCCCGACGACACCGTCCGAGGCGACGTAGGTGACCGAGTTGTCGTCTGCCTTGACCAGTTTGACGTCCACCCCGGAGCGGGTACGCCAGCCGTATCCGAGTGAGCCGGTCGCCAGGTCGCTGCCCGTGAACAGGCTGTTGTACACCGACCCCAGCGTCAGGTTCTGCGCGATGCCGGGCAGCACCAGGTCGGTGCTACGGACGAGCAGGTTTCCCGAGCCGGTGTTGACCTCGAGCGACACGCGGTCGGTGAGGGCGAACGTGGTGAACGAGCCGTTGCGTACCGGCCCGGTCCCGAGTGGCACCGAGATCGGCCCGGCCAGCATCGTCACCGCCGCGGTCGACGGACCCAGTGCGACCTTCCCGCTGGAACCGGGCGAGCCAGCCTGTCGAGGCCTGACCGAGGCGTTCCCGGTGGGTGACGGCTGCTCGGCCGCGGTGGCGGGGTTCGCTGGCGCGACCAGCAGCGATCCCATGATCACAATGGCGGACGACGCCGCGAGAATTCGATTGGACGCATGGCTACGCGGAGCCACATGTACCTCCCCGTGAGTGTTGGTGGCGACAACAGGGGAGATCGTTCGCGACGATCATCGATGTATCAATGTCGCTCGAAAATTATTGCGACCATTCCTGAAACGATGGCCCTCGATTCGACAGTCGGTCGGTGATCGGCTAGAGCGCCCCTCCGCGTTCACGGGGGTGCCGACGAACGCACGCCCTACGGCACGGAGGCTCAAGTTCTGATCAAGTTCCGGTTCGACGCGTACGGGCGGAGATTGTCGGCTCCTACGGTTGGGTACCAGATTCACATCCCGACCAAGAGGAAGCTCCTGATGCCCACCGAAAAGTCCGAGTCGACCAAGGCGTCCACGCCCAAGCCCCCGACCACCGTCATGCCGAAGACGACATCCGAGGTAGGCGAGGCGACGGAGCCCCGGGGCTCCACGACCAGCGGTGGCGGCGGGTCGGTGCCGTACAAGAGCTTCGTGATCGGCATGTCCGGACGGACCCGGCGCAGGCCACGAGCTTGACGGAAGCGGTCAGGCGGTCCGGGGTGCGCCGATCAACCTTCGCCTCGCCGTAGCCTGCGCCCGTGCCGGGTGAACACGTGCCAGGCGACCGCCGTGGCCGCGAGCCCGAAGACGAAGGGCGGCACGGATCCGGACCAGGGTGTCGGAGCCCCGGCTTCCATCGCCATCCACGGATGGTCGGGGTGGTAGCGGACCGGGATGGTCGTACCGACCTGCGGCCTGCCCTGCCAGGTGTCAAGGTCGACCTCCCGGCTGACCGGTGCCGGAAGCATCACGGTGACCTTCCGGCCAGCCGACTCCGAAACCCGGGCGTACTGGGTTTCGCCCTGATCGCGCAGGATGTTCACGACCAAGATGGGGTAGGCCGTGAGGCCGAACGCGATGAAGGCGATCAGGCAGACGGCGACAGCGCCGAACGTGTCGATGTCCGGGCGGGCCTTCGGGCCGACCATGATGGGTTCATAGCGGTCCCTGCGCGGCGGGGGCGTCGGCTCACTCACGGCCCGACTGTGACAGCCGGCCGCCACCCTCCCGCCCGGCGTTCACGGTGTGGATCGGACGAGGCCACCGGCCCAGGTCAGGGCTTCGCGTTCGGCGCCTTCCCACTCCTGCACCCACGGCGGGGAGCCGAGCCGCTTCAGCAGGGATCCCACATCCTCCCTCGCCTGTCTCACGCGCGGATTGTCGATTCGGTACCAAACCACGTCGAGGCGTAACCGCGACCGACAGTAGGCGGTTCCACAGCAGAGTGTCACTAGCGGAAACGCTCGGCTTCGTCGGCAAGCGAACTCGACCGGGCGTGACCGCGGGGTCGCTCCGGCTTCCCCAGCCAGCGTCCGGGGTGGCCCCTTCCAACGACGAAAGGGAGAACGCGATGTCCAACGAGGAACGCGAATCGCAAACAACACTCGGTTCGGATACCACCGTGCCCCCCGAACCGGGGACAGGCACCACTCCCGAGACAGAAAATCGCAAGCCAACCCGCAACGGCGGGAGGTTCAACACCAAGGCGGCCTCTGAACCGTACGAATTCTTTTCGATTGGGGTGTCCGGTCGGATCCGGCGCAACCCGAGCGTCTGATGGACGAGTTGCCAATCGGGCGTCGGGTCGCCTACTGGCGTGGCCAGCGGAAGATGTCGCAGCAGGTGTTCGCCGACCGGATCGGCAGGTCGAAGAGCTGGGTCGACAAGGTCGAGCGGGGAGACCGCCGGCTGGACAAGTTCTCGATGCTCTACCAGATCGCGGTCGTGCTCCAGATCGACGTGGCGATGCTGCTCAACCGGGACCCGGAACGGGGGTCGAGCCTGACGGGCAGCTACGAGCAACGGGAGCTGGACGATCTCCGGCAGGCGCTGGAGCGCTCCGCGCCGGTCGCCCAGCTCGGCCGGGCCCCGGCCACACCGCTGCACGAGCTGACCCAGTCGGTCAACCACGCCTGGCTCACCTACCAGTACGCGCGGTACGGCGTACTGGTCCGGGGGTTGCCGGGGCTGTTGCGCGACGCCCAGGCGGCGGAGGCGTACCACAGTGGCGACGCCGGCCGGCAGGCGGCGAGCCTGCTCGGGCAGGTGCTCCAGATCGCCTCCTCGGCGTTGCGGAAGTTCGGCGAGTGCGACCTGGCCCGGCTGGCCGCCGACCGGGCGATCGGGACCGCGCGGCGGGCCGAGGACGAACTGCTCGCGGCGGTGGCGACCAGCAGGATGGCCAACGCCCTGCTGGCGATGGGCCGGGCCCGCCCGGCGTTCGAGGCGAACATCGTGATGGCCCACCGGCTTGCCCCGGCCGATCTCGGCACGGCCGACCCGGCCCGCCTGTCGGTGTACGGGTCACTGCTGCTCCAGGCCGCGATGGCGGCCGCCCGGCTAGGCGACAACGCGGGCGTGCGGGAACTGTTCCGGGGGGCCGACGAGGCGGCGAAGATGCTCGGCGCGGACCGGAACGAATACTGGACCAGCTTCGGCCCGACCAACGTGGAGCTGCACCGCGCGGCGGCGGCGGTCGAGCTGGGGGAGGGGCGGCAGGCGGTCGCCATCCACGCCCACCAGCTCAACCATCGGGCGCTCGCCGCGCTGCTGCCGGAGCGGCGGGCGCACCACCTGCTCGACCTCGCCCGTGGCTACCTCCTGGTCGGCGAGACCGGCTGTGCCGGGGAGGCGCTGGTCGAGGC
The DNA here is from genome assembly GCF_040676775.1 of Micromonospora sp. NPDC049523. Lineage (NCBI taxonomy): Bacteria > Bacillati > Actinomycetota > Actinomycetes > Micromonosporales > Micromonosporaceae > Micromonospora > Micromonospora sp. NPDC049523. The sequence continues at coordinate 62,747 of NZ_JBFAPP010000018.1, read as the reverse complement.
GGACCGGGTCGCGCCGTGGGAGATCCGGGGCCGGCCGATCGCGCACGAGCTGATGGCGGACATCCTCCGGCGAACAAAGGGTACGGCGCCCGCGCTGGTCACCGACCTGGCCACCCAGATGGGGGCACGGGTGTGACCATCGTCCGCGCCCTGCTGCCGTACACGCCCGACGGTGCCCGGATCGACGCGGAGGACATCGGACAGACCAATCCGTGCCCGATGGACGACCGGTTCTTCGGCCTGCTCCGACGGAACGTCGCGGGCCTCGTGGAGAACTTCTGGGCGGCCGGCTACGTCAACGTCGTCGCCGGCAGCTTCCTCCGTGGCTACCCGGACTACCTGGCCTTCCGTCGGTTGCTGACCCGGCCCTGCGCGGTGTTCCTGGTGGAGTTGCTGGTCGTCAAGGACGTACGCGACCGTCGGCGGACCACCCGCGCGAAGCGCACCACGCAGCAGTGGCGGGACATGGTCGACCTGGTCCCGGAGGACCTGACCTTCCGGCAGGCGACCGACGCCGACTACCGCTACCTGGGCATCGACACGACCCAGCTCGACGTCGCCGAGACCGTGCAACGGATCAGGGCGGCGATCCCCGAGGTCTACGCCCGGTAGAGATCCACGACCTTCTTCGCACGGACCGCCGTACGGCAACGGCTTGCGTCGTACTCCGTGCTGCCCTACTGTCGCCTCGTGACCAGATCGTCAAATCTGGTCACGTGGTCACGAGGGGAGATTTCGATGGACCAGGTCGAGCGACAGAACTCCGGCCAGGTGGACGTCGAGCGCGGCCTGCGGGCCGATCGGATCCTGGACGCCGCCGGTGCCCTGCTGGTGTCGTGGGGCTACCAGCGGATCACGATCGGCGAGGTGGCCCGCCGGGCCGGTATCGGCAAGGGCACCGTCTACCTGCACTTTCCCACCAAGGAGGCGCTGTTCCTGGCCGTGCTGACCCGGTCCGCGGTGGTGCTGGTCGACGCGCTGCTGCGTGACATCGACGAGGACCCGGCGGCTGTGTTGCCCGGCCGGGTCGCCCGGTTCGGCTACCGGTGGCTGCGGGACGACCCGATCAGCCGAGCGCTGTTCACCGGCGACACCGACACCCTCGGCGCGCTGACGCACAGCACCGACGTCGGTGGCATCCCGGGCGAGCGGGACCGGATCGTCGCCGACTACTTCGACATCCTGCGCGAGCACGGCGTCGCCCGTACGGACGCCGACGCCAGCCAGCAGCGCCACGGATTCGTCGCCCTGCTGAGCGGCTACCTGCTCACCGAGGACGCCGCGCCGGTCGGGGCGACAGCGGCCGACGCGACAGCCGACTTCGTCGCCGGGATCGCCACAGCGGCCTTCGAGCCCCCGACCGCCCGCCCGGCACCCGACCCGGCGGCCGAGCAGGTACGCGCCCTGCTCCACCGCACGCTCGACCGTCTGCACCAGCAGTTGAGCCGGCAGTTCGCCTTCTGAGCACCGGGGGACAGACGTCATGACCGAGCACCGGGGGACAGACGTCATGACCGAGCACCGGGGGAGAGACGCCATGACCGAGCACCGTGAAAGAGACGCCGTGGGAGACAAGCCATGACCGCAACCCAGCCGGACGCCGCCGCGAGCACCGGCACCTTCGACCTGATGGACGAGCGGCTGCTGCGCGACCCGTTCACCGGATACTCCCGGATCCGGGAGCAGACACCGATCACCCGAGCCACGATCCCGGGGATCGAACCACCGTGGGTCGTCACCCGACACGAGGACGTCAAGGCGGTCCTGGGAGACCCGCGCTTCGTCACCAACCCGGCCAGGGTGCCGGGCAGCACCGGGGTGAACATCGCCGAGATGGTGCTCAAGGCCCGTGGCGTCAGCGACGAGCACGCCCGGTACCTGCTGGCCAACATCCTCGAGTTCGACGGCGCCGACCACGCCCGACTCCGCAGGCTGGTTTCGCGCGCGTTCACCGTACGTCGGGTCGCCCAACTGCGCCCGAGGAACGAGGAGATCACCGAGGACCTGCTCGACCGGCTCCCCGACATGGCCGAGGACGGGGTGGTCGACCTGCTGCGCCACTTCGCGTACCCGCTGCCGATCATCGTGATCTGCGAGCTGGTCGGCATACCCGAACAGGACCGTCCACGGTGGCGTACGGCCAGCGCGGCGCTTGTCGACCCGACCGGTGCGGGTCTGGCCGACGCCCTGGCCGATGTGGTCGACCACACCCGGCAGCTGATCGAGCAGCGCCGGGCCGAACCGGCGGACGACCTGATCTCCGGACTGATCCGCGCGCAGGACGAGGACGGCGACCGGCTCAGCGACACCGAGATGATCGCCATGATCCTCACCCTGCTGATCGCCGGCCACGAGACCACCGCGCACCTGGTCGGCAACGGGACGGTCGCCCTGCTCACCCATCCCGACCAGCTCGCCCTGCTGCGCGACGACCCCGAGCTGATGCCCGGCGCCGTCCACGAACTGCTGCGCTGGTGCGGCCCGGCGCAGGCGACCCGGATGCGGTACGCGACCGAGGACGTGCGGATCGGCGACGTACTCGTGCGCAGGGGCGAGGCGGTGATGCCCATCCTCGTCGCGGCGAACTACGACCCGCGCGTCTTCGCCGACCCGGATCGGCTCGACCTCACCCGCGAGCGGGACGGGCGCGGGGAGCGACACGTCGCCTTCGCCCACGGCCTGCACTACTGCCTCGGCGCGCCCCTGGCCCGGCAGGAGGGCGAGGTCGCGTTCGGAGCACTGCTGCGCCGGTTCCCCGACCTCACGCTCGCCGTACCGCCGGAGGAACTCGTCCGCGAACTGGTGCCGGGTGCGTGGCGGTTGGCCGCGCTGCCGGTACGGCTGTGAGGCGCCGGTCAGCCGACCGGGTGCCCGTCCTCCAGGTACGCGGTGACGCCGTCGCGTACCGCCAGTTGGGCGGCGGCGACCCGGCGGGCGAGTAGCGGCGAGAGACGCTGTCCGGCCTGCTCCGGCGTCGACCACGCCCAGCCGTGCAGCTCACCGGGCGGCACCACGATCTCGGCGGCCCGTACGGAATCGATCGTGCCGCCGTCGTAGACGAACATGACGCCCTCGGTGCGGCCGTCGCGGGGCGCGACCCAGTCGACCACCAGCAGCCGCCCGGGCGCCACGACCAGGCCCAACTCCTCGGTCAGCTCCCGGGCGGCGGCGGTGTACGGCGACTCGTCGGCCTCGACCGCACCGCCGGGAATCTCCCAGTCGTCCTTGTAGGTCGGCTCGACCAGCAGCACCCGGTCGTCCCGCGGGTGTCGGATCAGCACACCCGAGCCCATCCGCTTGCGCGGCAGCGCGGCGATGTAGTCGTCACCGGACACGCCCGCCACTACCGCCCCCGTCCGCCCCGACACCCGGCCCCCAGTACAGCAGAACCCGCTGACAAGGGGCCCGTCCTCACTTCTCGGTGGGGATGGTGATCGGGGGGTGGGTGGCGCGGGTGTTGGGTACGTGCATGACCGGTGGAGCGAAGGTCGCCGGCTGCTCGCAGAGCCAGGCGAGACGTTCGATCACCTTGGCCGGGGTGTCGAACGGGTCCAGCGCGCTGGCCTCGATCGGGTCGAGCGGTGGGACGCTCACGTGCGAGATCAGCGGGTGCAGCGGACGCAGGTCCTCCTCGCCGGTGCCGATCAGGTCCTCGTGCAGTTTCTCGCCGGGACGCAGGCCGGTGTAGACGATCTGCGGGGCACCGGGCGCCTGCGCGGCGAGCTGGCGGGCTATGTCGTCGATGCGTACGGGGCTGCCCATGTCCAGCACCAGCGCCTCGCCGTCGCGGCCGATCGCGGAGGCCTGCAGCACCAGTTGCACCGCCTCCTGCACGGTCATCAGGTAGCGGGTCACCTCCGGGTGGGTGACGGTGATCGGCAGCCCGGCGTCGATCTGGGCCTGGAACGCACCCACCACCGACCCCCGACTCGCCAGTACGTTGCCGAAGCGCACGCTGAGGAAGGTGCCGTCGGTGGCGGCGGCGGTGTGCGCGGTCAACCGCTCGGTGATCCGCTTGGAGTAGCCGAGCACGCTGATCGGGTTCGCTGCCTTGTCGGTGGAGATGTTGACGAACCTCGACACGTCCCGGCAGGCGCTGAGCACCGAGAGCGTGCCCCAGACGTTGGTCTTGATCGCCTCGCCGGGGTGCCGTTGCAGCAGCGTGAGGTGCTTGAGCGCGGCGGCGTGGAAGACGATGTCCGGCTTGCGTTCGGCGACCACCCGGGCGATCCCCTCGGCGTCGCGTACGTCGGCGAGGATCAGTTCCGGGCCGTCGAGCAGGGCCCGGCCGGTCAGCGAGAGCTGCAGGGCGTGCAGCGCCGACTCGTCCCGGTCGAGCATCATCAGCTCGCCGGGGTTGGCGCGCATGAGCTGACGGCAGAGTTCGGAGCCGATCGAGCCACCCGCGCCGGTCACCAGCACCCGCCGGCCGGCCACCTCCGCGCCCCTGGTGCCCAGGTCGGCGACGGCGTGCGGGCGGCCCAACAGGTCGGTGATCTTCAGGTCGCGTACGTCCGCGACGCTGATCCGGTGGTCCACGAGTTCACGTACCGGGGGTAGCACCTTGAACTCGGCGCCGGCCTCCAGGGTGGTCGCGCGGACCTGGCGGATCAGCTCGGGTTCCGCGCTGGCGATCGCCAGGATCAGGGTGTTCGCCCTGGTCAGGCTGATCGCGGAGGCGATTTCCGGGCGTCCGCCGAGCACCGGTACGCCGTCCAGGCGCAGGTGCCGCTTCTCCGGATCGTCGTCGAGCAGCCCGACCGGCAGGTACTTGCCTCGCGGGTCGCTGACCATGGCCTTGAGCAGGGACTGGCCGGCCGAGCCGAGACCGAACAGCAGCACCGGTCGGGCCGAGCCGGTACTCGGGCGCAGCGAGCGGCTGCGCCGGTGCTGGTGCACGGACCGCAGGGCGAGCATGAGCAGCAGGGCGATCGCCCCGCCGACCGGGGGCGTGCTGGCCGGGATCGGGTGGGTGGAAAGCGGCAACACGCTGGCCACGATCAGGGCCGCGGTGGCGGCGACCGCGCCGGTGAGCGTACGCGCCTCGAGCAGGCTGCCCAGCGGGTGTCGCCCCAGGTAGAGGCGGTGCAGCGTGGTCAGACCGGTGAAGATCACGCTGGCGACCAGGGCGGCGACGAGGACCCGGCCCACCAGTTGGGCACTCAGGTCGAACTCGTACCGGGTCCAGGCCGCGGTGAGGAAGCCGGTGATCCAGGCGGCCGTGTCGACGCCGAGCAGCGCCACCGTGCGACGCCGGGCGCCCGGTCGTCGGCGTACGGGGTGCAGGTGGGGGGCGGGGACTGCGGCGAGTGGCATGGGGTGGCTCCCTGATCCGGGTCGGGCGTCGCCGCGCCTGCACATGCGGCTGCTGCGGTGCTGTCAGGTAACAAACACTTAGTCGCTCTTTTCGCGTTAGGTGGGTCGTTTCACTTTATTTGGCATCACATTCACTTTATTTGCGCGCTCGGCCCGTTTGCGTGACTCGTCGGTGGTGCCGTCGTTGACGACAGAAGGACCGGGCCAGGCAGGTGGGGAGTCGCGTGGAGGACGAGATGCACGTGGTGATCATGGCCGGCGGCAAGGGAGTCCGGCTGCGCCCGTACACGACGTCGCTGCCGAAGCCACTGGTACCGATCGGTGACAGCCACGCGATCCTGGAGATCGTCCTGCTCCAGTTGGCGGACTGCGGCTTCACCCACGCGACCCTGGCGATCAACCACATGGGTTCGTTGATCCGCGCCTTCGTGGGCGACGGCTCCCGCTACGGCCTGCGGGTGGACTACGTGGAGGAACGCGTACCGCTCTCCACCGTCGGCCCGCTGTTCGGGCTCCGGGACCGGCTGCCCGAGCACTTCCTGGTGATGAACGGCGACATCCTCACCGACCTCGACTATGCCGACCTGCTCAGCGCGCACAGCGTCTCGGGCGCCCCGCTGACCGTGGCGACCTTCCGGCGCAGCGTCAAGATCGACTTCGGGGTGCTGGTCAGCCGGGGTGACCGGGTGGTCGAGTTCACCGAGAAACCCACCCTCGACTACGAGGTCAGCATGGGGCTCTACGGCCTGTCCCGGGACACCATCTCGGCGTACCCGGCCGGACTGCCGTTCGGTTTCGACCAGCTCATGATCGACCTGCTCCGGGCGGGACGGCTGCCGGCCAGCTACCCGTTCGACGGCTACTGGCTCGACATCGGCCGCCCCGAGGACTACGACGAGGCGAACCGGACCTTCGACGACCTCCGGTCGACCCTGCTCCCCACCGGGGTACGGGAGCCGGTGTGAGCCGGGTGCTGCTGTTCGGCGCGTCCGGTTTCGTCGGCGGGCGGGTACGTGCCGTACTCGAACCCGACACCGAGCTGACCTGCCCCGGCCGGGCGGAGTGCGACCTGCTCGCCGCCGAGGTCGCCGAGCTGGCCGAACTTGTCCACGCGGCCCGGCCGGACGCCGTGGTCAACTGCACCGGGCAGCTCACCGGTGGCGCGGACACGATGATCCGCGCGCACACCCTGGTCACCGCCAAGCTGATCGAGGCGATCGCGGTGGCAGCCCCGAGGGCCCGGCTGGTCCGGCTCGGCTCGGCCGGCGAGTACGGCCCGGTCCCGTTCGGTGCGCCGGTCGCCGAGGACGAACCCGCCGCCCCGGTCAGCGAGTACGGCCTCAGCCACCTCGCCGGCACCCAACTGGTCGAGCTGGCCCGGTCCGCCGGGCGGATCGACGCGGTGGTGCTGCGGGTGTTCAACCCGATCGGCCCCGGACTGTCCACCGAGAACGTGCTCGGCCGGGCGGCGGCGCTGCTGCTGGCGGCGGCCGAGACCGGAACACCGGAGATCGGGCTGGGCTCGCTCGGCGCGTACCGCGATTTTGTCGACGTCCGCGACGTCGCGTTCGCGGTCCGGGCGGCGATCGGCGTGCCCGAGCCGCCGCAGTTCGTCTTCAACATCTCCAGCGGCCACGCGGTCGCCACCCGGCACGCGGTCCGGATGCTGGCCCGGACCGCGGGGTTCACCGGCACCATCCGCGAGGAGGCGCCGGCGGCCTCGGCCGCCCGGACGGCGAACGTGCCCTGGATGTGCGGGGACAACTCGCTCGCGCTGCGGGTGCTCGGCTGGGCGCCCGCCCACGACCTGGTCGATTCGGTCCGCGACCTGTGGGACGCGGCGGTCGCCGCCGCCACCGGCATCGGACCCGACCCCGATCGCACCCCACTGGCCAGCGGAGTACCCGCCTGACTCGACGGCGACCTGCCCTTTCCGATGTGTTCTTACCTCAGGAGGCCTGAGTTGTACCGAAAGATCGGCGTTGTCGGACTCGGCTATGTCGGCCTGACCCTGGCCGCGGCGCTCGCGCGCAAGGGCTACGAGGTGCACGGCGTGGACACCTCACCCGCCGTCCGGGACGCGCTGCGCCAGGGGCGGGTGCACCTCTTCGAACCCGGCATCGAGGAGGTGTTCGCCGAAGCCGTCGGCAAGACCGTCTTCGTACACACCGAACTGCCGGCCGACGTCGACGTGGCGGTCATCTCGGTCTCCACGCCGGTGGACGACCGCACCCGGCAACCCGATCTGACCAACCTCGCCGCCGCCGCCGAGCAGGTCGCGTCCCGGTGCGGGCCGGACACGCTGGTGGTGGTCCGCAGCACCGTACCGGTCGGCACCAGCCGGCGGGTGGTGCTGCCGGCACTGCTGGCCGCGTGGGGCAGCGCCCGGCTGGTGATGGCACCGGAGCGCACCATCCAGGGCCAGGCGCTGCGCGAACTGGTCGAGCTGCCGCAGGTGGTCGGCGGGCTGGACGAGGAGAGTCGGCGGGCCGGAACCGAGTTCTTCGGCGGGCTCGCCACCCAGGTGGTGCCGGTGTCCAGCCTGGAGGCGGCCGAACTGGTCAAGCTCTCCAACAACTGCCACACCGACCTGATCTACTCCTTCGGCAACGAGCTGGCCCTGATCGCCGAACGGCACGGGCTCGACCCGCTCGAGGTGATCGGCGCGGCCAACCTGGACTACCCCCGGCCGGACCTGAGCAAGCCCGGGTACGTCGGCGGCGGCTGCCTGTCCAAGGACCCGTACATCATGATCGACAGTGCCGGCGGCGAACCCGGACCGTTCCTGGTCGGCGCGGCCCGACAGCTCAACGAGTACCTGCCGGTGCATGTCGCCAACCGGGTGGTGGAACTGCTCCGCCAGGTACGCGGCGGCACGATCGGCGCGCGGCTGGCCGTACTCGGGTGGGCGTACAAGGGGTGGCCGCCTACCGACGACATGCGCGGCACCCCGATCGCCAGCATGATGCCGGTGTTCCGGTCCGCCGGACTGACCGTCGTCGGCCACGACCCGATGGTGCCGGACGAGGTGATCCACCGCTACGGTGGCGAGCCGACCAGCATCGACAAGGCGTTCAGCGACGCCGACGCGGTACTCGTGGTCAACGACCACCCCGACTACCGGGCGATCCGGGTCGACACCCTGCTCGCCGGGGCCGGTCCGCGACCCGCCCTGGTCTACGACTCGTGGCGGATCCTGGACGAGCGGGCCATCACCGCCGCAGGTGTCCGCTACGCCGGCATCGGCTACCTGCCGCTCCCGCGTACGCCCGCACCGGCGGCGTCACCGGCTCCACCCGCACCCACCCCGGCGAGAGGTGCCTGATGCGCGCACTCATCCTCGGCGGTGCCGGCTTCGTCGGCCTGCACCTCGCCGACCGGCTGGTGGCCGACGGGCACACGGTCACCATCGTGGACGACTTCTCCCGGGGCCGTGACGACGAGCGGATCGGCGCGCTGCGCGCGCATCCCGCGGTCGACGTCCGCTCGGCCGACCTCACCAGCACGCGGGCGTGGGCCGAACTGCCCCACGGCTACGACCAGATCTACCTGCTCGCCGCGGTGGTCGGCGTACGCAACGTCGAGGCGGACCCGGCGCGGGTGATCAGGGTCAACACGCTCACCGCCCTGCACCTGCTGGACTGGGTCCACCCCGGCGAACGAATCTTCTTCAGCTCCACCAGCGAGGTGTACGCCGGAGGCGTCGGCGCCGGCATCGTGGCGGTACCCACCGCCGAGGACGTGCCGGTGATGGTGGCCGACGTGACCTCGCCCCGGTTCGCGTACGCGATCAGCAAACTGCTCGGCGAGGCGGCCTTCATCCACGGCGCCGCCGCCAAGGACTGCACCGCGGTCGTCGGCCGGTTCCACAACGTCTACGGCCCGAGGATGGGCACCGACCACGTCATCCCGGAGATGGCGCTGCGGGCGCTGGGCGGCGAGGACCCGTTCCGGGTCTGGGGCGCTGACCAGTACCGCGCGTTCTGCCACGTGGACGACGCGGTCGAGGCGATGCTGCGGCTGATGGCCTGCCCGCAGGTGACCGGTGAGGTCGTACACATCGGCGACGACACCGCCGAGACCAACATCGCCGACCTGGCGCACCTCGTGCTGGACCTGGCCGGCGTCAGCCCGTCCATCGAGCGGCTGCCGGCACCACCCGGCTCGGTCACCCGACGCTGTCCCGACCTGGGCAAACTCCGCCGGCTCACCGGGTTCGAACCGACCGTGCCACTGGCCGAGGGCGTACGCCGCACCTTCGAGTGGTACCGCGACCGGCTGGACCGTACGGGCACCGCCGCCGGGCCGGACGGGACCGGGCCGGACGGGATCGGAGCCGTGCCCCGGCAGCCGGCCCCGCTCACCAGTCCCACCCGCTGACCAGTCCCCGCCGCCCGGCGCAGAGATCGGAGCACGACGCATGTCGACAAGTCTCAGGAAACGGCTCTTCGACACCCTGGACGAGCGGGTCGACCGGCGCGTGGTCGCCGGGCTCGGGTCGCTGTTCCTCTCCGCCCGCTCGCAGTCCCGCTGCCGGGTGCGTTACGCCGAGGGCCACTGGGTGCACCGGTACCCGACCGGGGTCGTGGTCAACACCACGCTCGGCGGGCTCTCCGCCCGCGCCCAGGACCAGGCGACCCAGGACATCTTCCTCTTCGACTACCAGCCACAACCGGGTGACACCATCTTCGACATCGGAGCCGGTGTGGGCGGCGAGGTCAGGCTCCTGTCCCGCCTGGTCGGGCTCGCCGGGCGGGTGGTGAGCATCGAGGCGCACCCCCGGACCTTCGCCTGCCTGCGCCGTACGGTCGAACTGAACGGGCTGTCCAACGTGACCCCGCTGAAGTGTGCCGTGGTCGGCGACCCCGGCCCGGTCCACCTCACCGACGACCGGGTCGACCACATCAGCAACCGGCTGACCGGTGGAGCCGGCGACGGGATCGAGGTCGCCGGTCGTACCCTCGACGAGATTGTCGCCTCGCTCGGGGTGGAGCGGATCGACCTGCTCAAGATGAACATCGAGGGCGCGGAGCTGTCGGTACTGGAGAAGTCGTTCCAGCAGTTCGCGATCGTGGAGAACCTCGTCGTCTCCTGCCACGACTTCCTGTCCGAACCCCCGTACGCCGACGGTACGGACCGGGCCTGGCAACGGACCTTTGCCCCGGTCGTCGAGCTGCTGCGGGCAGCCGGGTACAGCATCCGTACCCGTCCCGAGGATCCCCGGCCATGGGTGCGCTACTACGTCTACGCCTCCCGCCGGTAGTCCACTCACCGCTCCCGTCGGATCGCGCTCCTGACCGCGCCGAGCGCGTCGAGGTCCAGGATGGCGTTCGAGGTGCGTTCGAGCATTCCGAAATTGGTCGAGGCCGGTTGGAATTTCGGCTGGATGGCGCTGCGCCCGGTGGAGAGCAACCAGCCGAAGTACGGCCAGAGCGTCTGCTGCCGGTAGGCCAGCCAGGCGTCGTCGAAGTCGGGTGCCGTGCCGCCGGCCGCGTTCAACCGGCCCAGGTAGAAGCCGAGCAGGTCACGTTCCCAGCCGCGGCGGTCGTCGATGCTCAACCCGGTCACTATCGTGTACGCCACGTCGTACGCCCAACTGCCGCGCATCACCACCTGCCAGTCGGCGAATCCCATCCGCCCGGCGCCGGTCCGGTAGACGTTGCCGATGTGCGGGTCGCCGTGCAGCAGTGTCAGCGGTCCCTCGGTGGTCAGTTCCAGCGACCGCCACAGGGCCAGGTAGAGATCCTGGTAACGCGCCACGACCGGATCGGGAATCACCGTCCTGGCCCGCTGGACGCCGACCCGCCCGCGTCTGCGTAGCTGGGCGAACCGGGCGAGGTTGCCGACGAACGTACGCGGCGTCTGGTGCAGGAACGGGTGCTGTGCCAGCTCGGGATCGTCCCAGTACCGCCCGTGCCAGGCGGCCATCGCGGCGAGCAGGTCCTCCATCTCGGCGCGGGAGATCGGGGTCTGTGGCGTACAGAAGGTGGCCTGTCGGGTGGCGGTGACGTCTTCGGTCAACACGATCGAGCGACCCGAGGAGGGGTCGGCCGCCCCGTGATAGCCGTACGGCGCCTCGATCTCCAGGTGCGGGCGCAGGTGCCGGTAGAAGCCCGGCTCGCCGGTGAGGACGTCGGCCAGTCCCAACAACAGGCGTTGGGTCCAGCGCGGCGTGGTCTTGGCGAACAGTTCCGTCGGCAGGGCCGCGTCCCGACCCGCGTCGTTGTAACCGACCGTGGCGCGCCACCGGGTCGAGGTGCCAATGCTCACTTCGGCGACCTCGTACGTCTGCACCGCCGCCCCGGGAAACCCGACGCAGAGTACGGCGGTCAGCCATTCGCGGGTGACCTCGCCCGGCCGTACGGGTATGTCCGTCGGTACGGTGGCCCGGCGGCGGGTGAGTTGTTCCCGGAGCACGTGGCCGCCGTACCGCGCCATTCTTCCGACCATCGAGGGTCCCGGGTCACTGCGCACATCCGTGTCCAACCACCGGTCTCCTCGCCTACGCCCCCGACTCCTCCAATTGACTCTTTTCTATGCCGGAGTATGCCTGACCGGATCGCTGGCAGAAAGGTCGTACCGGGCCCCGAATGGCAGCCGAAAGCAATTCGTGACCCGGACGCGTCAGCCGTCGGCAAGTTTCCGGAACTGGTCCCATTCCACCCGTGGCCGGACAAGGCCGCGGCGGTCAAGATAGGAGCGGGTGGCTCGGCGGGTGACCCGCAGCGTCCGCAGCGCCGAACGCGCGTCATTGCCGGGGGAGGACTCGACGACCCGTTCCGGCACCAGCAACCAGCCGTCGCTGCCGTGCGCCAACCGGCCCCGGACGAGCGCGTTGTCGAGGTTGGCGAGTTTGTCGTCGTGCCGGTGCACCAGCAGGCTCGCCGGACCCGGTGTCAGGTCGGCGTCGTGCGGGTCGGCCCCGCCCCGTCAGCCCCCACGTCCGCTTGACGACCTCTGGATCAACTGTGCGCGGCCCTCACGTGGACCGTCCGATCCGGATCGGTGGTGAGACCGTCTCGCGTGGACGGGGCGCCACGTTGCGGCCGAGCCGGCGGCGCAGCAGCCGCCAGGAGGCGACCGACAGCCCGGCGTACGTCAGGATGCAGGCGATCGCGGCCCCGTACCCGCCCCAGAGCGGTACGGCCAGCGCGAACAGGATCAGCGCGGCGACACTGCCACCCGCGCCGAGCAGTCCGGCGGTGGTCATCCAGCCACCGCCGAGCAGGGCGCGACTCGCCACCGCGAACGGCGCGAAGGCGATCTCGGCCACCAGCAGCACCAGCAGCAGTGGGCGGGCGTCGGCGAACTCCGGCCCGAACACCGGGACGATCAGGAACCAGCCGCCGACCGCCACCAGCAGGCCCATCAGCGCCGCCGCCAGCAGGGCCGTACGCCGGGCTCGGGCCACCTGGGACAGTCCGCCGCCGAGCGCCACCTCCCGGTTGACGAGCTGCCCCAGGGCGGCCGGCACCACCCGCGGGCCCTCGCTCAGGGTGGCCGCGACGGAGTAGATGCCGACCGTGGCCGCGCCCGCCACCGCGCCCAGCACGTACCGGTCGGCGCGCAGGGCCAGGGCCAGCCCCATGGTCAGGCCGAGCGCCCGGCAGCCGTGCCGGAGCAGGTCGACCAGTTCCGGGCGGCCGGGGGAGTCCAGCGGGACCAGACCGGCCATCCGCAGCCGGGCACACTGGACAGCCGCGACCGTCACCATGCCGAGCCCCTGTGCCAGCAGCAGCGCCCACGCGCTGCTGCTGAGCAGCGCTCCGAGCAGCACGCCGACCAGGCCACCGGCGGCGACCATCGCCGCCCAGGCGCTGCCGGCGCGGAACCGGCCGGCGGCGTACCAGACGTCGGGGAACTGGGTCAGTGCCACGTAGCCGATCGTGATCACCGCTACCGCGCCCAGGAACGGCGGCTCGGCCAGCCCGGGGTCGATCAGCGGCGCGGAGAGGATCGACAGCCCTACGGCGAGCGCGCACCCGAGCACCGCGGAGACCACCGACCACCAGGTGTACGAGGCGAGCAGGCGCTGACCGGCGGGCGTGCCGCTCACGGCGGGCAGGCGGGAGCGCAGGGCCGAACCCGTACCGAGGCCGGAGAGCAGCCCGGCGATGCTGCCGGTGGTGACGCCGAGCACCATCAGCCCGCGCTGGTGCGGCCCGAGCAGGGCGCTGGCCAGTACGGCGCTGAGCGCGTAGCTGGCCGACTGGGCGAGGCTGGACCCGGTCAGGAAGGCCACCGGAGATCGTGGGCGTCGACCCGCGACCTGCGTGCCCGTTCCCGCGTTCTCCATGCTGTACCGCCTTGTCCGGCAGATTATTGAATCTGACCAGAATAGCCAAAACGCACCCTTGTACGAGGCTCGAACTGATACAAACCCTTTGGATACTTTGAGCGTGTTTGGGGTCGGAGGCCGTGCCTGTGAAGCTTCGTCCTGGCAACTCCGGGCGGCGTCCCGCCGTCCCCGACCCGCCGCCAGCACGATGACCGGCCGGGTCTACCTGTCCCCGCCCGACGTCGGGCCGCTCGAAGAGTCGTACCTGGTCCGGGCGTTGCGCTCGGGCTGGGTGGCGCCGGTCGGCCCCGAGGTGGACGCGTTCGAACGCGAGGTCGCCGACCGGGTCGGTGCCGCGTACGCGGTCGCGGTCAGCTCCGGCACCGCCGCGCTGCACCTCGCCCTGCTCGCCCTCGGCGCCGGACCTGGCCAGGTGGTGGTGGTACCCACGCTGACCTTCGTCGCCACCGCCAACGCCGTGGTCTACACCGGCGCGGAACCGGTCTTCGTGGACTGCGAACCGGGTACCGGCAACATCGACGTCAACCTGCTGGCCGACCTGCTGCACCGGCTGCGTGCCGCCAGCCGGCGGGTCGCCGCGGTGGTGCCGGTGGACATGTTCGGCGCCTGCGCCGACTACGACGAACTCCTGCCGGTCTGTGCCGCCACCCGGGTTCCGGTGCTGGTCGACGCGGCCGAGTCGCTGGGTGCCACGTACCGGGGTCGCGCGGCCGGGTCGTTCGGCCGGGTCACCGCGTTCTCCTTCAACGGCAACAAGATCATCACCACCTCGGGTGGCGGCATGCTCGTCTCCGACGACGCCGGGATCATCGCCCGCTGTCGGCACCTGGCGACCCAGGCCCGGCAACCCGTGCCGCACTACGAACACCAGGACATCGGCTACAACTACCGGCTCAGCAACCTGCTCGCCGCCCTCGGCCGGGCCCAGCTCAGCCGGCTGGACGAGATGCTCGCCCGCCGCCGTGAACTGCGCGAACGGTACGCGAAACTGTTCGCCGCCGTGCCCGGCGTACGGCTGCTCGGTGAGGGTGACGGCGGCGGACCCGGCGGCGACGGCATCCCGGCCGGGGTCCGGATCGCCGCCGACGGTGCCGGCGCACGCGGCGCGAACTGCTGGCTCACCACCATCGTCGTCGACCCCGACCGGGCCGGCTGGCGGGCCGGGGAACTCGGCGCCCACCTCGCCGCCCAGGACATCGAAACCCGACCGGTGTGGAAACCCATGCACCTGCAACCGATCTTCGGTCAGGCCCACGCGGTGCTCACCGGCGCCGCCCAGCGGCTTTTCGAGGACGGGCTCACCCTGCCCAGCGGTTCGGCGCTGGACGAGATCCAGACGGGCCGGGTCTTCCACGCCATCGAGCAGTTCCTGGCCGACCGGTGAACGCGGACCTGGCGGTGGTCGACGCCGACACCGCCGGACCCCTGCTCGGGCCGGACTGCCCGGACGTCTACTTCACCGCCGGCTACGGCCGGGCCGCGGCCGGCACCGAGCCCGGCACCTGGCAACTCGCCCACCGGGCGGACCGGATCCTGCTGCCGTACGTGGTCCGCCGGCTCGACGACACCACCTCCGACGCGGTCAGCCCGTACGGCTACTCCGGGATCCACGTCCAGGCCGGCTGCGCGCCGGCCGAACTCGCCGGGTTCTGGCGCGGGGCGCTCGACCACTGGCGGGACACCGGGGTGGTCACCCTGTTCCTCCGGTTCTCCCCGCTCGACCTCGCCTCGATCGCGGCCGTACAGGAACTCGGCACGATCGAGCTGACCCGCCGCGCGGACACCGTCACCGTCCCGGTCAACCTCGGCAGCACCGCGATCTGGGCCGGGATGGAGGGCCGGTCGCGTACCGCGATCCGCAAGGCCCGCAACGCCGGCCTCGGCGGCACCATCCGCGCCGCCGGCCCCGACGACGTGGTTGCCGGCTCACCCTTCCGCCGGCTGTACGAGCAGACGATGCTCCGGGTCGGCAGCGCCCCCGGCTACCTCTTCGCGCAGGAGTACTACCGGAACCTGGTCGACGGTCTCGGCAAGGCACTGCTGATCGCCGAGGTACGCGAACCCGGCGGTGCCGTGGTCGCCTCCGCGCTCGTCCTGCGCCACCGCGACCGGGCCCACTACCACCTCGCCGGCTCCGACCCGAGGACCGTCCGCGACGGCGCGAACAACCTGCTGGTCTGGACCATCCTGGAATGGGCCGCGGAGAACGGCTGCACCCGGGTGCACCTCGGCGGCGGCGTACGCCCCGACGACGGGCTGTTCCAGTTCAAGCGTTCCTTCGGCGGTCGGCGTACCCAGTTCTGGACCGGGTCGGTGGTGCTGGACGAGCGGCGCTACGCGAGCCTGCTCGACGAGCACGCCCGTACGCTCGGCCGCGGCGTCGACGAACTCCGCCTGTCGGGTTACTTCCCCGGCTACCGGCTGGGCCGGAGCTGACCGATGGCCGACGACCGCCGCGACATCGGCCCCGCGCTGCTTGGACGACGCTGGGAGGTCGGTTCCAGCTTCCCGCTGCACCTGCCGGCCGAGCCGGACTGGGCCCGTACGCCCGGACACCCCGACCCGCCGTCCGCCGCCCCGCAGTACGGCGAGCTGTTCGGCTCCGGCCGCCAGGCACTGCGCGCCCTGGTCGAGTTCGGCCGGCGCGAGTACGGCTGGACCACGCTGCACCTGCCCGCGTACTACTGCGACGACGTGGTGGACGAGGTGGCCGACGTACTGCCGGTCCGGCGCTACCCGGTCGGGCCGACCGGTGGGGTGGCACCGGTCGCCGCGCCGACCGAGGCGGTGGTGGCGGTCTCGTACTTCGGGGCGCCGCCGGTGGTGCCGGCGGCGTCCGCCGCGACCCTGGTCGTCGACGCCACCCACGACCCCCGCGCGCCCTGGCTCGCCTCGGTACGCGCCGACTACGTCTTCGCCTCGCTGCGCAAGACGCTGCCGCTGCCCGACGGCGGGGCGCTCTGGTCGGACACCGGCCGCCCGGTGCCGCCCGCCGGCCCGCCGACCGCCCGCCACCTGGGTCTGGTCGACCGGGTCCTGTCCGCGATGTACCTCAAGGCGGCCTACCTGGCCGGTGGGCCGGTGGACAAGCAGCAGTACCTGGCCCGGTACGCGGCCGGGGAGGACCTGTTCCGGGACAGCGGCGTCAGCGGCATCTCGGAGTTCTCCCGCCAGATGCTGCGGGTGCTGCCGACCGACCGGCTCCGCCGCCGCCGGATCGAGAACGCCGCCCTGCTCGCCGCCGGGCTGTCCGGGCTGTCCGGGCTGCGCGCCCGCGCGCACACCCTCGGCGTGGTGCTGGAGTTCGACTCGCACCGGCGACGCGAGGCGGTACGGCACGCGCTGATCGACCGGCGCGTCTACCCGGCGGTGCTCTGGCGGCTCGGCCCCGACCCGGCAGGCGACGAACGGGCACCGGTCGAGCTGACCATGGACGAGCGGGTCGGTTTCTCCCGCCGGATGCTCTTCCTGCACACCGACTACCGCTGTACCGGCTCCGACCTGGCCCAGGTGGCGGAACTGGTACGCGAGATCCACCCGGCAACCGCGGCGAACGCGGTCCGTACCAGCGGTGGCGGCGTCCCGAGCGGTGGCGGAACCGTCCCGACCAGCGGCGGAAGAGGAGAACCATGCTGACCGGCCGACTGGTCGGCCTGCGCCCGATGCAGGCCGACGACCTCGACTTCCTCACCGACCTGGCCAACGCGCCACAGGTCCGCGGCAACGTGGTGGGCTGGGACTGGCCGGTGGCCCGCGACGCCCAACGGGACTGGTTCCAGGGCGCCTCCCGCGACCCCCGCAATCGTCGGCTCACCGTGGTCGGCCTGGGCAGCGGCGAACCGGTCGGCCTGACCGGGCTGTGGGAGATCGACTGGCACAACCGCTCCGCGCTCACCGCGGTCAAGCTGATGCCCGGTGCGGCGCCGAAGGGCGCCGGCAGCGACTCGATCATGCTGACGATGGCGTGGAGCTTCTACGACGTCGGCCTGCGCCGGCTGCACAGCACCATTCTCGACTTCAACGCCGCCAGCCTCGGCGCGTACGTGCGGCGGTGCGGTTGGCAGGTCGAGGGCCGCGACCGGGAGGCGGTCTTCCGCCGGGGCCGCTGGCACGACCTGACCCGGGTAGCGATCCTGCGCCCGGAGTTCGACGCCCTCCCGGACGCCCCGGAGTACGTCGAGCGCGCCTGCGGCCCGACCCCGCCGCTGCCCGCCCAACCGGGCGCTGCCAAACCGGCCCGACACCTCGACCCCGCCGCCCGTACCTGACCGGCTCGCCACCCCGTCCCGACCCTCCACCCCGTCCCCGACCCTCGTTCCGGAGAGGACCGACAGTGGCAGGACTGCGCATAGCCATCCTGTACAAGCACCGGCAGAGCGGCCGGTGGATCCTTCCGCAGTTGGAGGAGTTGCGCCGCCGCGACCACCAGGTGATGGTGGTGCTGCCACCGGGCCCGGGACCGCTGCCGGCGGAGCTGGCCCGGCGTGGTTTCGAGGTGGTCGAATCGCCGTTCGACTTCCGCTTCCGGCCCAACCTGGCGACCCTGCGCGGGCTGTGGCGGCTGCGCCGGCTGCTGCGCGACCTGCGCCTCGACATCCTCAAATACCACCTGTACGCCTCCGCCCTCGCGGCCCGGTTCACCTCGGTCGGGCTCCGGCTGGGCCGGGTGCACGTGGTCGTCGGCCCGCTGTTCCTCGAATCCCGCCTCATCCGTACGGTCGAACGCTGGCTCTGGCGCGCGGACGACGTCATCATCTGCGGCACCGACTACACCTCCCGCCAGTACGGCGCCCTCGGCGCCCCGCCGGAACGCCGCCCGTCGACCACCCCCGGCATCGACACCGGCCACTTCAGCCGGGAGCGCTTCGTCGCCGAGCAGCGCTTCCGGGCTCGCCCGTCCGCCACCACCTCGCAGACGGAGACCGATCAGCGGGTCGTGGCTGCCGGGCAGCACGTGGTCGCGCAGCAGCGGACCGGCGGGCAGCGCCCCGGCACGGCCGGGCCCGCACCCGAGGGGCCGACCGCGGCCGAACTGCGGGCCAAGATCCGGGCCGAGCTGGGCATCGCCGAGGACGCCTTCGTCGTGGTCATGGTCGCCTACGTGTACGCACCCAAGCGGTTGACGTACCACGGGCGGGGGATCAAGGGCCACGACATCCTGCTCCCCGCGTGGCAGGCGTTCCAGGCCCGGCACCCCCGCGCCCACCTGCTGCTGATCGGTGGCGGGTTCTCCGCGACCGGGGAGACGCACCGCCGGGAACTGGTCCGCCGGTTCGGGGTCGACGCGGACCCGAGCATCACCTGGCTCGAATCGGTGACCGAGGTACGGCCGTACTACAACGCGGCCGACCTGAGCGTCAGCCCGTCCCTGTCCGAGGGGCACGGCGCCCCGGTCGAGGCGGGCGCGATGAGCCTGCCCAGCATCGTCAGCGATGCCGGCGGGCTGCCCGAGGTGGTCGACGAGACCAGCGGCTGGGTGGTGCCGGCAGGGCAGGCCGGGCCGCTGGAGGCGGCGCTGGGGGCCGCGTACCGGGAGTTCGACGCCGGGGTGCTGACCCGCCGGGGCGACGCCGCCCGCGAACGCATGGTCAAGTTCTTCGACCACCAACCGGCGGCCGAGATGATCGCCGACATCGTGGAACGGACCGCGAACGGGGTGCGATCGCGATGAGAGTGGTGGTGACCACCGAGACCCGGTTCTCCCGTACGCCGGACGGCTCGGTCTGGACCCCGGACGGTCCCGCGTACCCGTTCTTCAGCCGCTACCTCGCGGCGTTCGACACCGTACGGGTGGTGGCCCGACTCCAGCACGTCGACGAACCACCCGCCGACGCTCACCGGGTCGACGGTCCCGGTGTCGAACTCTGGCCGGTGCCGCACTACGTCGGCCCGCGCCAGTACCTGGCCCGCTGGCGGTCGATCCGGCAGGCGGTCTGCGCCGCCGCCCAGCCCACCGACGCGGTGATCCTGCGCGTACCGTCGCCGACCGGTTCGATGCTGGCCGGCTGGCGGGAGCGGCAACGGCTGCCGTACGCGGTCGAGGTCGTCGGTGACCCGTACGACGTGTTCGCCCCCGGTGTGGTGGACCATCCGCTGCGGCCGTTCCTGCGGCAGTGGGGCACCACCCGGCTGCGCCACCTGTGCCGTTCCGCGGGAGCGGTCGCCTACGTCACCGAGCGCCATCTCCAGTCCCGGTACCCGAGTCGGCCCGGTGCGGTCAGCACCGCGTACTCCAGCGTGGACCTGCCCGAGGACGCGTTCGTGCCCGGTCCCCGGCAGGTCGAGCAACCGCCGGAGCCGGGGACGCTGATCTCGATCGGTTCGCTGGACCAGCTCTACAAGGGCATCGACACCGTGATCGAGGCGCTCGCCCGGCTCGCCGGCACCGGCGTCGCCCCCCGGTTGGTGCACCTCGGCGACGGGCGGTTCCGCCCCCGCCTCGAACAGTTCGCGGCGCGGGCGGGGGTGGCCGACCGGGTCAGCTTCGTCGGCACCGTACCGGCCGGTGCGGCGGTCCGCGCCCACCTCGACGCGGCGGACCTGGTGGTCATGCCGTCGCGTACCGAGGGTCTGCCCCGGGCGTTGATCGAGGCGATGGCGCGAGGCCTGCCGGCGGTCGGTTCCACCGTCGGCGGCATCCCCGAACTGCTCGCCGACGTCGACATGGTGCCACCCGACGACCCGGACGCCCTCGCCGAGGCGATTCTCCGGTTCCTCACCCAGCCCGGACGGCTCAGCGCCGCATCGGCCCGCAACCTGAGCCGGGCCCGGGACTACTCGCTCGCCTCGCTGCGCCCGCGCCGGGACCTGTTCTACCGTGGCGTACGGGACGCGGCCACGAGCCGGACACCGGTGGGTGGTCGCGCGTGACGAGTTCCCGAGCGGCGCAGACCCGGCGTGGCCTCAAACCGATCCGGCAGCGGCAGCGCCCACAGCCGGCCGTGGCCGACCCGACCGTACGGGTGGCACACGTGATCGGCTGGCTGGACCGGGGCGGGGCCGAAACCGTGTCACTGGACCTCTGCCGCGCGATCCCGCCGGACGACGTACGGCAGACCTTCGTCACGCTCAACGGGCGTGAAGGCAAGCTGGCCGACGACTTCCGGGGCGCCGGGGCCGAGGTGGCACAGTGCCCGGTCTCCCCGCTGCCCACGTTCGGCCCGCGGCTGTGGCGCTGCCTGCGGCAGATGCGACCCGACGTGGTCGTCTCGCACGTCAGCCTCACCAGCGCGGTGATCCTGCTGGTGGCCCGCCTCGCCGGGGTGCCGGTACGGATCGCCAGGTTCTGGAGCGAGGGCGACGGTCGACCCGACACCCGTTACCGCCGGATCCGGCGGGCCCTGCTGCGCCGGCTGCTGCCTCGGGTCGCCACCGACGTGCTGGGCGTGACCACGGCGGCGCTCGCCTTCGCCGGCCCGCCGACCGGGGACGCCCGCTACCGAGTGCTCTACAACAGCGTCGACCCGGCCCGGGTAAGGGGCTGGGAACGGTCAGCGGCCCGGTCCCGCTGGCAGTTGCCGACGGACGTGCCGGTGCTGGCGTACCTGGGGCGGTCGGCACCGGAGAAGAACCGGCCGTTCCTGATCGAGGTGCACCGAGCCGTACGCGCCCGGTGGCCGGACGCCCGGCTGTTCGTGGTCGGTCCGGGCGGTCCCGACGACCTGGTCCGGGCGTACCCGGAGATCGTCGACGATCCACTGGTCGTGCTCGCCGGTGAGACCGACGAGATCGCCTCGGTGCTCGCCGCGAGCGACGTGCTGCTGCTGCCCTCGCGGCGGGAGGGGCTGCCGGGTGTGGTGCTGGAGGCACTGGCCGCCGGGGTTCCGGTGGTCGCGACCGACCTGCCGTGCCTGCGCGAGGTGCAACCCCGCGTACGCGGGCTCGCGCTGCTGCCGCTCGCCGACGGCCCGTACCGGTGGGCGGACGCGGTGGCGGCCCAGATCCAGCTCGGCCCGGTCGCCCGCGAGGAGATCCGCGCGAGCCTGCATTCGTCGCCGTTCCTGCTGGCCAACGCCGTCGCCCAGTGGCGGAGGCTGTGGACGGTCGGTCGCCGATGATGTCGGCGCGGATCGTTTCCGACGGTGACGGGCCAGGGGAGGGCACCGACGACGCCACGGTCGAGCGGGCGGGCTCGACCCGTACCGTCGAGGCCCCGCGCTCGGCGGGCCGGACCGGGCCGGCGGGCCGGACCCGTCCCACCGGCCGCGGCCGGCGGTCGGGCCGTACCGGCCCGGACACCGTGACCTGGGCGCTGGCCGGTGGGCTGGTGTGCGCGGTCAGCCTGGTGCTGGTGATCATCGACGACGGGATGCGGCACTGGTTCGTGCTCCCGGTCACCGCCTGCGGTGCGCTGATCGCCCTCGACGTGGTCGGCTGCGTCCGCCGCCAGCTCGACGTCTTCGACCCGCAGGCCCTGCTCGGCCTGCTCGGGCTGCACTTCTTCTACCTGGCCCCGATCCTGCACGTGACGCTCGACCACTGGGGACTGTTCGTCAACCCGCCGACCGAGTGGCGCGACGCGCTCGGGGCGATGGCGATCCTCAACCTGATCGGCCTGCTGATCTACCGGTGGCTGCTGTCGTTCCCGGTCCGCGGCCGGCACACCGCCTGGGGGCCCCAGCTCAACCTGTCCCGGTTCTACCTGGTCGGCTCGCTGGCCGTGGCCGCCGGGGTGCTCGCGTTCGGCTTCGAGATCGTGGTGTTCGGCGGCCTGAGCGGATTCCTCGCCGTGATGACGCAGGGTCGTGACGCGCTCAGCGGCATGGGCTGGCTGCTGATGCTGGCCGAGTCGTTCCCGCTGATCGGCTTCGCCCTGGTCCTCGTCCGGTGGCGGGAGGTGCTGGCCCGACGGCGTTCCCTGGTGGTCTGGCTGCTGATCGGTCTGGCCCTGGTCCAGTTCATGGTCGGTGGTCTGCGCGGCAGCCGGAGCAACACCGTGTGGCCGATGCTGCTCGCCCTGATCCTGGTGCACCTGATCGTCTTCACCATCTCGCGCAAGGCGCTGCTGGTCTGTGGCCTGATCTTCGTGCTGTTCATGTACCTGTACGGCCTCTACAAGAGCGCCGGTGTCGAGGTCGTCGACGTCGTACGCGGTGACCGCAGCATCGAGGAGATCTCCTCGGAAACAGGGCGTGACCTGCCGAAAGTGCTCCTCAACGACCTTGCCCGAGCCGACATGCAGGCGGTGCTGCTGGAACGCAAGCGGCACGGTGACGGCGAACTGGGGTACGGCGTGACGTACCTCGGTGCGGTCACGCTGATGGTGCCGGGTTGGCTGCTGCCGGAGCGCCCGACCACCAAGCTGGTCATCGGCACCGAGGTCCTGCTCGGGCCGGGCAGCTACGACCGGGACAACGGCCAGTGGGCCACCCGGATCTACGGCATCGCCGGCGAGGCGATGCTCAACTTCGGTCCGGCCGGGGCGGTGTTGTCGTTCGTCCCGCTCGCGCTGCTGGTCCGCTGGTCCCGGCGGCTGTACCGGCGGGCCCGGGACCAACCGGACCTGGTGCCGAAACTGCTCGCCCCGTCGCTCGGCATCGCCAGCGTGCTGGTGCTCAGCAGCGACCTGGACAACATCGTGGTCTTCCTGCTCGGCCGGTTCGTGCCGCTGGCGGTGGTGGTGCTGCTCGCCTTCACCGTGCCCGGGCGGGTGGCCGGCACCGGACCGAAGCGGAGTTCCGGTCGGGCGGCACACGCCAGGGTCGACCTGCGGGTGCTCCACTAGGACGCACCTCCGGTCGCCCGTTTCGCTCGGGCGAGCACGGCGGCGGGCCGGTTACCACCGATCCTGCCCGGGCTGGCACCGATCCTGCGGGCCGGCCCGGTGGCGCGCGCCGGGCTACGACGACCGGGAGCGTACGTCCGCAGCACCTTGCCGGACAGGTGCAGCACCCCGTAGAGCACGGCGCCGTACACCAGCGTCTTCACCAGCGCGAAGCTCTCGCCCCGGAAGTTGTACATCCAGGTGACCGTGAACAGCACGCTCGCGTACGTGTAGAAGCCGCCCCGGACGGCCCGGTTGACGAGGAAGCGTTGCACGGCGGTCAACGCGGCGAAGACGACGGGAATGCCGACCAGGCCGAAGTTGAGGTACGCCTCCGCGGTGAGCGAGAAGCCGTAGCCGCCGGGGGAGCCGGGGGCGTACGAGTCGACCAGCCACTGGGCGAGTGCGTACTGGGGACCGATGGGCAGCACACCCTGCACCGCGTCCCAGTACGTCCCGCCGTGCGCGAACGGCAACTGGTGCGGCACCAGGCTCATCACGTACGTGTCCGGGAACATCACCGTGCCCTCGTTCAGCGCCCGGGTGGTGCCGATCCCGACGCCGGGGCTGCGGATGCTGGCCAGGAACGTGGCGAGGACGACGCCGGCGACACCGATCAGCGCCAAGCGCAGCGACATGGCGCGGCGGCGGAACAGTTGGACGTGCAGCAGGACGCTGAACAGCGCGAAGAGGAAGTCCCGCTCGTTCGTGGCCAGGCAGTAGCCGACGTAGCAGGCGACGTTCACCGCGTACGCGACGGTGCCGAGCCGGGTCGACCGGGCGGCGAAGTAGAGCGAACAGGCCATGGTCTGCAACAGCAGGTAGTCGTAGTGCCAGGGACCGGCGAGGGTGATCCGGTCCAACTTGTTGCCGGCGAGCATCGCCGGACCGTGCAGGGCCACGATCGTCAGGGCGTAGAGCGCCAGCGCGAGCAGGAACGGCACGAGCAGCGGGAGGCGGTGCTCGGGTTGGTCGATCCGGGTCCGGTCCAGCGCGCCCCGGCGGACAGGAACGACGACCCCCACCACCAGCATGGCGAGGAAGGCGAGCAGCAGACCGAACGACGCCGCGCCGATCTTGTCGATCGCGATGCCCGGATAGATCTCCCGACCGAGTACGTGGTTGAGCGCCGGGCCGAGGCCGAAGAAGGCGAAGTAGCCGGCCAGGTACGGCAGCACGTCCCGGCGCCCGGATCGCAGCAGTAACAGGACGGGAACCGCTACGGCTCCCGCGACACAGGCCCAGATCACCGTGGTGCTGTTCAGGTCCACGGCCGTCCTTTCAGGGCACGGCGCAGCATCAGCGCCTTGAGCGTGCCGTCGCCGGCCACCGTCAGCACCACGGTCCAGGCGGCGCCGTCGAGCCCGTAGCGGGGAATCAGCAGGTACGCGGCGAGCACGGTCAGCAGCAGGGTGGCGACGCTCGCGGTGAACTGGTTGCCGAACCGGTGCAGCGCCGACAGGGCGGTGCCGACGACGAAGACCGCCCCGCTGAGGGCGGCCACCACGGTGAGCAGGGTCAACACCGACGCGTGTCGTGCGTACTCGGCGCCGTAGACCAGGTCGAGGGCGGGTCGGCCGAGCATCGCGGCCGCGCCGACGGCGAGTCCGCCGATGGCGAGCGTGGCCAGGACCAGTCGCTTGACGAGCCGGGTGAGCGCGGTGACCTGGCCGTCCGCGTACAGGTTGGACATCCGGGGCAGCATGGTCTGGGCGACCGCGGCGAAGATGGCGTTGGCGGCGAGTACGACGTACCCGATCGCGGCGAAGATGCCCAGCGCGGCCGTCCCCAGTTCGTGTCCGACCAGGTAGCGCGGCAGGTTGATGGTGAACGAGGCGAGGCCGGAGGCGATGCCGAGGGGAAGGGCGAGCGCCGCCAGGCTCACCAG
This sequence comes from Micromonospora sp. NPDC049523, assembly GCF_040676775.1. Classification (NCBI taxonomy): domain Bacteria; kingdom Bacillati; phylum Actinomycetota; class Actinomycetes; order Micromonosporales; family Micromonosporaceae; genus Micromonospora; species Micromonospora sp. NPDC049523. Next base: position 37,481 of record NZ_JBFAPP010000018.1, on the reverse strand, counting down.
CCGCCCGCCCGGCCCACGCTCGGAGGCACTGTCGCCGGCCGGGTCGACGCTCCGGCGCAGCGGGCGCGCGGCGACCAGGCAGTAACCGACCGCGCCGAGCGCGGATCCGGCGACCGAGCCCAGCACCGCCCACGCCACACTGCCGGTGAGCAGGAGCAGCGTCGTCACGGCGAGCACCGTGGCGACCCCGTTGAGGATCATCGAGAGGCTGATGCTGCGCATCCGGCCGTGCCGCTGGAAGAGGCCGAGGTAGATGTCCCCGATGCCGTCGAGTGCCTTGGCGATGCCGACCAGCACCACCACCACGGCACCGCCCGAGCCGACGAAGGCGGCGATGATCGCGATCACCACGGTGGCCACGACCATGCCGAGGACGCGCAGCCGTAGGTAGTCGACGAAGCCGAAGCGCGACCGCGCGTCGGTCACCTGCACGGTCCGCAGGGCGAGGCTGGCGACCAGGAGGACCGGTGCCGCCACGGCCAGGCCGAGTGCGTACTGGCCGACCATGGCCGGGTTGCCGTACCTGGCCAGGACGACGATCACCACCCACTGGGCCAGGGAGGCGACCAGGATGCCGAGCAGGCTCCAACTGATCTGCCCGGCGACGGCACTGGAACGCCCGGCGACCGTACCGGCACGGCCGGTGACGGGCGGGGCGCTGGCGGGGGTCGCGGTGCTGGCCGCGGGGCCGTCGAGGATCATCCGGGTTGTACGCCGGTGGCCCAGATGTTCGCCGACCACGGCCACCCGTCCGGCAGTAGTCCACTGCAGGCGTTCCAGGTGCGGGCGGCGAACCGGTACGAACTGCCGGACAGGTCCGGCCGGACCCGGGAGTTCGGCATCGTCGGTCCGCCGCTCACCCCGGTCACGATATCGACCAGACCCGCGCTCGCGAACGCTGTACGCAGCGAGTCCTCCGACATCACCCGCAGGTTGTGGGTGGCGAGCGTCTCCGGGCTGAACCGGCGCAGGAGCGCGACCAGTGCGGGGTGCGCGTAGTTGGGGACCGTCACCGCGGCGACCCCGCCGGGGCGGAGGAAACGCCGGTGGTGCGCCATGATCTCGCCGGGCTCTTCGAAGTGTTCGACCAGGCCGAAGGAGAGGACGAGGTCGACCGGCGGCAGTTCGGCCGTACGCACGTCGCCGAGTCGCAGGTTCGCCGGTACGCCGGCCGCGTGCAGGAGCCGTCGCGCGGTCTTCAGGCCCTCGGGAGCGAAGTCGAGCCCGTGGTAGGTGTGCATCGGCCGCAGTTGGTGCAGTTGCAGCAGCATGCTGCCGGGGGCGCAGCCCAGTTCGAGTACGTCGACCGGGCCCTCACGGCCGGTGCTGTCGAGCAGGTCGGCCAGCAACTGGTGCCAGGTCCGGGTGGCCTTGAGCCGCTGCTTGACCCGGCTCGCCACCCCGCCCGACCTGGGCTGGCTCCACAGTTGGTCCCAGGATTCGGTGCTGGTCAGATCCGTCGAACTTTTCATCGCCGTCCCCCTTCCGGCGGTCGCCCCGGCCGGATGTTTCGGATCCGTGTTCCGATCACTCAACCGGTCGAAAGCGGATCAAATCGCTATAAAGGGTTTTACCACCCATTAGCGAGGGAGGGATCCTTTTCGGTCATCGGGGACGAGTGGGGAGGGCAGAACGATCCGGAAGGTCGTACCGGCGCCCAGTTCGCTGGTGACCACGATGGTGCCGCCGTGGTCGGTGACGATCTGCCGGGTGATGGCGAGCCCGAGTCCGCTGCCGCCGGTACCGCGCCCGCGGGCCGAGTCCGCCCGCCAGAACCGGTCGAACACGTGCGGGAGTGCGTCCGGGGCGATCCCGGAACCGTCGTCGGCCACCCGTACCAGGGCAGCCGCCGTACCGGTCCGGGCGCAGTGCAGGGTGACGTTGCCGCCCACGGCGGTGGCCCGCAGCGCGTTCGTGATCAGGTTGCCCACCACCTGGCGCAACCGGTCGGGATCGGCGTAGACGAGCACCGGCTCGGCGACCACCCGCAGCGTGATCCCGGCCGCCTCGGCCAGCGCCAGGTGCGCCGTACGGCAGGTCTCCAGCAACTCGGCCAGGTCGACGTAGACCCTGTGGTACGCCAGCGTGCCCGCCTCGGCCAGGGCCAACTCCTGGAGGTCGTCGACGATCCGCTGCTGGAGTACCGCCTCCTCGTGCAACGAGGCGAACAGCTCCGGATCGGGCGTGATCACCCCGTCCTTGAGCGCCTCCAGATAACCGCGCAGGTTCGCCAGCGGGCTGCGCAGCTCGTGCGCGACGTCGGCCACCAACCGGCGCTGCCGCTCCTCGCCGCGTTGCAACGAGTCGGCCATCTGGTTGAACGAGCGACCCAGCTCGGCCAGCTCGTCGCGACCCTCCACCGGCACTCTGCCCCCGAGGTCGCCCCGACCGAGCCGCTGCGCGGCGGCGGTGAGTCGGCCGATCGGGCGGAGCACCCGGTGGCTCAGCAAGGCGGTGCAGAGGATGGCGACCCCGGCGACCCCGGCCACCCCGGCCAGCATCGGGCCACTGGTCAGCGCCGCCCCGGGGTCGCTCGCCGCACCGAGGTAGAGCCGCACCGGCTGCGGTGCCACGTCGTTGATCTGCAGGTCGAAGACCTGCGTCAGGCAGCTCACCTGGTCCTCGGTGGTCCCGGTGCCACCGTCGGTCGATCCCTGCGGCGGCTTCGTCGGTGTCACGGGGCGCCCGGTCTCCGCGCCCGACTCGCCGTGGACGAGTGGCAGCAGGGCGTCCATCGGGGCGCCGCAGTCACCGGCCCTGGCGATGTCGGCGGCGATGTCCCGGCCGGCCTCGGCGGTGCCCACCCGGCAGTTGTCGACCACCACCGGATCCGGCTGCGGGTTGTTCGGACCGGCCCCGAACACGGGCATCCCGAGCGCGCCCGGGGTGCTGGTCACCGCCAGCCCCTCCCGGGTGAGGCAGGCCGCGAAGAGCACCCCGGAGCGGTAGTTCCCGATCGCCTTGACGGTGCTGGAGGCCAGGCTCGCGGTGGGCACGTTGGCCAGTGACAGGGTCGGTCGCGGGTTGACCACGGCGGTGAGCGGGCCGAGGGGCCGGGTGGCCTTGGCTGGGTTGTCCTGGGTGTCGGAGTCCACCAGCACCACGAAGTCCGTCTCCAGGCGGATCCGCTGACCGGTGTCCTGATGCAACCGCTCGACCAGCGTGGGTACGCCCTCCCAGGTGCCCTGCCGGCTGGCGTACGCCTTGAGTTCGGAGCTGATCATGTCGACCTGGGCCTCGTCCGCGTTGGCCGTGGCGCTGAGCTGCTGCCGGGCCTGCCGAAGGGTCAGCCAGGCGGTCGCGGCGGTGGCGCTGAGCGCGACGAGCATGACCAGCCCCAGCACCCGGAACCGGAAACTCACGGCGTGGCCGCCGCCGGGACAGCGAGGTCGGAGAGGCGGTAGCCACGGCCGAAGACGGTCTGGACGTACCGGGGTTCGGTGGCGTCGGCCTCGATCTTGCGGCGCAGGTTCATCACGTGTACGTCGACCGTGCGTTCGAGGACGTAGTGGTCGAACCCGAACGCCCGGTCGATGATCTGGGCCCGGGTGAACGCCCGGCCCGGCTCGCTGGCCAGCACCTCCAGGATGCCGAACTCCTTGGCGGTCAGGGTGATCGGCCGGCCCTCGATCCGTACCTCGAACCGCCCGGCGTCGATCTCCAGGTCACCGACCCGCAGCACCGCCTGGCCGCCCGCGCTGACCACACCGGCCCGGCGCAGCAGCGCCCGTACGCGTGCCGCCAGCTCACGCGGGCTGTACGGCTTGGTCAGGTAGTCGTCCGCGCCCAGATCGAGGCCGAGCAGGATGTCGTCCTCGGTGGTACGGGCGGTCAGCAGCAGGATCGGCAGGTCCGACTCGGCCCGCAGCACCCGGCACACGTCCAGCCCGTCGACCACCGGCATCATCACGTCGAGCACCACCAGGTCGGGCCGGCGGGCGCGTACCTGGTCGAGCGCGGCGCGGCCGTCACCGACCAGCAGGACGCTGTGTCCCTCGCGTTCGAGGTAGATCCGAACGAGGTTTGCCTGCTTACGATCGTCCTCGGCAACCAGGATCCGCGCGCCCATGACTCCCCATCCTGACGGGTAACGGTCGCACGGATTCAACCGGTGACCCGTTAAGTAATCGTGAAGACAGGATGCGGAAGCCATATGACACCGGACGTCCGCTTTGACGCACGGTGAGGCAACCGCTTCTTGATCGGTTCTTCACACCCGGCCACCTACGGTAGCCCGCATGTCGGTACGTCAGCTACAGGGCAGCGCGGCCATCGGTCACCTGACCAGCCACGATGCGCGTTGGCGCCGGGAGGCCCGACGCCGGATCAGGGTAACCCTCGCGGTCCGCCGCGCCGAAGCAACACCCCGCCCCCACCCTCCCACCCCACCGCCCGCCCCTCCCACCTGAGGCGCAGTTTCCGTGATCAGGAAGAGTCCGGCCGGCTGGCGCGAGCCAAACCCTTCGCGCAAACGAGCCAAACCCTTCGCGCACCTCCGCGGCACACGCGGGGGGTTACGGCCAGGTGGGGCCGGCGGCGAGGCGGCGATCGAGGAGTTGGCGCAGCGGCATCGACTCGCCATCGCGGCCGCCCTCGCCGACGATCAGCTTCGGCTCCCGGGGTTCGATCGTCACCCCGGTCAACCGGGCCCGCAGGCTCGTCGGCACGGTCAACAGGTAGAACTCGCCGTCGGTGGTGACCGCCCTGGTCAGGTTGACGTCCACGTACCAGCCGGTGAGGCCGGTGCGGTAGCGGGCACCGGTCGGGGCGACGGCGGTGAGCGCGACCACCGGCAGGCCACGCCGTTGCGCCTCGCCCACGAACTCGGCAACCAGCTCCCGCGCCTGATCGGTCTCCGCCGCGCGGCGCAGCCGTTCCGCCTCGGCCCGTACCTCGACCGCGTGGCGGTGCTGTTCCCGCCAGGCGGCACGCCCGTCGTCGACCATCAGCAGACCGTACCGCCCGGGGTGTGGGAGACCGCCCGCCGCGACGAGGGATCGTCGCGGCGGGCGGTGAGTGTCAGCGGCCGGACTTGCCGAGACCCTTGTCGAGTCCGGCGCGGCGCAGCGCGTCGGCCATCGCCCCACCGGCCGCGGGGGCCGGCGACGAACCCCGGCCCTGCCGGGGCTGGCCGCCGCCACCGCGCTGCCCACCCCGGTCGGCGCCACCCCGGTCCCGGCGCTCGCCGCCGCCCGCCGGGCGGTCGCGGCGTTCACCACCACCACCGGTACGCGGAGCGCCCGGCGTGGCCTCGTCCTCCAGCCGCAGCGTCAGCGAGATCCGCTTGCGTGGTACGTCCACGTCGAGCACCTTCACCCGCACCACGTCACCGGACTTGACCACGTCCCGGGGGTCCTTCACGAACGTGTTCGACATCGCCGACACGTGCACCAGCCCGTCCTGGTGTACACCCACGTCGACGAACGCACCGAACGCGGCGACGTTGGTGACCACACCCTCCAGCAGCATGCCCGGGGTCAGGTCGCCGATCTTCTCGACGCCCTCGGCGAAGGTCGCGGTACGGAACGCCGGGCGCGGGTCACGCCCCGGCTTCTCCAGCTCGCCGATGATGTCGGTGACCGTCGGCAGGCCGAACGTGTCGTCGACGAAGTCCGTCGGCTTGAGCGCCCGCAGCAGCGTGCTCTTGCCGATCAGCGAACCGAGGTCGGTTCCGGTGGAGGCGAGGATGCGCCGCACCACCGGGTACGACTCCGGGTGCACCGCGGAGGCGTCCAGCGGGTCCTCGCCGCCCGGGATGCGCAGGAAGCCGGCGCACTGCTCGAACGCCTTCGGCCCCAACCGGGGGACCTCCTTCAACGCCCGCCGGGTACGGAACGGGCCGTGCGTGTCCCGGTGCATGACGATGTTCTCCGCGAGCCCGGCACCGATCCCGGAAACCCGGGTGAGCAGGGGTGCGGACGCGGTGTTCACGTCCACGCCGACGCCGTTCACGCAGTCCTCGACCACCGCGTCCAACGAACGGGAGAGCTTCGCCTCGGACAGGTCGTGCTGGTACTGGCCGACCCCGATCGAGCGCGGTTCGATCTTCACCAGTTCCGCCAGCGGATCCTGGAGCCGGCGCGCGATCGAGACCGCGCCGCGCAGCGACACGTCCATGCCGGGCAGTTCCTGAGAGGCGTACGCGGACGCGGAGTAGACCGACGCGCCGGCCTCGGAGACCACCACCTTGGTCAGGTTCAGGTCCGGGTGCAGCTTGATCAGGTCACCGGCGAGCTTGTCGGTCTCCCGCGAGGCGGTGCCGTTGCCGATCGCGATCAGGTCGACCGAGTGCGTCCGGGCCAGCCGCGACAGCGTGTCGATGGACTGGTCCCACTGCCGGCGCGGCTCGTGCGGGTAGATGGTGTCGGTCGCCAGCACCTTGCCGGTCGCGTCGACCACCGCCACCTTCACACCCGTACGCAGGCCCGGGTCGAGGCCCATCGTGGTCCGGCTGCCGGCCGGCGCGGCGAGCAGCAGGTCACGCAGGTTCGTCGCGAAGACGCGTACGGACTCGTCCTCGGCCGCCTGCCACAGCCGCATCCGCAGGTCGGCGCCGAGGTGGATCAGGATCCGGGTACGCCACGCCCAGCGCACCGTCTCGGTCAGCCAACGGTCCGCCGGCCGTCCCCGGTCGTAGATGTCGAACCGGGCGCCGATCTCCGCCTCGTACCGGGTCGGCCCGACCGGGCCGGACTCCGCCTCGGGTGCCTCCTCGGGCTCCATGGTGAGGTCGAGTACACCCTCCTTCTCGCCCCGGAACATGGCCAGCACCCGGTGCGAGGCGAGCCGGGTGTACGGCTCGCTGAAGTCGAAGTAGTCGGAGAACTTCGCGCCCGCGTCCTGCTGGCCGTCACGTACCCGGGCGGCGAGCCGGCCCCGCGACCACATCTGCTCGCGCAGCGACCCGATCAGGTCCGCGTCCTCGGCGAACCGCTCGACCAGGATCGCCCGCGCCCCGTCGAGCGCCGCCGTCGGATCCGCCACACCCTTGTCGGCGTCGACGAACGCGGTCGCGGCCGTACGCGGATCCAGCGTCGGGTCGGCGAGGAGCTGCTCGGCCAGCGGCTCCAGCCCCGCCTCCCGGGCGATCTGCGCCTTCGTCCGCCGCTTCGGCTTGTACGGCAGGTAGATGTCCTCCAGCCGGGCCTTCGAGTCGGCCGCCATGATCTGCGCCTCTAGCGCGTCGTCCAGCTTGCCCTGACTGCGGATGGACTCCAGGATCGCCGCCCGCCGCTCCTCCAACTCCCGCAGGTAGCGCAGCCGCTCCTCGAGCGTGCGCAACTGCGCGTCGTCGAGCATGCCGGTGACTTCCTTGCGGTAACGGGCGATGAAGGGCACGGTGGCCCCGCCGTCGAGCAACTCGACGGCGGCCGTTACCTGCCGCTCGCGTACGCCGAGCTCCTCGGCGATCCGCTGATGAACAGACGTCGTCACGATCCTGGTCCGCCTTTTCCGGGTGGGTTACGTACGCATTCTGCCGTCCGCCACCCGTCCGCGTCGCGCCACCCGGCCGGCGCCCAGGAAGGGTGCTGTTCAGCGGCGGGGGCTGAGGGTGGCGGCGGCGACCGTCGCGTCGACCGCGTTCAGCAGGTCGGCCAGGGCGGGCGGCAGCAGCCGGCGGGCGGCCGAGATGCGCTGCGCCACGGCGTGCTCGGGCAGGCCGAGCACGCCGATCATGCCACCGGACCGGACCAGGGCGGCCAGAGTCGCGTTGCGGATGTCCAGCGGTTGGTCCGAGCGTTCGAGGACGGCGGCGAGCCGGACCCGGGGTGCGGCCACCCGGTTCGGGTCGCGGCCGGGCCAGCGCACCTTCATCCGCAGGCTCAGCCCGCGACGGCTCTCCCGCCGCAGCGCGCCCGCGCTGACCAGCCGGAGCCCGACCTGCTCGTGCACCTGGGGGCGGATGAACTCCAGCCAGCCCCGGGCGTCGTACCCGTCGCCGTGCCGGACGATCTCGCCGAGTGCCCGGTCCGCGACCGGGTCCTGCCAGGCCCGGTTGTCGGCGACGAAGACCTCGCCACGGGTGATGGTGATCCGCCCGGCCAGAGCCAGTTCGGCGAGGATCGCACCGGCCAGGGCCGGGTCGAGCAGGTTGGCGGCGGCCAGTGGGCGGCCGTTGTAGTCGTCGTGTCCGATGAGGAACAGCTCATCGGCGAGTCGTTCGGTATCGCCCAGGAAGTTGTTCATGGCTCTCCGGCCCCGCCCGGTACCGTCGTGACGCTTCGATTGCTCCGCGTGTTGATGCAGGACGCTACGGCAAGGAATCACGGCGCTCAACCCGTTCTCGGCGTTGCGTCGGGCAATGGACTCGACCGGGGCGAAACTGTCGGATCTCCGTACGAACTTGTCGCCCGCCGGAAACGGCCATAGCCTCTCCTGATTGTCGATCGACAATGTTTCGACCGGCCAGGAGCGATCCACGATGCCAACCGAGCCGCCCGTCCCCGGTATCCCACTGCACCCCGGTCGATTCGGCACCGGACGGCTCGCCCTCTTCGTCGCCGCGACCGCCGGTCCGCTGACCGCGGTCGGCGGCACCATCCCGGTCATGTACGCGGTCAGCGGCAACGTCGGCGCCGCGTTCTGTTTTCTGGTGCTGACCGTCGTGCTGGGCGTCTTCGCCGTCGGTTACGCCGCGATGGGCCGGTACGTGCCGAACCCGGGATCGTCGCACTCGTACATCGCAAATGGGCTCGGACGGGCCGGCGCGGTCGGCGCCGCGTTCGTCGCATTGGTCGCGTACAACGCGATCCAGATCAGCCTCTACGGACTGATCGGTGCGATTCTCGGTGAGTTCGCCGCGGACGAATTCGCCGTCGAACTCGACTGGTGGATCTGGGCGCTGCTCGCCTGGGCGGTGGTCGGGGTGCTCGGGCTGCGCAAGTTGGATCTCTCCGGGACCGTGCTGCTGGTGTTGCTGGTCCTGGAATTGCTCGTCCTGACCGCCCTGGTGGCGCTCGCGCTCGACAATCCGGCCGGCGCCTCGGTCAGCGCCACCGGGCTCGACCCGGCGAACCTCCCGGTGGCCGGTCTCGGTGCCGTGCTCGCCCTGGCCGTCGCCGCGTTCGTCGGGGTGGAGTCGGGCCCGGCCTACCGTGGACAGGTCAGGGACCCCGGTCGTACCGTCGCCCGCGCCACGTACCTCGCCATCGTCGGCGTCGGTGCCAGCTACGCGCTCTGCGCCTGGGCGCTGGCCGTCGCGACCGGTCCGGACAACACCGCGACCGTGGCCGCCGTCGCCGGTCCGGGGCTGGTCGCCGACGTGCTCGCCCGGCACGGCGGGGTGGCGCTGGCGGTCGCCGCCCAGGCCCTGCTCGCCACCGCGGTACTGGCCGCGCTGCTCGCCGGGCACAACACCGTCGCCCGCCAGCTCTACGCGCTCGGTTTCGAACGGGTGCTGCCGGCCAGGCTGGGCAGGGTCGGCGTACGCACCGGCGCGCCGGTCGCCGGCTCACTGGTGCAGACCGGGCTGGCGCTGGCGGTGCTGCTCGGCTTCGCCGCTGCCGGTCGGGACCCGCTGACCGACCTGTTCGCCTGGCTCAGTGGGGTCGGCGCGGTCGGCGTACTGGTGCTGCTGACGCTGACGTCGGTGGCCGTGGTGGGCTTCTTCAACGGCCGTACGGTCACCGTCGAGTCGCGCTGGCAGCGGCTGATCGCGCCGACGCTCGCCACCATGGGACTCAGCGTGGTCCTGGTCGTGGTGCTGGCCGACTTCGGTACGTTGCTCGCCCCCGGGACCCCCGCCTACCTGCGGGCCCTGCTACCCGCCCTGCCGGTGCTCGCCGTGCTGATCGGCCTGCTCCGGGGGATCGCCCTCAGGTCGATGCAACCGGACGTCTACGCCGGCATCGGGGGCGGGACCCGGGAACCGGTCCCGGCGTCGCCGCCTGTCGGTGCCGTACCGAGGGCCGATGCCAAGGCGTGATCGATCGGGGCTGCGCACACCTGCCGGGTCCGGCTGGGCTAGCGTCTGATCATGGAGTCTCCGGCGGCGAACGAGGCGTCGAACGTGGCGAAGGTGGATCCCCGGGCCAGACGCCTCTTCGGCGGCAGCGCCGGTGCCCTCGGTGACCTTGCCGGAAGCCCGTTCCGGGCCGACCGGGACCGGATCGTCAGCTCACCCTTCTTCGCCCGGCTCGGCGGCGTCACCCAGGTGATCTCCCCGGGCGGCTCCGGGCTGCTCGTACACAACCGGTTGACGCACAGCCTGAAGGTCGCCCAGGTGGGGCGGGCGGTGGCGGAGCGGCTCGCCGCCGACGAGCGCTACCGCGACCTGCTGGACTCCCTCGGCGGCTGCGACCCGGACGTGGTCGAGGCGGCGGCGCTCGCGCACGACCTGGGACACCCGCCGTTCGGGCACCTCGGTGAGCAGGTGCTCGACCGGATCGCCCGGCAGCGGCTCGGGCTGCCGGACGGGTTCGAGGGCAACGCCCAGTCGTACCGGATCGTCACCAGCACCGAGATCCGCGGCATGGCGACCATCGGGTTGGACCTGACCGCCGCGGTCCGCGCCGCCATCCTGAAGTACCCGTGGACCCGGTCCGGTTACCCCGACCCGCACCCCCGGCAGTTCGACCCGCCGCCGCGCGGGGCGACCGCGCCGCCCGACGAGCCGGACAGCGGGTCGGCGAAGTTCGGCGCGTACAGCACCGAGGTGGAGGACCTGCGGCAGGCTCGGGCGCCGTTCGCCGGCCGGATCGCCGACTGGCAGCAGACCGTCGAGGCGTCGATCATGGATACCGCCGACGACATCGCGTACGCCATCCACGACGTGGAGGACTTCCACCGGGTCGGGGTGCTGCGCCAGGGCGCGGTCGCGGCCGAGTTGCTGGCCTGGCAGCGCGACAGCGACCGGTACCGGTCGATGACCGACGCGGCCCTCGAACACGGGCTGCGCCGGCAGGGCGCCCCGATCGAGCGGCTGCGCCGGCAACTGCACCGCAAGGACGCCTGGATCAGCGACGACGAGGCGTTCGCCGCCGCGGTCGAACACGTACGGCTGGAACTGGTCGACGGGCTGCTCGCCGCGCCGTTCGACGGCTCGATCGAGGCCGAGCAGGGTGTGTCGGGTTTCTCCGCCCGGTGGACCCGCCGGCTGGTGGACGCGATCACCGTGGTCCCCGATCCGCCGGTACGGGCCGGGCACGTCCTGCTCGCCCCGGCGCAGTGGCACGAGGTGCAGGTGCTCAAGTTCGTCCACCACCAGTTCGTGCTCGCCCGGCCCGACCTGGCGCTGCACCAGCGGGGACAGGCCCGGCTGCTGGACACCCTGGTGCAGGCCCTGCTCGACTGGATCCTCGACCCCCGCGAGGAGGCCCGGCTACCGCGCAGGCTGCACGACCTGATCGACCTCGCCGAGGCGGAACTGCACCCGCGTACGCCCGGCCGGGCCGGCAAGGCGCGCGGACGGGCGATCATCGACTTCGTCGCCTCGCTGACCGACAGTCAGGCGGTGGCGTTGCTCGACGCCCTCTCCGGCCGTTCCGGGCAGCTCTGGACCGACGCGTTCGTGCTCTGACCCCGTTCCACCGGGGCCGGACCCGCTCACCGGGTCAGACGATGTCCTGCCACCAGCCGTCGACCGGTGGCGGCAGGTCGACGACCACCCGCTCACCGGGTCGGGGCACGGCCAGCCGTACGTCGCGGGCCTTCGCCTCCCGCCACAGCCGGTCGACCGGATCGGCCCACGCGTGCACGGCGAGGTTGAACGTCGCCCAGTGCACCGGGACGAGCAACTCCCCGCGCAGGTCCAGGTGGGCGGTGATCGCCTCCTCCGGGAACATGTGGATCTCCGGCCAGGCGGGCGCGTACGCACCGACCTGGATCAGCGTGACGTCGAACGGGCCGTGCTCCCGGCCGATCTCGGCGTAGCCGGCGAAGTAGCCGGAGTCGCCGGAGTAGAACACCCGCCGGGTGTTCCCCCTGATCACCCACGAGCCCCAGAGGGTGCGGTTACGGGTGAAGCCGCGCCCGGAGAAGTGCTGCGCGGCGGTCGCGGTGAACCGCAGCCCGGCGATGGTGACGCTCTCGGTCCAGTCCAGCTCGACGATCCGCGCCTCCGGCACACCCCACCGGGCCAGGTGGGCGCCGACACCGAGCGGGACCAGGAACGGCGCCGACTGGGTCCGCAGCAACGCCCGTACGGTAGCCAGGTCCAGGTGGTCGTAGTGGTCGTGTGAGATCAGGATCGCGTCGACCGTGGGCAGTTGCTCCAGCGGCACCGGTGGTGGGTGCAGCCGCTGCGGCCCGACCAGGCGCGACGGCGAACACCGCTGACTCCACATCGGATCGACCAGCACCCGTCGGCCCTCGATCTCGACCAGCACCGAGGCGTGTCCGTACCAGATGACGGCCAGTTCGTCGGCGGGCGCCGCGGCCGGGTCGGCCGTGCCGGCGTCGACCAGCGGGACCGGATCGGCGGGCTTGCGCCGCTGCCCGCCGAAGAGGAACTGGAGCAGGACGTTGCGTCCGGATTCGGCCACCACCGTCCGGGTGCTGGCCTGGTTGCGGAAGCCGTCGCCCTCGAACTGCGGCGAGGAACGCAGCCTGGCGGCCCGGTCACCGGCGGCGCGGGCACCCATTGCGAACGGGATGTCCCGGACGGCCCAGGCGGCGGTGGCGACGGCGGCCAGCGCGAGCAGACCACCGGCACGTCGGCGTCGGCGGCGTCGCGCCCGTGACCTGTCGGCGTCGCCCCGGTCCGGTTCGCCCACGATCTTCGGCCTACCCATCCGTCCATCCTTGCCGGTCCCGGGAGCCGGCGGGTGGCCGGCCCCCGGATCGAGCAAGGATTCGTCAGCCGCCGTTGCTCGGCCGGTACGCCGACCGGGCACGGGACGTGGCCGCGGCGGTGCCCGGCTCGGTGATCGCCTCCAGGAACCGCCGGCCCATCACCGACCGGGCGTGGGTGGCCGGGTGGGTCGGGCCGAAGTTGTCCGGGTCGGCCTGGCCGTCGGCGAAGATCGCGTAGGTGAGCCGGGGCGTGCCGTCGGTGCCGAACATGATGCCGGCCTCGTTGCGGCCACCGTTGAACCAGCCGGCCTTGGTCGCCACCCGCTCCCGATCGGCGGAGGACATGTCGTGCCGGATGCCGTCCGGGTAGGCGATCGGCGACCGGAGCGCGGCGAGCAGGAACGCGGTGGAGGCGGGGGAGAGCAGGGTGCCCGCGACCAGGGCCCGCAGCAGGTCGTGGGTCTCCCGGGGGGTGGTGGCGCCGAGGAAGAAGCGGTTGGGGTTGGCGACCGGCTCGACCTGCGTGTTCGGGAAGCCCTTGGCGACCAGGATCTGGTTGATCTCCAGCGCGGGGCAGACCAGGCCGCAGAGCCGTACCGAGGTGTCGTCCGAGACGGTGAGCAGGGCGGCGAGCGCGTGCCCGACGGTCACCGTGCTCGGGTACGCGCCGTCGAGCCGGAAGATGCCGTCACCGTCGGGGATCACGATCGCGGCGCTCACCTCGACCGTCTGGTTCAGTTGCAGCAGGCCCCGGTCGACCTTGTCCAGCACCGCGACGGCCACCGCCACCTTGTTCACGCTGTACGCCTCGACCCGGTCGTCCGAGCCCTGATCCACCGCGGTCAGCGCGCTGCCGTCGGGGGCGTTCACACTGATCCGGGCCCGCCAGGTCCCGCCCGCCTCGGTCGAAGCGCGGTAGTAGATCTTCCCGACCCGGCGCTCCGCCGGTCCGATGGCGTCCGTGGCCGCACCCCGGTCGGGTGTGGGCGCGGCCGATGCGCCGCTGCCGGTGCCGAAAACCAGGCCGGCCGTTGCCGCCGTGCCGAAACCCAGTGCGGTCCTGCGATTCACCGTGGTGGACAAGTCAGTTCTCCGTTCGGAGCCGTTACGAACCCCCCGTGGGCTCGACCCGGACACCATAGACCACCCCAAATCGCTCCGTTGTCCCTAGATCGCCCGGCGGGGCCGGAACGGGATTCCGCTCCCGGTGATCGGGGTAGTTGTCGTGCGAGATCGCACAGGCTGTGCGTTACTCATCCGATCGGCTCACCAAGTCCAGTCGATCATCCACAGCACGTCGGATGATCCGGTTGGTAGCGTGGTGCGCCTGCTGGTCGGTCAGAAGACGGAAGGTTCGCTGGGGGCGATCTCGATGCGACGCTCGACCCCGGTCGACCGGGCCTCCGCGTCCGGCTCGGTGGCGTTCCTCGCCGCCGGGGTCGTCGGGGCCCTGTTGTACGCCGCCAACCTCTCCGACCACCTCGGTGCTGCCCTGTTCGGCGCGGTGGGCGTCGGCACGGCGGTCGTCCTGGTGCTCGGGCCCTGGTGGCACCGAGCCGTACCCCGCCACCCCTGGTATCTGCTCAGCGCGGCCAGCACGTTGTTCCTGGTCGGAGCGTTGGTTCGGCCCTGGGCCGCGGACCGGAGCGGACTGTCCGCCCTGGCCGCTGACGCGTTCACCGTCCCCGGCTACCTGCTCATGATCATCGGTGTCGGCGGGCTGCTGCGGGCCAGGGGCGGGCTGGAACGGCACGCCGTGATCGACGGTCTCATCGTCTGCCTCGGCGCCGCCTGCGTCTCGCTGCTGCTGCTCGCCGTACCGGCGGCGTCGATCCAGGGGCGGCCGGTGATGGTGTCGGCGCTCGCCGGCACGTACCCGGTGTTCGACGTGGTGCTGCTCCTGCTCCTGGTCAACCTCGCCTTCACCACCGCCGCCCGGCGCCCCAGCTACTGGCTGCTGGTCGGCATGATGACCTCACTGCTCCTCGGCGACCTGGCGTACGCGATCGTCGGGCTGTTCGGCACCCTCTCCGGCGCGCCGATCCTGGACCTGCCCTTCCTGCTCGGCTTCGCCATGGTCGGAGCCGCCGCGCTGCACCCGTCGGTGGTCTACCTGGGCCGGGCCATGCCGCTGCCGGTGCAGGCCTGGTCCTGGCCGAGGCTGCTGCTGATCTGCCCGGCACTGGCCGCGCCGTTCGTGCTGATCGCCGTACTCGACCAGCCGACGTCGGTGGAGCGGCTGGTCCCGGCGTTCGCCGGCGCGATCATGGTGGCGTTGCTGCTGGTCCGTGCGGTGTCGGCGGTGCAGGGCTACGCCACCGCGCAACGCCGCTATGAGCACCACGCCACCCACGACCCGCTGACCGGGCTGCCGAACCGGCGGGCGCTGTCGCGTGAGGTCGGCCGGCTGCTGCGCCGGGCGGCGGCCGTACCGACCGGGATCTGGGTGTACTTCCTCGACCTCGACGGCTTCAAGATGGTCAACGACTCGTGGGGCCACGACACCGGTGACCAGCTCATCGTCGAGGTCGGCAAGCGGCTGCGGGCGCTGGTGCCGGCGGCGGCGGTGGTCGCCCGGGTCGGCGGGGACGAGTTCGTGGTCGTACTCAGCGGCAGCCGCGAGGAGGCGATCACGCTCGCCGAACGGATCCTCGGCTCGTTCGCCGCACCGTTGCAGGTCGGCGGTATCGAGGTGGTGGTCAGCACGTCGGTCGGCCTGGTCGGCACCACGGTGGCGGTGCCGACGGGCGAGCCCACCGGCACCCCGGACAGGTTGGCGTACGACCCGGACGAAACCACCGGCAGCAGCGGCGGATGGGGCGGCCTGCCCACCGCGGCAGCGGCCGAACAGCACGACGCCGCACCGGTGACCGCCGAGTCGTTGATGCGCGACGCCGACATCGCCATGTACCACGCGAAGGCCGAGGGCCCGGGCAAGTGGGCCCTGTTCGACACCTCCATGCGCGACCGGGTACGCGACCGGGTCGAGATCGAGTTCGCACTGCGGCACGCCCTGGCCAAGGAACAGCTCCACCTGGTCTACCAGCCGATCGTCGAACTGCGCGGCGGGCGACTGGTCGGCGCCGAGGCGCTGCTGCGCTGGGACCACCCGGTACGGGGTGCGGTGTCCCCACTGGACTTCATCTCCATCGCCGAGGACACCGGTCTGATCGCCGCCATCGGCCGGTGGGTGCTGGACGAGGCGCTGCGACAACTCGCCGACTGGCGGGCCGACGGTGTGGTGGACGACGAGTTCTGGATTTCGGTCAACGTCTCGCCCCGGCAACTGCGCGATCCCGGCCTGCCGGACAGCATCGCCGAGTCGCTGCTGCGGCACGACGTACCGACCGGGGTGGTGGTCCTGGAGATCACCGAGTCGGTGATGGTCGACCCGTCCGCCGGCACCGACCAGGTGCTCTTCGAACTGCGCCGGATGGGCGTACGGATCGTGGTCGACGACTTCGGCACCGGCTACTCCGCGCTGGGCTACCTGCGTCGGCACCCGGTCACCGGGGTGAAGGTCGACCGGGCGTTCGTCGCCGGCCTCGGCGGCAACCCGGAGGACGAGGAGATCGTACGGGCGGTGGTCGCGATGAGCAGCGCGCTGCGGCTGACCGTGGTCGCCGAGGGCGTCGAGACCCCGACCCAGCGCGGGGTGCTGGAAACCCTCGGCGTGGTGCTCGGCCAGGGCCGGCTCTGGGGCGGCCCGGTACGCCCACACCCCTTCGCCGAACGCTGGTCCGCCCTGGCCGTCGGCCCGGACGGCGCCGGACTGGCCGTCGCGCCGGACGGGTCAGGTGTGGCCGTCGGCCCGGACGGGTCCCGGCTGACCGGCGGGCCGGACGCCGGTCAGGCCGACTCGGGCGGCTCGAACAGCCAGTAGACCTGCTCGTCGAGCGGGGTGGTCCGGACCCCGGTGGTGAGCTGGTCCAGGGTCTGGTGGATCGCCTTCGGCAGGCCGATGTCGTTGTTACGTCGGCAGATGTCCAGGGCGGCGATGCCCCGGCTGGCCAGCACCCGCTCCCACATCCGCTCGATCACCGTCTCGAAGACCCCGTCGCCGCGGACCTCCGGGTCGATCGCGAAGAAGCCGATGTACCAGATCCGCTGCTCGGCGTAGAGCTCCGGCCAGCGGCGCGCGAAATAGTCCGGCGAGATCAGCGGTACGGCGTCCAGGTCGTTGGTGAACGTCGCCAGCGCCAGTACGTCGTCCGGGCGCTGCGGGTCGAGCCCGAGATACTTCGTCACCCGAGGGTCGGCGAGCACCGTGTCGAACTCGTCGCGGACCATCACGTGTCGCTGTACGGCCGCGGCCCGCAACTCCTCGAACGCGTTGTTGTAGAGCCGCCACGTCGCCTCGGCAAGGTGTTCGGGTACCACCTGGTCCGCCGTGATGAGCATGTCGTCGCCCCCGCCGTCACCTCATGATCGCCTGATCCGCCGGTCAGCGTACCGAGTCCTGACCAGCCCGTCGAACCGCTGCGCGTGCGCCGGCTCCGCCCGCGCGGCGGAGTTCCGGCGTACGCGGTGGGCTAGTCCGTGCCCGGCGCGCCGCCGCGGGTGCTGGCGGCCTTGAGGAAGTCGCGGTTCAGCCGCCCGATGGTCGACAGCGGGATCACCTTCGGACAGACGGCGGTGCACTCGCCCATGTTGGTGCAGCCGCCGAAGCCCTCCGCGTCCTGCTGGGCGACCATGTCGAGCACCCGGCTGGCCCGCTCCGGCTGCCCCTGCGGCAGCATGCTCAGGTGGGTCACCTTTGCGGCGGTGAACAGCATCGACGATCCGTTCGGGCAGGCCGCGACGCAGGCACCGCAGCCGATGCAGGCGGCCGACTCGAAGGCCGCGTCCGCGTCCACCTTCGGCACCGGTTGCGCGTGCGCGTCCGGGGCGCTGCCGGTCGGCACCGAGATGTAACCACCCGCGGCGATGATCCGGTCGAACGCGCTCCGGTTCACCACCAGGTCCTTCATCACCGGGAAGGCCCGCGCCCGCCACGGTTCGATGTCGATCGTCTGCCCGTCGGAGAAGTGCCGCATGTGCAACTGGCAGATGGTGGTCGCCCGCTCCGGTCCGTGCGGTACGCCGTTGACCACCATGCCGCAGGCGCCGCAGATCCCCTCCCGACAGTCGTGGTCGAACGCCACCGGGTCGTCGCCGTCGAGGATCAGCCGCTCGTTGAGTACGTCGAGCATCTCCAGGAACGACATGTCGGGGGAAACGTCGGCGACCTGGTAGGAGACCATCCGGCCACGGTCGGTCGGACCGGACTGACGCCAGATGCGCAGGGTCAGATTCACTTGTAACTCCGCTGGCTGGGGTGGACGTACTCGAAGTTCAGGTCTTCCTTGTGCAGCACCGGCGGGCGGTCGGCGCCGGTGAACTCCCACGCCGCGACGTAGCTGAAGTGCTCGTCGTCGCGCTGCGCCTCACCCTCCGGGGTCTGGCTCTCGGCCCGGAAGTGCCCGCCGCAGGACTCGGTACGGTGCAGCGCGTCGATGCACATCAGCTCGGCCAGCTCGAAGAAGTCGGCGACCCGGCCGGCCTTCTCCAGCGACTGGTTGATGCCGTCGGCGTCACCGGACACCTTGACCCGGCGCCAGTACTGCTCCCGCAGGGCCCGGATCTGCTCGATCGCCTTACGCAGCCCCGCGTCACTGCGTTCCATCCCGCAGTGCTCCCACATGATCTGACCCAGCTCGCGGTGGAACGAGTCGACCGTACGGTCCCCGTTGACCGCCAGCAGCCGTGCCAGCCGGTCCTCGACGTCGGCGCGGGCGGCGACCACCTCGGGGTGGTTGTCGTCGATCGGGCCGAACGGGCCGGCGGCCAGGTAGTTGGCGATCGTGTTCGGCAGCACGAAGTAGCCGTCGGCCAGGCCCTGCATCAGCGCCGAGGCACCCAGCCGGTTGGCGCCGTGGTCGGAGAAGTTCGCCTCGCCGATGACGAACAGGCCGGGGATGGTGGCCTGGAGGTCGTAGTCGACCCAGAGCCCGCCCATCGTGTAGTGCACCGCCGGGTAGATCCGCATCGGCACCCGGTACGGGTCCTCGCCGGTGATCCGCTCGTACATCTCGAAGAGGTTGCCGTACCGCTCCTCGACGGTGTGCCGGCCGAGCCGGTTGATCGCGTCGGCGAAGTCGAGGTACACGCCGAGCCCGGTCGGGCCGACGCCGTGCCCCGAGTCGCAGACGTTCTTCGCCGCCCGGGAGGCGATGTCGCGGGGGACCAGGTTGCCGAAGGCCGGGTACATCCGCTCCAGGAAGTAGTCCCGCTCGTCGTCCGGGATGTCGGCCGGGTTCCGGTCGTCGCCGGCCTGCTTCGGCACCCAGACCCGGCCGTCGTTGCGCAACGACTCGCTCATCAGGGTCAGCTTCGACTGGTGGTCGCCGGAGACCGGGATGCAGGTCGGGTGGATCTGCGTGTAGCAGGGGTTGCCGAAGTACGCGCCCTTGCGGTGCGCCCGCCAGGTGGCGGTGACGTTGCAGCCCTTGGCGTTGGTGGAGAGGTAGAAGACGTTGCCGTACCCGCCGGAGGCGAGCACCACGGCGTCGGCGTACTCGGTGGTTATCTCGCCGGTGACCAGGTCGCGGACCACAATGCCCCGGGCCCGGTCGTCGACCACGATCAGCTCCAGCATCTCGTGCCGGGTGTGCATCTCGACCCGGCCGAGCGCGATCTGCCGCTCCAACGCCTGGTACGCCCCGAGCAGGAGCTGCTGACCCGTCTGGCCCCGGGCGTAGAAGGTCCGTTGCACCTGCGCGCCGCCGAACGAGCGGGTGTCGAGCAGTCCGCCGTACTCGCGGGCGAACGGCACCCCCTGGGCCACCGCCTGGTCGATGATGTTCACCGAGACCTCGGCGAGCCGGTGCACGTTCGACTCCCGGGCGCGGAAGTCGCCGCCCTTGACCGTGTCGTAGAACAACCGGTGTACGGAGTCCCCGTCGTTGCGGTAGTTCTTCGCCGCGTTGATACCGCCCTGGGCGGCGATCGAGTGCGCCCGGCGCGGGCTGTCCTGGTAGCAGTAGGACTTCACCCGGTAGCCCTGCTCGGCCAGCGTGGCGGCGGCCGAACCGCCGGCCAGCCCGGTGCCGACCACCAGCACGGTCAGTTTGCGGCGGTTGGCCGGGTTGACCAGCTTGGCGTCGAACCGGCGCCGCTCCCAGCGGGTCTCGATCGGCCCTTCCGGTGCCTTCTGGTCGGCGATCGGCTCGCCGAGGCTGAACATCTCCATGGTCATGACACCCATCCGGCTAGTACGGCGAAGGGGACCAGCAGGTAGCCGCCGCAGAGCGCGACGGCGAAGACGAGGGCGATGGCGCGGGCCCGGCGCTCGCCCCGGGGCGACTGCTGACCGAGGCTGCGGAACGCGCTGAACATGCCGTGCCGCAGGTGGAAGCCGAGCGCGACGATGGCCAGGGTGTAGAACAGCGTCACGTACCAGCGTTCCGGGGCGAAGTCGGCCACCACGTTCGCGTACGGCCGGCGCGGGTCGCCGATCGGGTTGACCGTGCCGGTGGTCAAATCGAGCAGGTGGTAGATCACGAAGAGCAGGATCAGCACCCCGCCCCAGCGCATGGTCCGGGCGGCGTAGCTGGCCTGTACGGGCTTGCGGTGGGCGTACCGGACCGGGCGGGCCTTGCGGGCCGCGATGGCGAGTGAGGTCGCCGCCCAGATGTGCAGCACCAGGGCGATCGTCAGGGCGCCGCGCTGGAGCCAGAGGTACCAGACCTCGGGCAGCAGCGGCGTACCGATCGTCCGCAACCAGTGCGCATAGTGGTCGAACGAGGACGCGCCGAAGAAGATCTTGAGGTTGCCGAGCATGTGCGCGATGAGGAAGAGCACCAGGAGGATGCCCGTCACCGCCATCACTGCCTTCTTGCCGACCGACGAACGGACCGGCGAACGCGTCTCTACTGCCACCTGGACGACGCTAGGAGGAGCTGTGATTAGTCGTCCAATGCATCAAAGGCGCAGTGTCGATAGCGGTAGGCTATGCAGGTGCAGCTACACCAGTTACGGTCCTTCGTAGCGGTCGCCGAAACCCGGCATTTCACCCATGCGGCCGACAATGTCGGCATCAGCCAGCCCTCGTTGAGTAAGCAAATTCACGCCCTCGAAGTTGACCTAGGGGCCCCGCTGTTCGACCGGATTAGGGGAAACATCACTCTCACCGCCGCCGGCGAGGTGCTACTGCCCCTCGCGAAGCGGATCCTGGCCGACGTCGAGACCGCCGGCCGCGAGGTGCAGGAGCTGGTCGGCGTACGCCGGGGTCGGGTCCGGCTCGGCGCGACGCCGAGCCTGGTCACCTCGCTGGCACCGCAGATACTGCGCCGATTCCGCGACGCCCACCCGGGCGTCGACCTGTCGGTCCAGGAGGGCGGCTCCCAGGACCTGGTACGCGACCTGCTGCGCGGCGAACTCGACCTGGCACTGATCATCCAGCCGGCACCCGGACCCGACCCCGCCCTACGGGTCGAACCGATCCTGCGGGAAAGCCTGGTCGTCGCCTCCCTCGACCCGCTGCCGGCGGCCACCCCGATGGGCACCCTGCGCCTACCGGACCTGCGCGACTACCCGTTGGTCATGTTCCGCGAGGGCTACGACCTGCGTGACGTCACCCTCCAGGCGTGCCGGGACGCAGGCTTCGAACCGACCCTGGCCGTGGACGGGGGCGAGATGGACGCCGTGCTCAGCTTCGTCGAGGCGGGACTGGGGGTGGCGCTGGTGCCGGGGATCGTGGTCGCCCGACGGCCCCGGATCCGGGTCACCCAACTCGCCCCGCCCGGCGTACGCCGGACCATCGCACTGGCCCGGCGCCGGGAGGCCGTACCGACGCACGCCGCGCGGGCGCTGCGCGGAATCCTGCTCAACTACGTGCGTACCGCCGCCGAACAGGGCGCACTGCCACCGGGCGTCGAACCGCTGTAGGAGTACGAGCGTGGGGTTGGGCACGGAGGATCTTGTGACTCTTCTTGGGTTCTCGTAGGTACTGGACGCAGGTCCGCCGCGATCTGTTGTTGTCGATCGGGGATCTGGTCGTTCAAAACTCACTCATCGGTGGGTGCCTGCATCTGGTAGGTGAAGCCGGGGGACAGGCGCGCGATGGAGTGGGTGATGACGTACTCGACCGGGCTCGGGCCGGTCTTTACGACGACCGGTCACGGCGCCGTCGGTAAATACGTTGGCGGGTGCACAGGGGGATCGGGCAAGATCCGTCGGGGGTGAGTCACATGCGGAATCGACTGCGGGAGATACGAGTCGGGGCACGGACCTACGTGTGGCGGGCGCAGATCCATCACGTGCCGGGCGCTGGTGACTGCCACCGATGTATCCGTGTTCGAGTCTGGGGCGCCGGCAAGACCAGCCGGGCACTCGACGCGGATCTGCTGTCGGACGCCTGGCCGTCACCGTGGAGCATGTGTGCGACGGACGGCTCCTATCCCACCTCCGCCGACGTACGGACGATCATCAGCTACGGGCTGGAACACGGCTGGCAGCCAGACCTGCGGGGCGGGACGTTCCTACTGTCCGAGCGTGAACATGCTGCCGGTTTTTCCTTGCCCGGCTTCCTGCTGACCGACCGTCTGCGTACGCCGGAAAGCGCCGACCCCACGGCCAGGGTCATCGAGGCCTACGAGGCTCGTCAACGAGCCTGAGGGCCAGCGTCGGTTCCTCAAGCCAGTGTCTCGAACCACTGCTCCGCTAGCTCGCGTGCTCTCCGGCGGACCCGGTTGATCCCCGACAGGCTGTTGAAGGCGGCGAAGGGCGGCCACAGGAAGACGAGGATGGCGAGTTCCTCCGCCAACAGCGCATGCTGCAACGGGTGCCGCTCGTACGGCCGATGTTGCAGGTAGGCGTCGACCAGGGACTGCGGGACGGTCACCCCGGCGGGTGTCGCACGGACGTTGAGGAAGGCCAGGTCGGATACGGCCCGACCGATACCCGCCGCCTGCCAGTCACAGAAGACCAGCGAGCCGGCGGAGTGCACGATGTTGTCGGTGTGGCAGTCGCCGTGGACGAAGACCGGCGGCAATGCTGCCATGTGCTCTTCGAGTTCGACGCGTCGGGCGAGCAGGTCGGCAAGCTGCGGAAGCACACCGGCCCAGAAGGCGTGGATCCCGTCCAGGTCCGGATCGAGCAGAGCTTCGTGCAGCGCGTCGGGGCGGTTCCAGCCCGCCCCTTCCGGTAGCGGCATGCTGTGCAGGGTGGCCAGCTCCCGACCAAGATTTGCCCACATGCCCTCAGTCCATGATGCAGCCGCCCGGGTCTCGCCGGCCGCCTCGAGCAGCACGGCCACACCGTCTCCGGTCCCCACCCAGTCGAGGAGTTTCGGTGTGCGTAGCGGCGCTACCGGTGCGACGTACCGGTAGAAGGAGAGTTCCCGCCGAGCTGCTGCCAGTGCCTGCCGCCCCAGCGCGGCGGGGGTGACCTTGAGGTAGGCGTCCTGCCCGTCGGCTGTGCGTACGGCACCGACCCCGGCGCCGGACCGGGACTCGATCCGCGCCGCGGACGCCTGGCCGACGACACCGAACCTGTCGAGCACCACCGCCATGAAATCACCCGACATCGCGCGGTCCCGGGCTCCTGAAACGGCGACTGACCAGCAAAATCAAGACGGTGGCGGACACCTCCGCCACCGCCGTGGCGGACGCCGCGCCGAGCGGGCCGAACCGGGGTACGCCGAGCGCGACGGCGACGCTCAACAGCACCGCGAGTACGCCCATGGCCTTCGTCGCCCGGCCGTAGTCGCCGTCCCCGATCCAGTCGAACATCAGTGCCCGACTGACCGCCATGAACGGCAGCGCCAGCATGAACAGCGCCAGCCAGCCGGCAGCCTCCGGGTGCGGCAGGGAGAGCACCGTGCCGGTGAGCCAGGGCGCGAGCACGGCGACGGCCGCCGCCATCGGAATCGCGCAGACCAGTGCGACCACCACCGAGAAATGCGCCGGATGTGTCGAGTCGTCGAGGCCCAGCCGGCTGCGGGTCCGCGCCACCATGGGCACCTGCAATGCCGACTGTACGACGCCGCCGATGGCCTGGTAGGCGGTGACGAGCGCCCCGTAGCTGCCCATCACCGCTGGCGTCGCGAACAGCGACAGTACGAGCGTGGCGAGCCGGGTCACGTACAGGTCGCCGAGGGCGAAGCCGAAGAGATGCCGGCTGGAGCGGTACCCCGCGAAGGCACGCCGCAGCGAGATTTCCCGGAACCGCGCGGGCCGCAAGGAACCATTCCTGCCGAGGACGACTTCGCCGACGACAAGCTGCGCCAGGCCGGCGCTGGCGAGCGCGATGGTGAGCGGAGCGCCGAACAGCACCATCACCAGCGACGCGGCCTTGCTGGCGGACATCAGCACGGCAGTGGCAAGGAACCGCATCCGTCGACTGAAGTCGGCGATCTGGAGCTGGGCGAGGCCATTGCCGAGTGTCACCACACCCGCCGCCGCCAGCGCGGTCGCGCTGTAGCCCCGGCGGGCGTAGAACTCGGCGATGACCACCGCGCCGAGCAACATGCCGGGTACGACCACCAGCGTCCACTGGCTGCGTACGAGGGTGCGCTGCTCCTCGGTGCCGTTGAGGTAGAGCAGGGCCGACCCGCCGCTGGCGACGATGAGTACGAACGACAGGGCCGAGGTCATCACCGTGTACGCCGCGATCTCGTCCGTCTGCCCGAACGCCGCGCACAGCGCCAGGATCACCGCGCTCAGCAGTCCGTTGGCGATGACGGCTCCGGCCGCGATCGCCGAGTTCCGAGCCAGTGCCCGGTAGCCGTGCCCCGGTTCCGTGGGGCGACGGTTGTCGGCGTCGGCGTCGCGAATCGGCGGCACGCCGGCCGTGGTTTGCACGACCCGTACTCTACGCAGCGCCGATCCTGGCAGTGGCGTGAATACGGGTGGCGCACCGCCGTAGGCGCGGCGATCACGGTTCGGCGATGGAGGGATGCGCGCAGGTCACGACATGTGTGTGCGCCTGATGTTGGTTGAGGCGGTTGTCTTCCCTGCGATGCCGGGACCGCCGCCGGCGCCCTCCGCGAATTGATCGAGACGCGTGGCTCATATCGCTACCGGTCGGTCGGGCAGTTGGTTGTGGTCCCTGTGGTGCTGGCTGCCGTGGCCGATGTGGTGGTCCCCGTCCTTCCAAGGGCTGGGCCAGGTGCCCTGTGTCCAGTCGGCTGGGATGCGCGTAATGATGGGCGGATGGAGGGACGAGCGTACCTGGAGAAGTACGTTGCCGATCGACTGGCGGCCGGCCATGGTCAGCCGCCGGAAGGGCGTCGCCTGACGTTGGACCGTTCGGAGGTCCGCGGAGTGGCGATCGGGTTGGTGGCGGCCGGTGCCCTGGCTCAGGAGGAGATGGAACGCATTCTCGCCGGTCTGGATCAGGAGCTGGAGCGACGTGGCCGGTTGATCCGCGTAGAGACGCGCACGTCGGCCGAGGCTCGCGTATCGCCCGCTCATTGGGCGCCTCTGTCGGTCGAGGCCCGGCAACAGTTGGTGTTACAGCACGGTCGTGAACGCGCGCAGTGGCAGGAGCCGGTTGTTGACCCTGCTCAGTTGCGGGAGGTGATCTCGCTGGCCGGTCGCACGCCAATGCCTGATGCGGTGACCGCCAATCTGATCAGCTTGGAACGCTGGTCGACGATGTTCGTGGTGAGGCTGGCGTATGCCGGCACCGACGCCCGCGATCCGGGTGCGCTGGACAGCATGCATGTCCGATTGAAGCGGTGGCGCGGGTGGGACGATGCGGGAACGCAGTATCGGTCCCGCAGCGGCAGCGTAGAACGGCGCGGAGGGCTGTTCATGGAAACCGTGGTCTTCGAACCCGGCGCTCCGGACGAGGCGCGCACGCTGACGCTGGCGTTCAACCATGACGGTGGGTCGGAACGTTTGACAGTTGCCCTCGGCGGCGGGACAACATCAGCCTGAACGGGATCACTGTCGGCTCCGGATCGAGGCATCTACCTGCGGATGATCGAGGCATCGGACGAGGGACCCCCAGGCGGCCACGGAACTAAGTCTGGGCCGAACCGGTGCGTTGCACTGCCGAGGAATGGCCGAGGCTGGTGACGCTACATCGCGCCCCAGTCATGGCCCGCCACTGGGCTTCCGTTGCGCCACTAAACGAGTAATTCCTAAACTCTGGCTGGTCGTGCACACGCCGCCCTCGAAAGTCCCAAAACCCGCAGATCGAACCACTCCCATACACCCCAAACCGCGCGGCGCAACGATCTTGCACTTCTGGTGGGACACAAATCCGGATGAGTGCCCTGATCCGGGCGCCACAAGTGCAAGATCGTCGAGGGAATCGGTGGTGCGGGCATCGGCGGAAGTTAGAAATTACACGTCTAGGCCGATGGGGGCACCCGATCGTGCTGCGTCGCCGGCGCTGTCTCGGAGAAGGTTTCGCGGAGCGCCGGGTCCAGTGGGCGGCCGGTCGTCGGTTCGATGAACAGCTCGGTGGTCAGCAGGTCGCCGAAGTAGCTGGGGTTGATGCCCGACTCCTTGCCGCCGAGGGACTGCAGCCGGCCGCCGAATCGCAGGAACGCCCGTACGGCTCCGGCGGGCAGGCGACCGACCCGGCGGCGCCGACCGACCGCTTCGGCGATCCGCGTGATCATGTCGCTCCAGGTGAGGTTCTCGTCGGCCACCGGAATGTCCGCGCCACTGGCCTGCTCCAGGGCGTCGACCGCGATCTCGGCCACGCTGCGCGCCGACGCCGCCGCACTCCCGCCGACGGGCGCTACCAGCGGCGAACGGGACTTTGCCCAGCGGTCCAGCGGACCGGCCCAGTTCGGCAGCCGGTCGCCGGCCCGACCGAAGATGAAGGGCAGTTCGAGTACGGCAACCGGCAGGTCCGGACCAGCGGCCGCTCGCCCCTCCAGGGCCTGCTCCAAACGGCATCGGACGTAGGTGTGCCGGTCCGCGAGGTGCCACTGCGGGTGTAGCCGATCGAAGTAGGTGTAGTACGAGCCCATGATCACGCCACGGCTGAGACCTTCGAGGCGGGCGGCGGTGAACAGGCGCACCACGGGCTCGACGATGTCCCGGCGGAACACCGGGTGGATCGGCTTGGGCAGCGGCCGCTGCTCGTCCGTACGCGTGGCGTAGACGACACCGTCGTGGCCGGCGAGCAGTGGTCGCAGGTCCTCGATCGACGCGGAGTCGAGGTCGAGCAGGTGGTCGATGCCCGGCTGGGCGGTGCGCGCCAGCGTTGTCGCAACGTGGCCCCGCTCGCGCAGCACGTTCGCCACATGGGCACCGATCAGGCCACTTCCACCCACCACGAGAATTCTCACGCCTTGATCGTCCACTCCGGACCCGGCTGCTTGTCAAGCGTCGGTCACGGCGAAGGGAACGACAATTATCACTCCCGCAGCCGTGGGCGGCGCTCGGCAAGGGTGCTACCCGTCGACCCCGCCACGATGATCAAACCCTCGGCAGCCCCGGTTCCCGGTGTCGGGCCACTGGGCGTCCGACGATCAAGGGAGGCCGACGGCTCGCGGTGGTGACGCCGGATCTCGACGGGTTGCTCCGTTCCGATCCGGCGTCACGACCGCAGGTGCGTCAGGTGACGGTGATGACGACCTGCGCCGATGTGGTGGCGCCGCTGCTGTCGGTCACGGTGAACCGGGCGGTGTAGCTGCCCTTGCGGGTGAACGTGTGGCTGGCGTTGGCGGTGTGCACGACCGCCGCGTTGTTGCCGAAGTCCCAGGCGTAGTCGCTGATGGTGCGACCGGGTGCGACAACCGCGTTACCGGTGAACGCGACCGCCCGAGGTGCGGTTCCCGAGGTCGGGGTGGCGGTGATGCTCACCGTCGTACCGCTCTCCTGTTTGACGCCGGCCCCGTTGAACCGCAACCAGTCCACGGACATCAGGTCCGGTGTGCCGCCGACCTGGGCCGGGTTGACGAAGACGGCGTAGAGGTCGATGGTCCCGCCGGGGTTGGTCAGGTTGACGGTGGGGGAGATGACATTGTCCCAACCGCCCGTGCTGGGGATGGCGGCGGTGCCGAGTAGCGGCCCGGTCGGCGAGCCGGACCGGAACTCGATGTTCCCGCCGGTGCTGCCGGAACTGGCGCCGACCGTCACCGAGCTGATCCCCTGGAGGTTCACCGGACCGTAGCTGACCCACTCGTTGTGGTCGATGTCGCCGAGGCGCTTGCCGGCGCGGGCGGTCGCCCGGTCGAGGACCTGGATGCCGGCGTGCGCACCGTCGAAGTGCTCGGCCTCCTTGGGCTTCACCTGCAATTCGACCAGGGTCGAGCCGACCAGTGCCGGCACCCCGCCGGTCGCGCCGCCGTCGGTGTACTGGGCGGTGAGCAGGGTGAACAGGTTCTGCCCCGGCCCGTGCCCGTCACCGGCGCTGCTGTCGGTGACCGCCACCCCGGAGCAACCGGTGTAGTTGTCCAGCGGGTGGGCGTGCGAGTCGTGTCCGAGTTGGGTCTGCACGATCACCCGCGAGCAGTCGATCGTGCCCTCCTCCGGGTCGGTGACCGTCACCGTGTACGGCACCCGGTCCCCGAACTCGAAGAAGCCGCCGTTCGGCACGCTCAGGGTGACCACCGGCCGGGTGTTGCCGACGGTGACCTCGGTGGTCGCCACCGCGGTCGTACCGCCCGTGCCGGTGACCGTCAGCCTGGCGGTGAACTTGCCCCGGGTGGCGTACGTGTACGTCGGGTTGGCGGCGGTGGAGTCGGTGCTGCCGTTGCCGTCGAAGTCCCAGGCGTAGCTGATGGGGTTTCCGTCGCCGGAGGCCGAACCCGTGCTGGAGAAGTTGACGGTCAGCGGCGCCGGGCCGCTGTCCCGGTTGACGCTCGCCTTCGCCACCGGCGGCCGTCCGCTGGCCACGTAGTCGATCCGGTAGATGCCGGCGCCCTCGTTGGTGCCGCCCCGGCCGCTGCCGGTACCGGCGCCGAAGTCGATCACGTAGAGCGAACCGTCCGGGCCGAACTCGGCGTCGAAGGGCTGGATCCAGGAGAAGTCACCGAGTACGCCGTTGATCGACTGGAGGTCGCCGACGGAGGTCGGACCGAACCTGGAGTTGCTGAAGGTCTGCGCGGTGGTGTGCGTGGAGAGCGTCTTGAACCACTTGCGGGTCAGCTCGTAGACGATCCACTTGCCCTCGTAGTACTGCGGGAACTTCGTGGTCCGGGTGTTGGCCGGGTCGAAGTCGTACGACGGGCCGCCCATCGGCCCACCGCCGCCGGTGCCGACCTCCGGGAACTGCGCCGACGCCGAGTACGCGTACCAGACCAGCGCGGAGCGGGCGGCCGGCAGGTTGGTCAGGCCGGTGTTGTTCGGCGAGTTGTTGACCAGCGCGGAGCAGTTGAACTTCGCCCCGGAGGTCGAGGTGGCGAAGTTGTAGTCGTTGAACGGGATGTTGTTGCCGACGCAGTACGGCCAACCGTAGTTGCCGGCGGAGGTGATCCGGTTGAACTCGACCGTGCCCTCCGGCCCCCGGTTCGGGTTCGCGGCCGTCGCGTCCGGGCCGTAGTCGGCGACCAGTACCGCGTTGGTGATCGGGTCGACGGTGATCCGGAACGGGTTGCGCATGCCCATCGCGTAGATCTCGGAGCGGGTACGGGCGGTCCCGGGCGCGAACAGGTTGCCGGTCGGCACGGTGTACGTACCGTCGGCCTGCGGTTTGATCCGCAGGATCTTGCCCCGCAGGTCGTTGGTGTTGCCGGCGGTGGCCTGCGCGTCCCAGGCCCGGCGTCCGCTGCGCTCGTCGATCGGGGTGAAGCCGCTGGAGTCGAACGGGTCGGTGTTGTCGCCGGTGGCCGCGTACAGGTTGCCCTGGCGGTCCATGGTCAGCGAGCCGCCCATGTGCGAGTTCGCCCGCCCCTCACCCCGGTACGTGGGGATGACGAGCAGCCGTTTCTCGCTGGTCAGGGCGATCGTGTTGCCGGTGACGGTGAACCGGGACAGGTTGAGCTGGTTGAGCGTCTTGTCCGACCAGAGCAGGTAGATCCAGTTGTTGGTGGCGAAGTTGTTGTCCAGGGTCATGCCGATCAACCCGTCGGACTGGCTGGTCTGGGCCGGGGTGTAGGCGAAGTCGACCAGGGTGGTGACGCCGAGCGTGCTCTGGTTGATCACCTTCACCGCGCCGGTGCGCTGGATGTAGAACACCCGCCGGTCCGCGGCCACGGCCAGTTCGAACGGGTCGGCGAGATCGGCGCTGACCAGCGGCACCCGTTGGAAGTTGCTGCTCTTGGTGGCGCCGCAGTCACCGGGCACCGCGCCGGCCGCCCATTCGATCCCGCCGCGCAGGTGATTGAGGAAGTTCGGCTCGCTGAACGACGACGAGGCGTGCCCGCCAGCGGTGTACCAGGATCGACCGCCGTCATAGTTCTGGCACCAGGAATAGGCGTGGTCGACACCCTCGTCCAACCCGTTGATCCCGTCGCGGACCTTGATCTGGGCGAGGGTGTGCACCTTGCCGGTGGGGTTGGTCCGCCAGTTGTACCATTCCTCGCTGCGTTCCCAGAGTTCCGGTAGGGACGCGGTGGAGGGGTGCGCCTTGTCCAGCACCTTGATCCGACCGGGGAAGACGCCACCGGTGGAGCTGAAGTCCGGGTGGTAGTCGAAGATGGTGCCGACCAGGCCCTCGTACCAGGTCCAGTCGCGCTCGCTCGCGGTCGCCGCGTGCAGCCCGACCCAGCCGCCGCCCTGCCGTACGAAGTTCTGGAAGGCGGTCCGCTGGGCGGCGTTGAGCAGGTTACCGGCCTCCGGGGTGGAGTTGGTGTTGTTGAACACCAGGGCGTCGAACCGGGCCAGGTTCGCGTCGGTGAACGCGGCCGCGTCGGTGGTCGCCTCGACCTCGAAGTCGTGGGTGAGGCCGAGTTGCTGGATCGCGGCGACACCGGCCGGGATCGAGTCGTGGTAGAAGTTCGTGGTCTTCGAGAAGACCAGTACCCGGAACCGGGCCGCTGCCGATGCGGGAGCCGGGGCAATGGTCAGGACGAGGGCGATGATCGCGAGCAGGGCGATGGGGATGGATCGTAAGCGTCTCATGCAGGCGCTCCCGGTAATAGGGACGGATAAATGGAAAGCGCTTTCCTGCCGCCGACGGATCAAGCGTACGTAACCAATCCGAAATGGTCAATGTGTAAAGGTCTGGCAACGGGTCCGGGCGTTTTCGCGTACCGGCAAAGAAACGGGAAAGCCCTTTCTGGCATTGCCGTAATCGATCATGGCCTCGGAGGTCGGCCGGCTCCCACGTGCACGGCGGTGGCCAGCGCCGCGATCGCCAATCCGGTGACCGCGGCGATGGTCAGCCCGGCGGCGGTCAGCCCGGTCGCGACCAGGCCCGCCGGCAGCCAGGTCCAGACCGGCACGGTCCTCGGCGGACGCCCCCGTCGGCGCCGCCACGCCTCGGTGGCCATCGGCACGATCAGCGGCGGCAGCGTCGCAGCGAGCACCGCCAGCCAGGGCAGCAGCAGCCGGTCGAACCGGGCGGCGGCGAGCACCGCGCCGGGCACCGCCACGATGAGCATCCCGGCCGTCGACGACAGCGCCGGCCAGCCGCCACGCAGTGCCAGGGCACCGGAGTACGTGGTGGTCAGCGCCGGTGCGAAGACCGCCGCGGTGACGAAGAGATTGCCGTACGCGGCCACGCCGGAGGTGCCGGCCAGCACCGCCACCACGTCGGTCGAGCCGGTACGCAGCCACACGCCCGCCCCGGCCACTCCGACCGCCACCGCGGGCAGCACCAGCAGCAGCACACACCAGCCCAGGTCACGCCGGCTGGCAAGCCCCCGGCTGAAGTCCGGTGCGCGCAGCGCGAACACGGAGACGTACCCGGTCATGGCGGCGACGTCGGCGGCGGTCGCCCAACCGCCGGCTGCCAGGGTGACCGGCGCGGACGCCGGGCGCAGTTGGGCCACGCAGACCGCGACCAGGCCGAGGGCGGCCAGCGTGGTGGCCACCGCGATCCGGTTGCCCAGCCGGGGCGAGGCGTACGACACCGCCATCACCGCCCCGGCCAGCAGCAGCGCGCCGACCGGTCCGGGCAGCCGGAGCACGGTGGACAGCGACGCCCCACCCAACCCGACGTTGAAGCCGAACCAGCCGATCATGGCGACCCCGAGCACCACGCTCAGCACGGTCCGCCCGGCCGGCGGCAGGTAACGCGGCGCCACCTCGGTCAGCGTGCCGCCCTCCCCGTAGGGCGGCCGGACCCCGAGCGCGCCCTGCCCGAACAGCAGCAACGCCATCAGCGCCGCGCCACCCACGAACGCCAGTACGGGCACCGCACCGTGATGCCGGTCGGCCATGCCCGCGCCCAGGATGAGGGCGGCCGGGGCGGCACCCAGCCCCAGCCAGGCCCCGGCGGCGGCGGGCCACCGCCGGGGCGGGTCGAGTTGGGCGGACTGCCCGCCCAGCGGCGCGATCAGTGGTTGGCTCCCGCCCCCAGCAGTTCCCGGATCTCGGTCGACAACCGGTCGAACCGAGGGTCGGACATCACCGCCGCGTAGTTGCGTTCCGCCGGCAGGTCGACCGGCAGCGTACGGACGATCCGGCCGGGTCTGGGGCTCATCACCTCGACCCGGGTGCCGAGGAAGACCGCCTCGGCGATGGAGTGGGTGACCAGCAGGATGGTGGTGCCGGTCTCCCGCCAGATCCGGTTCAGCTCGGTGTTGAGCTGCTCGCGGGTGAGCGCGTCGAGCGCACCGAACGGCTCGTCCATCAGCAGCACCCTGGGCTGGTGCAGCAGCGCCCGGCACAGCGCCACCCGCTGCTGCATGCCGCCGGAGAGTTCGTGCGGCAGCGCGTCCTCGAAGCCGGTGAGCCCGGTCAGCTCGATCAGCTCGTCGGCCCGGCGGGCGGCCTGTTTGCGGTCCAGCCCGCGCATCTCGGCCTGGAGCAGGATGTTGCGGCGGGCGCCGCGCCACTCCAGCAGGGCCGCGCGCTGGAACACGAAGCCGATGTCCCGCTGCGGCTTGCTCACCGGCCGGCCGAGCAGCGACACCGAGCCGCTGGTCGGCCGGACCAACCCGGCCACGATCTTGAGCAGGGTGGACTTGCCACAGCCGGAGGGGCCGACGATGGTGACGAACTCGCCGGGCTCCGCCCGCAGGGTCACGTCCTCGACCGCGGTGGTCTGCGACCGCTTCGACCGGAACCGTACGGTCAGCCCGGTCAGCTCGACCGCGGTGCCGGTGGCGGTGGTGCTCGGGGCGCTGGTCATCCTCGGCTCATCCCTGGCTGGTGTAGCTGCTGTCCCAGTACTTCTCCGGCCCACCGGCGTCCTTGAGTTCGGCGTACCGGGTCATCAGGTCGATCGTCTCGGTCCACTTGGCCGGCGGGTTCACCCCGGGTGCGCCCCCGGTCAGCTCCAGCAGCGGTACGGCCAGCGTGAGCTGCTTGACCAGTACGTCCTTGGCCGGCTCGTTCTCCGCCAGTTCCACCATCGCGTCGGTCGCCGCCGGGATGTCCTTCGCCGCCTCGGCCCACGACTTCTGGGTGGCCCGGACGAATGCCTTGACCAGCTCCGGGTCCTTGCCCAGGGTGGCCTCGTTGACCACCACCCCGGTGCCGAGCATGTTCATGCCCCAGTCGGCGTAGAGCAGGTAGTCGACCTTCTTGCCGGTCTTCGCCTCGATCGTCGGGGCCTGGTCGTGGAAGAAGCCCTGGATCGCGTCGACCCGGCCCTCGGCCAGCGCCGCGACCTTGCCGGCGGCGTCCAGGTTGACCACCTTGACGTCGTTCTCGGCCAGCCCGTTCGCCTTGAGCCAGGCCGGGAAGGTGGCGTAGATGGCGTCGCCGGGCGTGCCGCCGACGGTCTTGCCCTTCAGATCGGCCGGCTTGCTGATCCCCTTGTCGGCCAGGAACTCGATCGAGGTCGGTCCCTTCTGGAGGAACACCCCGACGCTCTTCACCTTCATGCCGGTGGCGATCGCCTTGAGCATCGGCGGGGTGTCGGCCCAGCCGAAGTCGGTCTGCTGCTGGGCCACCGCCTGGATGGTCTTGCCCGACCCGCCGCCGGGCTTGATCTCCAGTTCGATCCCCTCGGCCTCGTAGAAGCCCTTCTTCAGCCCGTAGTAGAACGGCGCGTGCTCGCCGTACGGCACCCAGTTCAGGGTGAGCGTGACCTGCTTTCGGCCGTCGGCGGTGGTGGGCTGGTCGTCGTCGGCGCCGCCGCAGGCGGCTACCGATCCGAGCAGCAGGAACGCGGCGGCGGTGAACGCGAGACGTCTCATGGTGGTGCGCCTCCTGTGCGGGTCGCGGGACGGTGCGATGCGGTGGTGGGTGGTCCGTGGGCGGGTCAGGACGTGGTCAGCGGTACGGCGGAGCGACGGCTGGCGTGCCAGGGGATGAGCAGCGCCTCGGCCACCTCGACCACGAGGAAGAGCACGATGCCGATCAGCGACATCAGGAACAGGTCGGCGAAGAGCAGGGCCGAGTCGAGGTTGCCGTTGGCCAGCAGCAGCACGTACCCGAGGCCCTCGTCGGCGCCGACGAACTCACCGACCACCGCGCCGACCACGGCCAGCGTCACCGCGACCTTGAGTCCGGACATCAGGTGCGGCAGGGCGTTCGGGAAGCGGATCCGGCGGAACGTCTTCCACGGTCCGGCGCCCATGGTGGCGGCGAGGTCGATCAGCTCCGGGTCGGTCGAGCGCAGACCGGCCACGCCGGAGATCACCACCGGGAAGAACGCGATCAGTACGGCCAGCACGATCTTCGGGGTGAAGCCGACCCCGAACCAGACCACCAGCAGCGGAGCGATCGCGATCTTGGGGATGACCTGGGCGAAGAGCACGATCGGGTAGAGCGCCTTCTCCATGGTGCGGGAGTAGGCGATCAGGATCGCGGTGCCGAGCCCGAGCAGGGCGGCCAGGACGAAGCCAATGACCGTCTCGTAGAGCGTGACGTAGGTGTTGCGGAGCAGGAACGACCACTGGTCGACCATCGTGGTCCAGACCTGACCCGGCGTCGGGACCAGGTAGTTCGCCACGTACTCGCGGGCGGCGACGAACCACCAGACGGCGAACAGCGCGGCCAGCAGCAGGGCGGGGCGCCAGAGCGCGTCGGCCAGCCGGGCGAGCCGGCTGCCGAGGCTGGGGCGGGTGCGGGGACGGTGTTCCGGCGGTGACTGTGCGCCGGTGCGGGTGGCGGATCCGGTCCGGTGCTCGGCCGCCGGGTCGGCACCGACCTTGGCGGCGTCGCCGGTCTGCTGGACCGGGGCGGCCACGTCGATGCCGTCGTCCAGGGTGCGGTCGGACACGGGCACTCCTCCTCGGTGGTCGGGTGTCCCGTCGGGCTGTACGAGGGCGGTGTGGGGTGTACGGGCGGTGTCGGCGCTCGGGGCGGGCAAGCGCTTTCTCGGGACAGTAGAAGGCTTGTCCTGCTTTGGGCAAGGCCTTTCCCATAACGATCATCGATGCGATCGTTATCAATGCCGAGGGCTCGGGCCGGAGGGGGCGTGCCGGGTCCAGCACTGGGAGCGACGGGCGGGACACTCGCCTCGGGGAATGTCGCCGCCGGGGCCGGGGTTGGCCCAAGACATGACAACTGTTGGACTTATCGGCAGCGGACTTATCGGCGGCACGGTGGCCCGGCTGGCGGTCGACGCCGGCTACGACGTGGTGCTGAGCAACTCGCGCGGGCCGGAAACGCTCCGGGAACTCGTCGACGAACTCGGGCCGGCGGCCCGTGCCGCGACGCCGGCCGAGGCGGCCGAGGCCGGCGACCTGGTGGTGGTCACCATCCCGCTGAAGGCGTACCGGAACGTGCCGGTCGAACCGCTGGCGGGCAAGGTAGTGATCGACACGAACAACTACTACCCGGACCGCGACGGGAAGTTCCCGGAACTCGACAACGGCTCGACCACCAGCAGCGAGCTGCTGCAACAGCACCTGCCGGCGGCCAAGGTGGTGAAGGGCTTCAACAACATCTTCTACACCCACCTGCGCGAGCTGGCCCGGCCCGTAGGCGCCGCCGACCGCAGCGCACTGGCCATCGCCGGTGACGACCCGGCCGCGAAGGCGACCGTGACCGCGTTCTTCGACGCGATCGGCTACGACACCGTCGACGCCGGGCCGCTCGCCGAAGGCCGTCGCTTCGAGCCCGGCAGCAAGGCGTACGGCGGGACGTATGCCGGTGGGAGCACCGACTTCTGGCAGGTGTCGGGCGTACCCGTCGACGCCGACGCGCTCCGCGCCCTGCTCGCCTGATTCCGTCGTGGGCGACGCACCTCGGGTGCGTCGCCCACACCCGTCCCGATGTTGGTATGGGCATCGGGAGGTGACAGTGGATGACGAGTCCGTCGACTGTGGACGTCGCCCACACCTGTAGTGACAGCGACGACCTGACCGCCGTGCACCGTAACGACGAGCGGTGGCGCTGCGTGGACTGCCGCAGGGAGTGGCCCTGCCCGGTGATCCGGCGCCGCCTGCTGGTGCTCTACCGGCGGGAGCCGGTGAAGCTGCGCGTCTACCTGCGCCACTTCCAGGACCGCGCGGCCACGCAACTGCCCGAGCTGTCGACCAGACAGTTGGACGCCCGCTTCTTCGGCTGGATTCCCGACCCGCCCCCGGGTCGTCGGCGGCGACCGGCCTGAGACGTGTGTTCCCACCCCGCTCCCCGGCAAGAGCGGGGTGGGAACCACACCCCGTGGTCAGTGCACCGGATAGGTGTTCAGCAACCCGCACATGCCCTGGCGGCCCTGCTCGCGCGGCTCGGCGAACGCGTACACGGCGGCGTCCGCCAGGTGCGGCGCCTCACCCCGGGCCAACGCGTCCAACTGCCGGCCGGTCTGCTCGGCAGCCCGCAGGGCACCATCGCGCCAACGCCCCCGCCAGGCGTCGAGCTGCGGCTGGACCAGCCGGATCGCCGCGGCGTGGAACTCCCGCAACGGCGCGAGATCACCGCCGGTCGCGCTGTCGCGGAGCGCCTCGAAGCCGCGCACCGCCAGGTCACGGCGGCGGTACGCGGCAGCCAGGTCACCGCCGGGCGCACCGCCACCGGGCAGGGCGACGGCGGCGGCGTACCGGGCCGGGTCGGCGAGCACCTCCGGTGGCAGGGTCAGTACCGCGTCCCCGGCCTCCGGCAGCCCGCTGTTCTGCATCAGTACGACAATCTCCAGCCCGCCGTGGTTGACCAGGCGGTGGATCGTCCCCGGGGCGAACCAGACCACCGCACCCGGACGCAGCGGCGTCTCGGCGTACCCGTCCAGGGTCAGGGTCTGCACCAGCCCCGCCCCGGCCGCCACCACGTACGCCTCCGCGCAGCACAGGTGCAGGTGTGGCGTACCGCCGACGGCGCCGTCCGGGGCGACGCTGTCGTACACGCACAACCGGGAGACGCCGACTCCACCGGGCAGGGGCAGGGGATACGGGGCTGACTGGCCGGTCATGGGGACCACCGTTCATGGGAAAGGGTTTTCCTGCGGCCCGTCTGACGCTAGTCTCCGGCGTTGACGACCGTCAACGCGTACGCGTGCCGGAGCTGGTCCGGACGGAGGCCGCCGATGACCACCCTCGCCGACGTGGCCCGGCTCGCCGGGGTCTCACCCGCGACCGTGTCCCGGATCGTCAGCCGCAGTTCCCGCCGGGTCGCACCCGAACTGCGCGACCGGGTGCTGGCGGCGGTCGAGGAACTCCAATACGTCCCGAACGCACACGCCCAACTACTCGCCCGCAACCACCGCTCTGCCGTCGGCGTCATCGTCCACGACGTCTCCGACCCCTACTTCGCCGAAATCACCCGCGGACTCCAACGCGTCGCCACCGAACACGGCCGACTCGT